>JAERRX010000044.1 GCA_016735225.1 Sulfurimonas sp. | reverse complement strand
AATGATCTCAAACAGTTTGAGTTCTTCTTAGTAGAAGTCTCGTTGAGCCTAAACATTAGGTCTCTTTGTTTGTGGACGGGAATTATAGGCAAAGGTTGCTTAGAGGTTTCTTAAGTGAGATAAGAATATACAAAAATATCAAAAGAAGTGTTTATTTACCATACTTTTAAAACCTCACAGATCTCTTAAGTACCTTCTACTACATCCAAAGACTTCCAAAATTTTGTGAAATTATTAGTGCTTATTTTGGTATCTTAAATTATAGTGCTTACACTATTAAGTAAAATTTTTAGCTAATTTGTTGCTATGTATTAACTCTTTATATATAAAATTCACACAACAAAATTATTCCTTAGGAGGAAGATATGGGACTTTATGACCGTGACTATGCGAGAAGTAGTTCGTTTACTTATGACAACGCAGCAAAAAGTGATACACAGATTATCTCTTTTGTAAAAGAAACATACAAGCTCTTTGCAGCATCTATGATGGCTGGAGCAGTTGGTGCCTATGTTGGTGTTCCTCTTGCAGGTGCAATTGCAGCATGGTTTTTACCACTTTTTTTATTAGAGATAGGGCTTTTAATAGGTCTTCACTTTGTAAAACATAAACCAGGGATCAACCTTTTAGTAATGTTTGGGTTTGTATTTATGACTGGCTTAATGCTCGCTCCTTTACTTGCTCGCACACTTGATATGAGTGGTGGTGGTGCTATTATTGGCAATGCTTTTGCTATGACATCAGTGGTTTTTGGATCTATGAGCTTTTTTGCTATTAAAACCACAAAAGACTTTACAGGTTACACTAAACCATTAATGATTGCTCTTGTAGTAATTATATTGTTTTCAGTAATTAATATCTTCTTAGGCAACCCAATTATAAGTATTGCAATATCTGGTGTAGTTGTCTTACTATTTAGTGTATTGGTAATATATGATACTCAAAATATAATGAAAGGTGCTTATGAAACTCCTATTGATGGAGCTATAGCACTCTATTTAGACTTTCTAAATATCTTCACTGCTCTATTGCATCTTTTTGGAATATTTGGTGGCGATGACTAAACATCAACTCTCACCCGAGCTTTATCGGGTGTGTGATGCAAATATCAACCGCTTAAAAGAGGGTATCCGTGTAGTTGAAGATATACTTCGTTTCCGTGACAACAACAAAACTCTCTCAAAACAACTCAAAGAACTTAGACACAAAGCCAGTATAAAAGAGATAGATGAACTCCTCTTACATAGAGATAGTATCAACGATGTACTTCGTCCATCTACAAAAAGTGAACTTACAAGAGTAGATATAAAAAGCATCATAGTTGCAAATTTTAAAAGAGCACAAGAGTCTTCGAGAGTTTTAGAAGAACTTTTTAAACTTAGCGATATTACTTATAGTGAAAGCTTTAAACATATACGATATGAACTTTACAATCTTGAAAAAGAGATAGTTCTTAACGAGAGTGAATAAAAGCAACCTCAAACTCTAAATAATTCAGAGGGTATTCTCTTAATAGTTTTTTTGTTTGCTTATAATCAAGAACTTTTCTTGCTCCACTTACTCCACTGTTTTTTATATACTTAAACATCTCTCTTGTAGAGTTGAACTCTAATTTATAGTTTACTATCTCAAACTCCGCATCAAAGTATTTTTCTTGAAGTGAGTTTATCTCATCTGCACTTCTTAAAAGTGGTTTTAAAGATGCTGTTTCGTTTAGTATTTTAAAAGTATTTTGAGTAAAAATAGCTAAGGCTACTGGTGCATCTAAATCTTTTATATTTTTAAATACCATATCAAGGTTACCTGCCCATTGCAAAGCTGAGGCTGAAAAAATAAAATCATAACTATAGGTAGAAAGATTTTCAAAGAGCATCTCATCGTTAAAATCACCATAGATGCATTCACAATTTTCTGACTTTGGATGTAACTCTAGCATACCAGAAGCAAAATCCACTCCTGTAAAATGCTTGTATTTCCATGTCAAACTATTGTGTAAAGCTCCACTACCGCAACCTAGGTCTAAAATATTTTCAGGTTTTTTTTTAAGTTTTTCTAGTAGTTTTTTAATTACTTTTTTTTGAATGACATTGTGAGAGTCATACTCTAGGGCATGTTTTGAAAACTCTGAACTAACTTTCATCATTTGCTACTATGAAGCTAAACTATGAAACTCAAAAGAGGATATTTTTTTATCTTCTATTTTTTTATCTTCTTGCTCTTTATCTTTTTTTAAAACAAACATCTGCAACAATAATGTCGCTATGATCAAAACAAAAATAATCTTTCTAAAATCTTTCATATTTATCCTAAACTTTTTTAAAATTATACTCCTATAAATTTTATTTTATCCTTAGCCTACTTAAAAATCCTGAAATTATTAATATATTTTGTAAATTTCAAATTATTTAGGTATAATTCGCCACTTTTTAAACTTAGGATTTTAAATGACAACTAGTTTTTTACTTATTGTTCAAATAGTTTTAGTTGTAATTTTAGTTATTGCTGTGCTATTACAAAAAAGCTCAAGCATCGGTCTTGGTGCATACAGTGGCTCAAATGAGTCTGTTTTTGGTGCTAAAGGACCAGCAGCTTTTTTAACAAAAGCAACATTTCTTATAGGGTTTTTATTTGTTTCAAACACTATCGCTCTTGGCTACCTCTACTCATCTAATGCTCAGGCATCTGTTGTAGATAGTCTTGTTGAAACAACAAAGGTTGTTGCTCCTGTTAAAACACCAACAATAGCTCCTGATTCTCCTGCTCCCATTAAAACACCAGAAATAGCTCCAGTTGAAACAACAAAGGTTGTTGCTCCTGCTCCTGTTGAAGCACCAGAAATAGCTCCAGTTGCGAAAGAAACAAACTCAACAAGCCCAATAAGCTCAACAAGATAGTTGCATTTTTGCAACTATCTCTATCTTTTAAAACTATTCTCGCTACAATATCATAAGAATTATTCAAATTACAAGGAACACAGATGCTAAATGAAATATACAACTCATGTGAAACTAAAATGACATCAAGCATAGAACATATGCAAAGAGATTTTAAAACACTTAGAACAGGAAAGGTTACTACCTCTGTTTTAGACAATGTTAAGATCGACTACTATGGGACTCCGACCTCTCTTGATCAAGTTGGTTCAGTTATAGCTGTAGATGCTACAACTATTGTCGTAAACCCTTGGGAGAAAAACCTACTTCCTACTATCGAGTCAGCTATCTCTGCTGGTAATGTTGGAGCAAGTCCAAACAACGATGGCGACCTCATAAAACTATACTTTCCTGCCATGACGGTTGAGCAAAGAAAAGAGTCAGTTAAACAGATGAAAGGCATGGGTGAAAATGCAAAGGTTTCTATAAGAAATGACAGAAAAAATGCAAATGACCAGATAAAAAAACTTGAAAAAGATAAAGAAGTCACTCAAGATGAGTCAAAATCAGCTCAAGATGCAGTACAAAAAACAACTGATAAGTTCACAACAAAAATTGAAACTATCCTAAAAGATAAAGAAGCGGAAATCTTAAAAGTTTAACTGATCAAGGGAGATAAAATGGATATTAAAAAGATATATATGGATGCAGATGCTCTTTTAGAGGGGCATTTTAAACTTAGTAGCGGAAATCACTCTAGGTTTTATCTGCAATCTGCAAAGGTTTTAGAAGACCCAAAGGTTGCAAAAGTTTTAGCCGAAACCTTAGCAAAAGAGATAAGGAAAAATGGACTAAAAGTAGATACTGTTTGCGCTCCTGCCCTTGGTGGACTTATAGCAGGTTTTGCTCTTGCACAAGCTCTTGATGTTCGTTTTATCTTTGCTGAGAGAGTCGATGGAGTTATGAGTATTCGCCGTGGTTTTGAAGTAAGTAGTGGCGAGAAGGTTTTAATGTGTGAAGATATCATCACAACTGGTGGTTCTGCTATGGAAGCGGCTAAGGTCGTAAAAGAGTTAGGCGGAGAGATTGTTGGTATTTCGGCACTTGCTAACCGTGGTTTTTGCAAGCGTGAGGGAAGTGATATAGAGACAAAACCAAACTGTAAACTTCCTCAAGATATACCATTTTTTGCTCTTGCTGATTTTACATTTGAGATCTATGCACCAGATGATTGTCCATTATGCAAAGATGGAAGTGAAGCTATAAAACCAGGCTCAAGAGGTAACTAAATAGATAAACTTCGTAAAAGCCTTATATAGCCCTGCTATTTGAAGGGTTTTTATAGCTTTGCGAACTCCCAAACAAGAAGTAGCAAAAAGCTACTTATGTTTTTAGTTTACAAGTTATCATTCTTTCTACTAAGACTCGTGCTACTTCTATCTTTCCATCTACTACGATATCAACACCTAGCTCTTTAAGTGTGTTTTTATGTTCTAAAGATGTAACCTTTGCTATAAGGTTTACATCTTTAGTATGCTTTATGACAGCTTCACATATAGCTCTTTTTTTGTCAATATTATCAAGGGTAACTATAACAGCTGATGAGCTTTGAGCATGAAGAGCATCAAGCATCGCTAGCTTAGACATATCTCCGAGGTAAGCTTCTATGCCTTTATCTAATGCTTCTTGGACATGTTTTGGAGAGTTGTCTATAACAATATATGGAGCATCCAGCATATCTAGTTGATTTGTCACAAACTTACCAACAACACTGTATCCACAAACAATAACATGGTTTTCTCTCGAAGCAAAATCTGCAACATCTAAGCTCATATACTCTTCATGTGTAAAATAATCAACTATTGCGTTTATATGGCTAATAAAAAATGGTGTCACCATCATAGAAAAAATAACCACAAGCACAAACAATGACCCTAACTCTTTATCTAAGAGGTTGCCAGAAAAAGCTACTGCAAATATTACAAAAGAGAACTCTCCAACTTGAGATAGGGCTAGGGCAGTTTTTAAAGATGTTGAGTGAGCTGATGTTAGGCGAAGTAAGAGATAGATGATGATAGTTTTTAAAACTAATACTAGAGCAAAAATACCGATGATTAATGCAATATTATTTATAAAAAACACCACATCAATCTTCATTCCAACTATGATAAAGAAAGTTCCTAAAAGTATATCTTTAAAAGGGGCAATATCAACTTCCACCTTATGATGGTATTTTGTTTCAGCGATAATCATTCCTGCAACAAATGCACCCAAAGAGTATGAAAAACCCATATACGATGCTAGAAGAGAAGCACTTATAACTATAAATAAAACGGAACCCATAAACAGCTCATCAACTTCACTAGAGGCGGAAAATTTTAACAACCAAGTCATAACTCTTCTTCCCACAACAAACAAAAGAGCAATAACAACAAATGCACTCGTTGCTGTGTCGATCAAGACTTCGCTTATAGATTGTTCGCCCTGAGTTGTCATAAATCCAAGCAGTATCAAGATAGGAATAACTGCTATATCTTGAAATATAAGTATGCCAGTTGCTTTTTGTCCATAGGGTGTATATATCTCTTTGGAGCTTTTAAGATAGCTCAAAACGACAGCAGTTGAGGAGAGAGAAAATGCAAGAGAGATGATTAAAGCTGGGTTTTCATCCATCTCAAATAGATAATGACTTATGCCATAGACAGCAATAGCAGTAAGTGCCACTTGCAAAAAGCCATTTAAAAATATCTCTTTTTTCATGCCACCCATCTTTGCTAGAGATATTTCAAGACCGATAGTAAACATCAAAAAGACAATACCAAACTCACCAATATGTTCTAGTGTATGAGAATCGTTTAGGTGTCTTAGGTCAAAGGCATAAACCAATATTGTACCAGTAATGATATAGCCTATAATAGATGAAACACCTATTTTTTTAAAAAATAGGTTTAGGACAGTAGAGATTCCTAGAGCCATGACGATATATAAAATAACTGAGTCCATAAGTAGCCTTTGTTTTAAAAGTATTATATACTAATTAAGTGTAACTATACTATAATTCACGATTAATAAAAACTTTTTGGAGTGTTTGTATGACTAAATATATTTTTGTGACTGGTGGGGTTTTAAGTTCTCTTGGTAAGGGAATAACAGCTGCTAGTGTTGGTACTTTACTTAAGCACTCAGGTAAAGAGATAGGTATGCTAAAAATAGACCCCTATATAAATGTCGATCCAGGGACTATGAGTCCACTAGAGCATGGCGAGGTTTTTGTTACTAAAGATGGTGCAGAAACCGACCTCGATATAGGAAACTATGAAAGATTTCTCGATAGTTCTTACCTAAAATCATCCAACTTCACAACTGGACAGGTTTACTCCTCTGTTATAGAGCGAGAAAGAGCAGGTGGTTATTTAGGTCAGACTATTCAGGTCATTCCTCATATAGTTTGTGAAATAGTAAATCGCATCAAACTAGCAGGCAAAGGACATGACATACTTATAGTCGAACTTGGCGGAACAGTTGGAGATATAGAGGGCTTACCTTTTATGGAAGCCATTCGCCAAATGAAGCATGATGATGAAGTGGCTGGTACATTTTTCATACATGTTACGCTTATCCCCTATATAAAAGCAGCAGGAGAGATGAAGTCTAAACCTACTCAGCACTCGGTTCAAGAACTTCGCCGTATCGGAATCACTCCTCAGATGATCATAGCAAGAAGTGAGCGACCACTTCCAAAAACCTTTAAAAAGAAACTTGCTATGAGTTGTGATGTTTCACAAAACAGTGTCATAGAAGCACTAGATGCTGCTACTATCTATGATATACCTGTTACCTTTTTAAGACAGCATATACTAAAACCTATCGCAAAAGAGCTAGAACTAGGCGAGATAAACCCTGATATGGAAAAATGGGATACTTTGGTTAAAAAGATAGTTCAGCCAAAAAACAGAACAGTTGTTGGCTTTGTTGGAAAATATCTTGAACTTAAAGAAGCTTACAAGTCTCTAACAGAGTCTCTCATCCATGCAGGAGCGCATCTAGATGCAAGAGTTGAGATTTGCTGGGTAAATAGTGAAGAGATAGAAGAAAGAGGAGCAGAGGAGCTTTTAGGCGACTGTGACTCTGTTTTAGTTGCTGGTGGATTTGGAAACCGTGGGATAGAAGGTAAGATAAAAGCTATACAATATGCTCGAGAAAACAGGGTTCCATATCTTGGCATCTGTCTTGGGATGCAACTAACTCTCATAGAGTATGCTAGAAATGTCTTAGGACTAGAGGGGGCTAACTCTATTGAGTTTGACAAAGAAACACCACATCCTATGATATACCTTATAGATAATTTTTTAGATCAAAGTGGAGATACTCAACTTCGTACTCATAAGTCACCGATGGGAGGAACTCTTCGTCTTGGCGAGTATCCTTGTGATACAAAAGCAGGCTCTATCTTAAGAGAAGCATACAATGGAGAAAAAACCATCTTAGAGCGACATCGCCATAGATATGAGGCAAATCCTTCATACCGCAAAGAACTAGAAAAAGCAGGAATGATAGTTACAGGAGAGTCTAAGGGACTTATAGAAACTGTTGAGATTAAAGATCATCCATGGTTTTTAGGTGTTCAGTTTCATCCAGAGTTTACATCAAGACTTCAAACTCCAAACCCTGCAATACTAGCATTTGTAAAAGCTAGTTTAAATGAACAACAAACAATTTGAAAACTATAAATAAACAAGAACTTTTTAACACTCTTTCCTCTCGTTTTGAGAGTGAAGAAAAAAAACTCTCACAGATTCCAAACCCTGCCCTACTCCAAGATGCTTCTAAGTCAGCAAAAAGAATAGCAAGAGCCATCAAAAGTAAAGAAAAGATCACCTTAGTTGGGGACTATGATGTTGATGGAGTTAGTTCAAGTGCGATAATGACAGACTTTTTCAGACAGATACCCTACCCTCTTGAGGTTATAATCCCAAATAGATTTAGAGATGGTTATGGTGTATCTCCGTCGGTTTTAAAAAGAGTAGATGCCAACCTAGTTATAACTGTAGATAATGGTATCACCGCTATAGAGGCAGCAAAGATATGCAAAGAAAAAAAGATAGATCTTATCATAAGCGATCATCACACACCTAGTGAGATACTACCAGATGCTTTTGCTATAGTTGATCCAAAGTTGCAAACTTGCGAGTATCCATTTAAAGAGATTTGTGGGGCTCAGGTTGCATGGTTGCTTTTAGCTCTTGTAAAAAAAGAGATGAAGCTCGACATAGATATGAAGCAGTTTTTAGATATTTTAGCTATTGCGATTATTGCAGATATTATGCCACTTGTTGATATAAATCGTACTCTAGTAAAAGAGGGCTTAAAAGTTCTTATGAACTCTTCTCGCCCATCTTCTATGATAATAAAAGACTTTTTAAACAAGAGTAGCATCTCTAGTGAAGATATAGCTTTTATGATAGCCCCTCGCATCAACTCAGCTGGTAGGCTCGAAGATGCATCTATCGCCCTAGAGTTTTTTACAGCGAGGGACACAAACAAAGCCTATAAACAGTTTGAACTCTTGGGCAAACTAAATGACTTAAGAAAAGAAACCGAAGCACAAACAACAAAAGAAGCCATAGAAAAAGTAGATGCAAGTACAGATGTTATAGTAGTAGCAAATGAGGGTTGGCATGAGGGAGTTGTCGGTATAGTTGCAGCAAGACTTGTAGATAAGTTTGCTAAACCTGCCATAGTCTTAAGCATAAAAGATGGTATAGCAAAAGGTAGTGCAAGAAGCATCGGCGAAGTGAGCATCTATGAGTTGATAAAAAAAAGTGAGCATCTCTTAAATAAGTTTGGCGGTCATAAGATGGCAGCAGGACTAGGGCTTGATAAGGACAAGATAGATATCTTTAGAGATGCTATAAACAAAGATGCATCTAAGCTAGACCCTGATGACTTTATACCCAAAGAGGATGCTCTTGGTATTTTATCTAGTGATGATATAGACCTTGAACTCTTAGACCTTTTAGAAAATTTTGAACCCTATGGAGAAGCAAATCCTAAAGCATCTTTTTTACTCAAAGATGCAGAGGTTGTAAGCATAAAGCTTATGGGAAGTGATAAGTCCCACTCAAAAATCGAAGTAAGACAATACCCACATCAAAGAAAAACTCTCGAACTTATCGCCTTTAGAAGAGTTTATGAGATGCCACGAAACAGAAAAATCACTTGCAAATACTCAGTTTCTAAAAATGAGTTTAACAACAAAGTTTCCATACAACTTCTACTTTCATAAGCTATATCTCCTGTTTATATTTTCATAAAATCATATAGAGTAAATTATAATAAAAGTTATCTTATAGATAACTTCAAACAATAATTAAATATGCTTTTATTTTCTCAAAACTTAGTATATTTTACTCATTAGAAGTTGTATGGAAACTTTGTTGTTAAACTCATTTTTAGAAACTGAGTATTTGCAAGTGATTTTTCT
>JAERRX010000166.1 GCA_016735225.1 Sulfurimonas sp. | reverse complement strand
AAAAATTACAGGTGCTAGAGAAAATAATTTAAAAAATATAAATTTATCTATTCCTAAAAATGAGTTAGTTGTGATGACTGGCATCAGTGGAAGTGGTAAATCTACTCTAGCTTTTGATACTCTTTATGCTGAGGGTCAAAGGCGATATATGGAGTCTTTGTCCTCCTATGCTCGTCAATTTTTAGATAGAGTCGGAAAACCTGATGTTGATAAGATAGATGGGCTTACTCCTGCTATTGCTATTGATCAAAAAACAACAAGTAAAAATCCTCGCTCAACTGTTGGAACGATAACAGAAATTTATGATTATTTTAGATTGTTATTTGCTCGTGTGGGTATTCAGCATTGCCATAAATGCAAAAAAGTTATCTCGCAGATGTCTGCTTCTGATATTATTGGTGAGGTTGCAAAACTACCAGAGGGAGCAAAGCTAGTTCTTTTAGCTCCACTTGTGAGAGAGAAAAAAGGTTCTTATGCTGACCTACTAGAGTCCTTAGTCCATAAAGGTTATGTAAGGGCTATGATAGATGGTGTTATGGTTCGTCTTGATGAAGAGATAGAACTAAGTAAAACTAAAAAACACACTATTAAAGTTGTTGTAGATAGAGTCGTAGTAAAAGCAGAAAATAAAGAACGAATAGCATCTGATGTTGAAAAAGCTTTAAAAGAGAGTTATGGCGAACTTGAAGTAGATATACTTAACCATAAAGAGTTAGATATAAAAGACTCAAGTATCCACTACTCTGAACATAATGCTTGTTTTGACTGTAAGATAAGCTTTGATGCACTTGAACCTCTATCTTTTTCTTTTAACTCGCCTAAGGGTGCTTGTAGTGAGTGCGATGGACTTGGTCTTCGCTATGCACTTGACTATGATAAAATCATAGATATCGACCTGCCTATAGAAAAAGGTGGAGTGAAGATAGTCTATGGGTTTAACAAGGGATATTATTTTACTTTCTTAAAAGGTTTTTGTACTAAAAATAAGATAGATATAACTATTCCCTATTCAGAGCTTGAGGAGTATCAAAAAAAGGCTATTTTACATGGCAATCCCGAAGAGGTTACTTTTCTTTGGAAAAAGCATGAGGTAAAAAGAGTTTTCCCTGGGATAGTTCGTATAGCTTATGATATGTTTAAAGATGAAAAAGAGTTAGCTGAGTATATGAGTGAAAAAGTTTGTGATGTTTGTAACTCAAATAGACTAAAACTTGAATCACTAGCAGTGAAAGTAGGGCAAAAAGGTATAGCAGATCTTTTAGAGATGCCTATAGAAAAAACATATAGATGGTTTGCAGATGAGTCTAACTTTAAATACTTAGATGAGCAAAGCACCCAAATAGCACAACCAATTTTAAACGAGATAAGAGAGAGACTTTACTTTTTGTTTGATGTTGGGCTTGGCTACATAACACTGGGCAGAGATGCTAGAACCATAAGTGGTGGAGAAGCTCAAAGGATTCGTATCGCCTCTCAGATAGGTAGTGGTTTGACAGGTGTTTTATATGTTTTAGATGAGCCTAGCATAGGGCTACATGAAAGAGATACTAAAAAACTTATCCGCACACTTAGAAGCCTTCAAGAAAAAGGCAATAGTGTCATAGTAGTTGAACACGACAAAGAAACTATAGAAAATGCTGACTTTATAGTAGATATAGGTAAGGGTGCTGGTAAGTTTGGTGGAGAGGTTGTTTTTGCTGGAACTCTTGATAAACTTAAAAAAGCTAAAACTCTTACTGCTGATTATCTTTATGGAAGGAAGCAGATAGAGTACTTTTATAGACGCCCTCAAGAAAAGCATATAGAGATAAAAAATGTAACTCTAAACAATATAAAAAACTTAAGTGCAAAAATTCCACTAAATAACTTTGTTTGTATAACTGGTGTAAGTGGAAGTGGAAAAAGTTCTCTGATGCTTCAAACTCTTCTCCCAACAGCAAGAGAGCTACTAAATCATGCAAGAAAAGTAAACAAGGTGGCAGGCGTAGAGATAACAGGCTTAGAGCATGTAGATAAGGTGATATATCTTGACCAAAGCCCCATAGGGCGAACTCCACGAAGCAACCCTGCAACCTATACGGGGGTAATGGATGAGATAAGAAATCTATTTAGCCAAACAAAAGAGTCACAAATAAGAGGCTATACAACTTCAAGGTTTAGCTTCAATGTAAAAGGCGGAAGATGTGAGAAGTGTCAAGGTGAGGGTGAGATAAAAATAGAGATGCACTTTTTACCAGACATCATGGTAAAATGCGATACTTGTCATGGAAAAAGGTATAACCAACAAACCTTAGAGGTAAACTACAAAGGCAAGACAATAGCTGATGTTTTGGCTATGAGTGTAGATGAGGCGTATGAGTTTTTCAGACCAATACCTAAGATAAATATAAAAATGAAAACTCTTGTTGATGTTGGTTTAGGTTATATAACTCTTGGTCAAAATGCTGTTACACTCTCTGGTGGAGAGGCTCAAAGGATCAAACTAGGCAAAGAGCTAAGTCGAAAAGATACAGGTAAAACTCTATATATTTTAGATGAACCAACAACTGGACTTCACTTTGCTGATGTTGATAGACTCACAAAAGTTCTTCATCATTTTGTGGAGCTTGGAAATAGTGTGTTGATTATTGAACACAATTTAGATATGATAAAAAATGCTGACTGGGTTATAGATATGGGTCCAGAAGGTGGTAGCGGTGGCGGTCTTATTATCGCAGAAGGTTCACCTGAGCTACTAGCATCTACATACGAAAAAACTGGTAGTTATACTGGTCAATATTTAAAAAAGGAATTGGAACTACATGAAAACAAAAACATTTAAAGAAGCTATAGACTTTAGACATGCTTGCAAGATTTTTGATGAAAATAAAAAGATTGGCGATGAAGATATAAAAGAGATTTTGACAGCAGGGATCAAAGCCCCATCCTCTTTTGGTATGGAAGCTTGGAAATTTTTAGTCATAACAAACGAAGAGTTAAAAGCTAAGCTTAGACCCCTTTGCTGGGATCAAGTTCAGATAACTTCATGCTCGCATCTAGTAGTTATATTGGCAAAGATAGATGCTCTTAAACCAGCATCTAAGATACCTGAAGCTAGGTTTAAAAGACGGGAGATGCCACAAGATAAACTAGACTTTTATTTAGGTTTATATGCAGGACATCTAAAAGAAACTCTTAAAAGTGATGAAAATATATATGCTTGGAGTTCAAAACAAACCTATCTAGCTGCTTCAAATATTATGAACTGTGCGGCAACTTTAGGTATAGACTCTTGCCCAATAGAGGGCTATGATAAAAAAGATGTAGAAGATGCACTAGGGTTAGATACAAAACAGTATCAACTCTCTTTAGTTATTCCTCTAGGCTATAGGCTAAATGAACAGTCAGAACAATTAAGATTGTCTTACGAAGAAGTTGTAGAGTTTATTAAATAATAAGCAGATAAAAAATATAGTTACAAAAAAATATAAGGTTATAAATATGTCAATATATGTTCTCGGTCATACAAATCCAGATTCTGACTCTGTTGTAGGAGCTATATCTTTAGCTTATCTCAAAAAACAATTAGGTGAAGATTGTATCGCTACTCGTCAAGGTGAAATATCTCCTGAAACTAAGTTTATTTTAAATAAATTTGGAGCAGATGTTCCAGAGCTTAAAACTTCTTATGCAGGAGAAGAGGTTTATATAGTGGATTTTTCAGATCTGGCACAAGCTCCTAAGGATATTGCAGATGCTACTATTCTTGGCATCTACGATCATCATAAACTAGGTGACTTAACAACCGCCGCACCACTTGAATGCTGGATAAGACCTATTGGCTCTTCTAACTCAGTTATAAAAGAGGCTTATGATTATTATGATGTTAAAATTCCTAAAAATATTGCAGGTATGATGATGTGTGCTATCCTAAGCGATACAGTAATCTTCAAATCACCTACATGCACAAAGCTGGATACAAAAATAGTTAAAGAGCTAGCCCAAATCGCAGAGATACAAGAGTATAAAGCACTTGGTATGGAGATGTTTATAGTCAAGTCTGCAGTAGCTGGAGCAACTCCTAGGGAGCTTACTACTCGTGACTATAAAGAGTTTGATATGGGAAATGCAAAGCTTGGAGTAGGGCAACTTGAAGTTGTTGACTTGAGTGTTTTTGATGAGGTAAAAAATGATCTTTTTAAAGATATGAGAAAGTTAAAAGATGAGAGTGGGCTTCACAGTGTACTTCTTCTTTTGACAGATATTATGAAAGAGGGTTCTCAGCTTTTAGTAGTTAGCGATGATGAGAGTAAAATAGAGTCCGCATTTAGTGCAAAGCTTGAAAACTCTCAAGTTTGGCTAGATGGAGTTTTAAGTCGTAAAAAACAAGTTATACCATTCTTACAACCTCAGTTTTGATCTATCATAAAGCTATTTATTTTACCTCTCTCCACGAGAGGTAATTTTGAGGTATTTTAGACTATAAACCTTTAAGATACTCACTCATCAAACGAACACCAGCACCAGTTCCACCATAAACATTACAATCCCAAGGAGTTTCGGTATATGCTGAACCTGCTATATCAAAGTGTATCCATCTGTTTTTGTTTTTATCTTGGATGAACTTATCTAAAAATAGACCTGCTGTGATAGCTCCGCCATAGGGTTTTGAAGATACATTTGATATATCTGCTATATCACTTTTGAGCAGTTTTTTAAGATGCTTGTTAAACGGAAGAGAACCTGTAAGCTCGCCAGATGCAGTTCCTGCTCTTGAGATATCATGTTTTAGTTTGTGTGAGTGTCCCATGAGACCTGTTGTGTATTGACCTAGAGCTACTAAACAAGCACCAGTTAAAGTTGCAAAGTCAAAGATAGCATCTGCTTCTATAGTATCTTGAGCATAGGTTAAAACATCTGCCAATACTAAACGACCCTCAGCATCTGTGTTTCTAACTTCTATAGTTGTTCCACTTCTTGAGACTAAAACATCATCAGGTTTATAAGCATTGCCACCTATCATATTTTCAACCGCACCAACAAAAGCATGGACTTCAATATCTAGCTTTAGCTCACTTACCGCTTTTATGATTCCTAAAACTGCACAAGCACCAGCTTTATCCATCTTCATAGTTACCATAGATGCTGCAGGTTTTAGGCTTAAACCGCCACTATCGTAAGTTAAACCTTTTCCAACAAGTGAGATAATTTTTTTAGGATTTGCAGGTTTGTATGCTAGATGGATTAGCTGACTTTCATGTATGGATGCTCGCCCAACCGCTAGCATAGAGTTCATTTTTTCCTCTTTTAGTCTATCTTCACCAAAGATATTATACTCTAAGCCATTATCAATTGCAAGTTTACTAGCCAGTATTGCCAAAGTTTCAGGGTTCAACTCTTGTGGGGCAGTGTTTACTATGTCACGAGTAAAGCAAGTAGCATTTGAGATGATTACCGCTTCATCAAAAGTTTTTTTAAGTTCATCAAAGTCAAGCTCATTAGAAGCTAGTGAGATTGTTTTTAAACTTATCTCTTTTGGTGAAGACTTGTAGTCGTTAAACTCATAAGAGCCTAAGATGATGCCCTCTACCATCGCTTGGAGTGTGTTGTTTTTAGCAACACCTAGAGATGCACTTTCGTAGTTAGATGCTTTGAGAGCCTTTATCATGCTCACTGTTGTAGCTCTCATATCATCACTTTTTTTACTCTCTAGTCCACAAAACAAGACTCCTTTTTCATGTAAAAAGCATGTAGAGTCTTGCTCTGCTTTAAAGCCAGCCTTATCTAGTGTAGCTTTTTCTATATGTCCATCTAAGATATCTTGAGTCAAAAACTCTACTCTTATATCTGAGTCTATATCACTTGTGTTTTTATTTAGTAGTTCAATATTCATTATTTTCTCCGTTGTTTTATTTTTTAGTCAAAGTTTAGTATATCTTTTGCTTGTATCATATCTTTATCGCCACGACCTGAAAGATTTACTATGATAAGCTTGTCTTTTATATTTGATAGTTTTTTAAGATAAGCCACAGCATGAGAGCTTTCAAATGCTGGTATAATCCCCTCTTTACGAGACAACCAAACAAAGGCATCTAGTGCTTCTTGGTCTGTTATGTTGTCATAAGTTATAGTTTTGTTGTCATTGTGAAATGAGTGTTCTGGTCCAATACCTGGGTAGTCTAGCCCTGCTGATATAGAGTGAGCTTCAAGTATTTGTCCATCTTCATCTTGAAGTGTATAACTCATCTGACCATGTAAAACCCCAGGGCGACCCTTCTTCAAAGAGCATCCATGTTTGTTAGTTTCTATACCTAGTCCACCAGCTTCTATACCAATACACTCAACTTCATCATCTTCTAAAAAGTGTTGAAACATACCAATAGCATTTGAGCCACCACCAATACAAGCGATAATATGATCAGGAAGTCTGTTCTCTTTTTGTAGTATCTGAGCTCTTGCTTCATAGCCTATGATAGCTTGAAAATCTCTAACCATCGTAGGGTAGGGGTGTGGACCAGCAACTGTTCCGATAATATAAAAAGTATCTCTTGCATTTGTTACCCAGTGGCGAATAGCATCGTTCATAGCATCTTTTAAAGTTTTGCTCCCACTCTCTACAGAGTTTACCTTTGCTCCTAGAAGTTTCATACGAAAGACATTTAACTCTTGTCTTTGTACATCTTTTGCACCCATAAAAACTTCGCACTCTAAACCAAGTAAAGCACAGATAGTTGCAGTTGCTACTCCATGTTGTCCAGCACCTGTTTCAGCTATAACTTTTTTATAACCCAACCTTTTTGCCATCAAGCCTTGAGCTATCACATTGTTTACCTTGTGGGCTCCTGTATGGTTTAGGTCTTCTCTTTTAAAATATACCTTTGCTCCAAGCTCATCAGATATATTTTTTGCATAGTATAAAGGGGAAGGGCGACCAACATAATCTTTAAGATAGTAGTGTACTTCTTCCCAAAACTTTTTATCAAATCGTATCTTTTCATACTCATCTTTTAGTTGTAAAAGTGCGGGCATAAGTGTTTCAGGAACATAACGACCACCGAAAATTCCAAAGTGACCATTTTCATCAGGGTCGTATTTGGATGCTTTTGGTATATACATCAATCAACCTCTATGAGAGAATAAACAGGAGACTTTTCTTCTAGTTTTTTTATACCATCTAAAAAAGTCAGACCGATAATAAAACAAGACTCTACACATATAGCACCTGTTTGATTTATAAGAGTTGCGGCTGCATTTGCTGTTCCGCCAGTTGCTATAAGGTCATCAATCATAAGAACCCTTGCATTTGGCACTCCGCTAAAAGCATCTATATGCACCTCGATCTCATCAACACCATACTCTAAAGCATATTTTTCACTATAAGTTGTATATGGAAGTTTACCTCTTTTTCTTATAGGAACAAAACCAAGCCCTAGCATCTGAGCCAATGCCGCACCAAATATAAAACCTCTAGCATCTATGCCTGCTATGTAGTCAAGGTTATACTCTTTATATCTTTGATGTAAGTGCTTCATCAACACACCATAAGCTTCTTTGTTGTTAAGAAGAGTTGTAATATCTTTAAAGACTATGCCCTCTTTTGGAAAGTCCTTTATATCTCTTATGGAGTCTTCTATTATTTTTCTATCTGTATTACTCAATGTCATTGCATCTCTTTTTTTATTTGATTTGGCTATATCTCTAGTTTCGCTACATTTGGGTTGCTTAGTTCACAAAGCAACATACGACAGGCATTATACAAAATTCCGATTTAACAAATGTTGAAACTGTATATATTTATTATGAGAGATATTAAAAATAAAAGAAGTATAATTCTTATTTAAGCTAAAGTTGATTAAAATAAGAAATATATTTCATATTTAGGATACTCTATGACACTTGAAAAACTTGGTTTAGAGATAAAAACTTGTAGAAAATCTAAAAAATGGTCTCAAAATGATTTAGAAAATTACTCAGGAATTACAAAAAGAACCATCAGTAAAATAGAAAATGGCTTTATAGATGAAGTTGGTATAAAAAAAGTTGAAACTATCTTAGACCTACTTGGTTTTGAGTTTTCTCTAAGGCAAAAGGGTCATCCAAGAACATTAGAAGAGATTTTAGATGAAAGAAAGTAGTTTAAAAGTCTATACTAACCGAACTCTTTGTGGTGGCTTGAGTTATGAAAATGAACAATATGTATTTAACTATAAAGATGACACTTCTTCTCTTGTATCTTTAACTATGCCTGTCCGAAACTCTAGCTGGAACTCAAAAAAACTTCATCCTATTTTTGAGATGAATATGCCAGAGGGTGCATTAAAAGAGGCTATTAAAAACCATTTTGCAAAAATCCAAAACATGGATGACATAAACTTTTTAAGGCTTATTGGTCCATATATGCTTGGTCGTGTAAAGTTTAATGAGATTGTTGATGAAAAAGATATCTTGAAATTAGATGATATATTAAACAGCAGTAAAACAAATCTTTTTGAAGAGTTGATGCAAAAGTTTGCTATCCGTTCTGGAGTTTCAGGTGTTCAGCCAAAGTTGCTTTTAACAGCTCAAAATAAAACTACAATGGCATTTGAGCATTATATAGTAAAATCGTGGGAAAGTTCCTACCCAAACCTTGCATTAAATGAGTACTTTTGTATGCGTGCTGTAAAAAATGCAGGTCTTGAAACTCCAGAATTTTATATAAGTGAAGACCTGTCTATGTTTATAATGAAAAGGTTTGATGTTAAAGAAGATAACACTTACCTAGCTTTTGAAGATATGTGTGTACTTACAGCAAGAGCAACAGATGAGAAGTATAATGGTTCTTATGAAGAACTAACAAGAGTTATAAAAGATGTTATAAACCCACAAGAGAGAAAAAAATCTTTAAAAATCTTTTTAACAGCACTTATAATGAACCACCTTTTGAGAAATGGAGATGGACATCTAAAAAACTATGGCATACTCTATGATAAAGACTATGAAGATACAAGACTAGCCCCCATATACGATGTTATAACGACAACTATCTATATAAAAAATGATATACCAGCATTGAAACTAGGTGATGGAAAACTTTGGTGGAAAGACAAAACATATAGATCATTTGCAAAAAACAGTTGCGGACTTTCAAATACTCAATACAAAGAAGTTCTTAAAACTTGCATAGATGCTATTTCAAAAACAAAACAAGAGATAGATAGATATAAGTGTAGAGATGATAAAGTTAAAAGTTTTTTAAATGATTTGAAAGATTGTTGGCATGATTTAATATAAAAGAAGTTTTAAAGTGGGAAGTAAATACTGCCTGATATTAAAACTATAAGACAGAGTGTCTTTTTGTTAAGTGTTTGTTTGTATAATAAAAAATAAATCTACAAGAAAGAGTCTATATGAAAAAAATCTTTTTATTTTTACTGTTAAGTGTTTTAGTTTTAAGTGGTTCCCCAAAGTATTGGACACCTGATGAGGCATTTAAACCAGAGGTTCATCTCAATGATAAGATGCAGATAGAAGCTAGTGTTGAGATAGCTAAAGATATCTATCTTTATGCAGATAAACTAAAAGTAGAGCTTGAAGATGGAACAGGTTTAAGAGTTTTGCAGGTTGATAAACCAAAAAGTGTAAAACATGGCGAAGAGATGGTTTATCTTAAATCTCCAACGGTTCTAGTTACTTTAGAAAAAACTTCTCAACTTAGTGAGATGAAAACTATAGAGTTTACTCTGTATTTTCAAGGGTGTTCAGAGAAAGGTTTATGTTATGAGCCTATGAAAAAAAGCTACTTTTTAGAGATAGATACCTCAAAACTTCAAGACTCTTTTCAAAGAGAAGAGCTAAAAGTTAAAGCAATATCAAAAAGTAAAGTAAAGCTAGAAGAAAAAGAGGAAGTTTCTCCTAGTGATGCTATAGCAGATACCATAAAGTCTAAAAGTGTTTTTGTTGTTCTTGTTACATTTTTAGGCTTTGGACTTTTTCTATCTATGACACCATGTGTTTTTCCTATGATTCCTATAATATCTGGTGTTATTATCTCTCAAGGTAAAGGTTTGAGTAGTAAAAAAGCTTTTGCACTCTCTCTTGTTTATGTTCTTGCTATGGCTGTCGCTTATACTATAGCAGGTGTATTGGCAGGTTTGTTTGGAGCAAATCTTCAAGCATCTCTTCAAACCCCTTGGGTTATATACTCTTTTTCAGCAGTTTTTGTTGCTTTAGCTTTTAGCATGTTTGGTTTTTATGAGCTAAAACTACCAAATGCTTTAGTAACTAAAGTAAGTTCAAAAGGTCAAGGTGGTGGATATGTTGGAGTAGCTATAATGGGCTTTTTATCTGCTCTTATAGTTGGTCCTTGTGTTGCTGCTCCTCTAGCTGGAGCTTTGGTCTATATAGGTCAAACAGGAGATGCTCTTCTTGGAGGAATGGCACTTTTTGCTATGAGTATAGGTATGGGTATTCCTCTTATTGCAGTTGGTGTTAGTGCTGGTAAGTTTATGCCAAAACCAGGTGCTTGGATGACTCTCGTCAATGCTACTTTTGGTGTGGTGATGCTAGGTGTAGCCATCTGGATGCTAGAGCGTATAGTTGATCCTTCCATCACTATGCTTTTATATGCAGTTCTAGGTATCTCTTTTGGTATCTACTTGGGTGCTTTGGAAAAAGGTGGGCATCTAGTAAAGAGAACTATCGCTATCTTGATGTTTATCTACTCTTTAGCACTTTTGATGGGTGTCTTAGCGGGTTCTACAAGTATGGCTAGACCCTTAGAGTTTCTCAAGCCACAGGTTGTAAACTCTATGCTTAAAACAGAGATGGAGCATGCAAAATTTCTAAAAGTCACCTCTATAAAAGAGCTAGATGAGCTTCTTGTAAAACATAAAGGTAAAAAGATTATGCTTGATTTTTATGCTGATTGGTGTACCTCATGTAAAGAGCTTGAAGAAGTTACCTTTGTAGATGCTAGAGTAAAAGCTAAAATGTCAGAGTTTATTTTAGTAAAAGCAGATATAACTAAAAACAGCCAAGAAAACAGAAAGCTTAGTAAAAAGTATGGAGTTTTTGGTCCTCCAGCAATTTTGTTTTTTGATGAAAATATAAAAGTAAAAAGAGCTAAAACAATCATCGGTTTTATAGAAGCAGATGAGTTTTTAACTCACCTTAACTCGCTTTAACTTTTATATTGTTATTTGCTATAAATGAGGCGAATTGTTTAGCATATTCGTTCTCATGTTCCTTCGCTAGTTTGTGAGCTAGCTCTTTATCTACACCATCACCGAGTATGCTTTTAAAGATAGACTTTATTTTTTCTATATCTTCTTTGTCGTCTAGTCTTCTTCTTAAACCGACAATATTTAAACCCTTTACAGATGCTCTGTTGCCCTCAGTTAGAGTAAAGGGAGGTATATCATGATCAACACAAGAAGCACCCCCTATCATAACACCAGTACCGATAGTTATACCAGTTTCAACAGTGCTAAGACCACCTATGATAACTCTTTGTTCACACACAACATCTTCATAAAGTCTTACAGCATTTGTCAAGATACAATAGTCTCCAAGTCTCACACCACTTAAAAGCTGTACATAAGCCATTAAAAAACTGTTTGAGCCTATGATGATTTTTTTGTTATTTTTTTCTTCTTCAGATGCTTCTTGAGTCCCTATCTGTGCAAACTCTCGTATATGAGTTTTTTCACCTACTTCTATGTCAGAATCTTTATTTCCCATAGTAGTAAAGCTAAATATTCTTACATTTTTTGAGATTTTGAGCTTACCCATTAAGACAATGTTTGACTCCAAAATCACCCCAGATGCTAGTTCAACATCTTTACCTATGTGACAAAATGGACCTATTTTTACATCTTTTGCTATTTTAGCGCCATCTTCGACTATAACACTTTTATGAATCATTTGCGATCTCCAAAGTTATGATACTATCCTCAACACTAGAAAGAGATCCTCTTTCTCCTGTTTTAAGGTAGTTTATGAAAGCTATTAGCTCATCTTCTAAAGCATTGCCTCTGCTTACAAAACAGTTTCTTGTTATGTGCGAAGATGGATTTATATTTACTCTTTCTATCAAGGTTTGAGATAATAAGTCAGCTTCAAAGTATTTTATCTTAGACTCTGCATCTACTCTGCATGCAACTGCTATGCTTCTTTTTCTATATGGAGTTAGCCAGTTTGTAGTTATATCTCCAACTACTTTACCCTCTAGCTCAAAAGCCAGTATAGCATTGTCTTCATGAGTTTTATGAATCTTTTGAGATTTGAAAACAGCACTTTTTACTATATTTTTTTTAGTTATAAAACGAATGAGGTCACTATCGTGAACAGATAGGTCAGTCAAGATACCAACATCTGCGATGCGTTCAGGAAAAGCTCCACTACGAGTTATGGAGATAGAGAGTACTTCATGCTCATCTATCTCTTTTATCAAAGCTTTTACGACAGGGTTATATCTTTCTATGTGACCTATGCAACTTTTAATATTTTTCATCTTTATAGCTTGAGCCATCTCTTTTGCATCTTTTACACTTGAAGCAGCTGGTTTTTCTATGAAAATATCTATACCATGCTCTGCACATAGTAAAGTTGCTTCTTTATGCAAGGAAGTAGGGGTAGCTATGATGAGTGCATCTGGTTTTACTTCAAGTAGCATCTTTTCTAAGTCTGTAAAAAATGGCTCTTTGTAGGATTCTTCTATGCTGATATCACAAAGACCAACAATATTTACATTTTTTATATTTTTAAGTGTATTGTAGTGGTTTTTGCCCATGATGCCTAAGCCAGTGATTGCTATGTTTTTCATTACTTACCTTTTATCGCTTCTATTATATAGTCTTGTTCTTCATCTCTTAAGTATGAACTCATAGGAAGTGACATAATCTGAGTTGAGATTTTTTCACTTACAGGAAAGTCTCCCTCTTTATAGCCAAGGTTTGAAAAACATTCTTGTAAGTGAAGAGGCACTGGGTAATGAACAGCAGTAGGAATACCTTGCTCACTAAGTTTAGCGATCATCTCTTCTCTATCTTCTACTCTTATGGAGTACTGAGCAAAAACACTTGTGCTAGACTTTGATATTTTTGGAGTTGTAACATTTGTATCTTTAAGAAGCTTGCTATACCTTGTACCGATATCATTACGAGCTTTTACCTCTTTGTCAAAGTGTTTTAGCTTCACACTTAGTACAGCAGCTTGTATAGCATCTAAGCGACCATTTATACCGATGAACTTATGTTTATATCTTTCATTTTGACCATGATTTAAAAGCATTCTTATCTTTTGTTCTAGTTCTTTGTCATTTGTAAAGATAGCTCCGCCATCTCCATAAGCACCAAGAGGTTTAGAAGGAAAAAAACTTGTACAAGCTATGGTTGAAAGGTTACACGACTTTTTGCCTTTATATGTTGCACCAAAACTTTGACAAGCATCTTCGATAACGGGAAGCTTGTGCTTTTTAGCGATCTCATTTATAGCATCCATGTCAGCACATTGTCCATATAGAGAAACAGGCATAATAGCTTTAGTATTTGGAGTGATAAGAGCTTCTATCTTAGTTGGGTCTATGTTGTAGCTATCTTCTTCTATTTCAACAAAAACAGGCTTCGCACCTAAAAATGCGATGACTTCAGCAGTTGCAATAAAAGTAAAAGGAGTGGTAATGACTTCATCGCCTTGCCCAATACCTAAAGCCATAAGAGAAAGTAAAAGAGCATCTGTTCCACTACTACAACCTATGGCATATTTTGCACCTGTGTAAGTTGCTAAGTTTTCTTCTAAAGAGTTTAGTTTTTCACCGCCAATAAATTGAGCCGTACTAAGAACCTCAGCTACCTCTTTGTCTATTTCTGATTTGTAGTCTGCATATTGAGCTTTTAAGTCTATAAAATTGATTTTCATATTTTTCCTATTTAGATATTTTGTATAATTTTTGCTACTGTTTTTGAACTACCATGTTTTAAGTAGGTTCTTAGATGTTTTGAGTCATCTAAAAATGCAGTTCTGTCATACTCTTTAAACGCATTTAAAAGGTTTTGTACCGTTACACCTTCTTGTATAAACTCTGGATGCAAATCTCTTTGCATAAACTGCGTAAACATAATGTTAGCAAGACCAATGTGGCTAAGTTTGACAAGCTTAGATGCTATATAATAATCAAGTGGCTTAGCGATATAGCTTAACACAAAAGGAGTTCCTATAAGTGCTGCTTCTAGTGTTGCTGTACCACTACATATAAAAGCAAAGTCCGCCTCATAAAGAGTTTTGTGTGCATCGTGAGCTATTTTAAAACCCGCTAGGTTACCATAAAGCTCTTTTATATCTTCTTTAGTGAAGTGTTTTGGTATGATGATTGTCGCATTTAGTTTCAGTTTGGCTGTCAGCTCCTTAAATATAGGCATCAGTTTTACTATTTCACCTTTACGACTTCCTGGCATAAATGCGACCTCTTTTACTTCGCTATTTAAGTTTTGTTTATACTCTTTTATGATGTCAAGAAGAGGGTGTCCTACATAGGTGATGGGAGCATTTTTAGAGTAATACTCTTTTTCAAAGGGCAGTATAGATGCTAGATGAGTTATAGTTTTTTCTAGCACAGGGATACGCTTTTTTTTCCATGCCCATGCTTGAGGCAATATATAGTAAATGATCTCTTTTTGTGGGTATCGTTTTTTTATCTTTTTAGCAAGAGGAAGGTTAAAACCTGATGAGTCTATAAGCAAAACTTTGTCTGCTTCTTTAGCTAAGTGGAGCATCTGGGAGTTGAGCTTAAAAAAGTAGCGAAGCTTCTTTATAGCATCTACAAAACCCATAATAGCCAAACTTCTCAAATCAACTATAGAGTCACCTAAATTAGCATCAAATATACCGATAAACTCCACATCATCACTTAACTCTTTTTTCAAAGAGTGTAGATGCACATTTGCCGAATGCTCTAAAGCACTAACTAAAAGTTTCATAAACCACTATCTCCTATATATTTGAAAACTATCATCTAACTATTTTTGTAGATAGCTTGAAAAGTTTATTTTATTGTTTAATATTATAACATATTATAGTTACCATATCGACAGTTAAACATCTAAAATCCTAGCCTATGATTTAGTCATTTATTAGAGGCTTTAAGCTGTAAATTGACTCTATTTTCAAGCTGTAGCTTGTGAAATGAGACAAGTTATTTTACTATACTTTTTCCCACTCAAACCGACTTATATTTCGCTCATTCTCATCAAAGTTTATGCCTACTAAATATATATCTCGCTTTAAGCTTAGGTATTTTTTAGCATAGTTTTTCTCTTTAATTTGCCC
>JAERRX010000130.1 GCA_016735225.1 Sulfurimonas sp. | reverse complement strand
GCTTGGATGCTAGGAGACAGCTCTAAAGATATAGATAGTGCAAGAAATGCAGGTATCAACTCAGTGTTTGGAACTTGGGGTATTTCAAAAGAGTCGAGTCACAGCTTGGTTGTAGATGAGCCAAAAGAGATATTTGATATTATTTTTTAAAAAACTTATGATAGAATATAGTTAAATATAACATAAAGGGTATATAAGTGTTTGATAGCGACTTACTTCTAGCTTTTGGCTTTATGACGATCTTATTTTTAAGACAAATCTCTATACTTAAGTATCCAAACAAGATCAACTATGCACCGCTTATGTTAGGAGTAGGTGCTATTAGTAGTGTTATCCATTTTATTATCAACCCTGATACAGTTAATGTGGTTTTACTTTTAAGAGAGTCTTTTTTGCCACTACTTGTTGCCCTTTTATTTTATATTGTCATGAATATTTTACATCAAACTCAAAAAACACAAACTGCAATATTTCAAGATGAATCTTCTTTGGGTATATCTACAGGTATATCCACTCAAGCGGATGAAATTAAAGAGTTTATGCTAGAGCTTGAAGCTAGAATGATCTTGTCTCAAAAAGAGGATAAAAAGAGACAAAAAGAGGTGGGTGATAATTTTACTAAAGATATACAAGCACTAGAAACCATAAAAACAAATCAGAAAAATTTTTTAGAAAAATTTGCAGAAATGGACTCTTTGTATCGGGGTGTTGAAAAGTCTTTTGACGATTTTACACAAGTACGATTGCCAGAACTCGATAGCATCTTTCACAAGCATATAGATATATTTAGAATAAAAGAACAAGACCATTATAACCATATAAAAGATACTTTAGAAAAAGCAGTATCAAGTAGGCACCTTATATCAGAAGATGTTTATGAGTTAAAAGAGGATGTAACGGGCATCAAGTCCATAGCTGACACAGTTGCAAAGTCTATCATAAAAGAAGCTACTGATGAACTTTCAAGCATCACAAAATCATTTGAACAACAGCTAACAACTTTAAAGTCTCATACAGAGAGTTTAGAAACTTCCCTGCTTGAGAGTGAAAGCAGACTAGATTCTATCAGAAATCAAAGTGAAACAATAATGAAACAGATGCATATATCATCTAAAAAAATGAATGATTTGGAGTCTCAAAACAAAGGGCTTCATAATATCTATGAAACTATAAATATTTTAGTAGAAGATATTAAAACCATTAAATCCGACTATGTAAAATCTCAATCCGAACTAAATACAATAGCAAAAAAACTAAACTCAACTCAGGAACAACAGATAAACTCTTTGATGCAAACTCTTAGTGATAAGATAGATGATTCTTTAGAAAAGCTACATGAACATTATCATATAGCATCTGATGATATAACTAAAAGTGTTCAAGTGTTGGCAAAAAAAGCACAACTTTTAAAAGGTTACACTGAATAAATAATAATGGAGCAGGTTTTAAACTAGTGTTTGATAAAATACAATATATATAAAAGTTGCAAAATCAAAAGGTATAATAATAATGAGTGATAATAAAGATTTTTTACGAACGATAGTTGAGCAGGACCTAAAATCAGGCAAATACAAAGAGATAGTTACAAGATTTCCTCCAGAGCCTAATGGCTTTCCCCATATTGGACATGCTAAGTCTATCTATATAAACTTTTCAATAGCAGGTGACTATGATGGTCATTGTAACCTTAGAATGGATGATACAAACCCAACTAAAGAAGATACTGCTTATGTTGAAGCTCTTAAAAGTGCTGTAGAGTGGCTTGGGTTTAAGTGGGATGCTAATGTTCGTTTTACTTCTGAGTATTTTGCTAAGCTTTATGACTATGCTGTAGAGCTTATCAAGATGGATAAGGCTTATGTTGATAGTGTAGATGAGAATGAGATGCGAGAACTTCGTGGAACCATCAAAGAGTCAGGAAAACGAAGCAGATATGCAAGTCGTAGCATAGAGGAAAACTTAGACCTTTTTGCTAGAATGAAAAAGGGTGAGTTTAAAGATGGGACTCATGTACTTAGAGCCAAAGTCGATATGAGTGCGGCTAACATGAAGATGCGAGACCCACTTTTATATCGCATAAGAGATGCAGAGCATTTTAGAACAGGAAACGAATGGTCAATATACCCTATGTATGACTTTGCTCACTGTTTGTCTGACTATATTGAGGGTATTTCTCACTCGTTTTGTACCCTAGAGTTTGAAAACAATCGTGATATATATAACTGGGTACTAGAGACTCTAAAGCTTAAAGCTCCACGACCCTATCAGTATGAGTTTGCAAGACTCTCTATAAATCATACAGTTATGAGTAAAAGAAAACTTTTAGAGCTTGTAAAAAGTAAAAAAGTTAATGGCTGGGATGACCCTCGTTTACCTACAATTGCAGGGTATAAAAGAAGAGGATATACACCAAAGTCTATACTAAACTTTTGTGAGCAAATAGGCATAGCAAAAGCAAACTCAATGCTAGATGTAGCTCAACTAGAGTTTTGTATCAGAGATGACTTAAACACAAAAGTACCTCGTGTTCTTTGTGTTTTAGATCCACTAAAAGTAACTATAAAAAACTATGAAGGAAGTGAAGAGATAGATGCTCCATACTATCCGCATGATGTGCCAAAAGAGGGTACAAGAGCGATACCTTTTTCTAAAGAGATCTATATAGAGCATGATGATTTTATGCAAAACCCTTCAAAAAACTATTTTCGCCTTACTCCAAACCAACCTGTAAGACTAAGACATGCTTATATTATCACATGCGAAGAGCTTATAAAAGACTCTGATGGAAATGTTGTAGAGGTGATAGCTAGGTATCACCCTGAGTCAAAAAGTGGTTCAGATAGTAGTGGCATAAAAGTTAAAAGTGCTATACAGTGGGTATGTGCTAGAGAAGCCAGGGAGGTTGAGGTAAGACTATATGATAGACTCTTTTTAAATGAAGCCCCAGAGGGTGTTGAAGATATAAACCCAGACTCATTAAAAATTATAAAAAATGCTCTTATTGAACCTGCTGTTATTTTAGAAAAACCTGATGAGAGGTTTCAGTTTGAAAGACAAGGTTATTTTTATGCAGATAGTATCGACTATACAGATGAAAAGCCTGTGTTTAACAAGATAGTTTCTCTTAAAGACTCTTATGCTAAAAAAACAAAAGTAGATGCACCAAAGCCTCTAGCTAAAAAAGTGCAGATAGATGGTAAGGTCGTAGCTATGAGTAAAGAAGAGGAGCTTATATTTGAGAGATATACTAAAGAGCTTAAACTAAATAGCGAAGTAGCTAACATACTAGCTCGTGATAAACAACTCTTTGATCTCTTTGAAGAGGCAAACTCCCTAGTAGATAGCCCTGTAAGTCTAGCTAACATAGTAGCAAATGAGGTAGCAAGAGAGCTAAAACAGATGCAGATAAGTGAGCTTAAATTTAGCACAAAACAGATAGCAGAGCTTGTTAAAATGGTAGATGAAAAGATAATTTCAAACAAAATAGCTAAGCATGTGTTTGAAGAAATGCTAAAAACTGGAGAAGATCCAGCACAAATAGTTGAAGCTAAAGGGCTTGTTCAGATAAGTGACACTAGTAAACTAGAACCTATAGTTGATGAGGTAATAGCAAACAACCCCGATAATGTTGCTAAGTTTAAAGATGGAAATACAAAACTACTAGGCTTTTTCGTAGGTCAAGTTCTAAAGCTAACAGGTGGAAAAGCAAACCCAAAAGTAGTAAACCAACTTGTGGCTAAGAAGTTGAAGTAAGAGGAAACCAGCTTAAAATGAAAGAAAGTTATTTTATATCTCAGTTTGACAATGTTTACATAGGCGATGATGGTGCTTTGATAGATGAAAAAGTCTATTCAAAAGATGCTTTTTTTCAAGATGTGCATTTTAAAACAGAATGGATGAGTCACTACCAAATAGCAAAAAAAGCTATGATGATAAACATATCAGATGCAATAGCTATGAATGCTAAACCAAACTATGCACTTTTAAGTGTAGCGATGCCAAGTGACATAACAAAAAAGCAGATGAGAGAGTTGGCTACTGGCTTTAAAGATGTAGCATCTATCTATGATATACAAATCATAGGCGGAGACACTATAAGTAATACAAAGTTAGATATTACGATAACTATCATCTCTCATACTAAAAAACCTCTTTTGAGGTCTGGCATGAGAGATAAGCATCTAGTGGCATATACTGGGGAACTCGGTAGAAGTAAAAAAGATTTAAAACGGCTTTTTAATCTAGGAAGACTACATAAAAACTCTAAGTTTTTAAATATAGAGTTGAGAGATAAGTTTATTGGTAAAAGTCAAAGATATTTAAGCGCAGGTATGGATATTTCAGATGGTCTTTTTAGTGATTTGGCTAAACTTTCAAAGCTAAATAGACTAGGATACAAGTTTTATAAAAAACTATCTAAGCATATCGCTTGTAGTGGCGAAGAGTATGAGATGCTAGTAGCATTTGACAAAAGAGATAAAAAGAGTTTGATAAGACGAGCAAAACAGACTAGAACTCCGTTAAATATCTTTGCTCAAGCATCAAGAGTTAAATATAGAACAAAGTGTAAAGAACATCATTTTTAAAGGAAAACAATTGGATAGATTTTATTCATTAGAACACTCTAGTATAGATTTTCATTTTAGGCAGAGTCCTCGGGACTTTGTGGTTGAGGAGATACCTCTTTATGAGTTTTCTGGAGAAGGGGAGCATCTTATCTTGTTTGTAAGAAAGAAAAACCTTACAACTTCTGAACTTGTTGGCATATTTGCAAGGTTTTTGGGTATAAAAAACAGAGATATTGGCTATGCAGGTTTAAAAGATAAGCATGCTATGACAAAACAATATATCTCTATACATAAACAACATGAGGAAAAATTAGAAACATTTGAGCATGAAAATATTAAAATCATCTCAACAACTAAGCATAATAACAAGATACGAATAGGGCATCTAAAGGGCAATAGGTTTTTTATAAAAGTAAAAAAAGTAAATCCAACAAGTGCCATCAAGATAGATGAAGCACTAAAAAATATCTCTACTTTTGGAATGCCTAACTTTTTTGGCTATCAAAGATTTGGTAATGATGGAGACAACCATATCATAGGCGAAAAGATCGCTAAAGGTGAGGCAAAAGAAAGAAACCCAAGAGTTAAAAAACTTCTTATAAACTCATACCAAAGTCATCTTTTTAACCTTTGGCTTAGTAGAAGACTAGAGATAAACAGGCTGATAAATAGCTTTGAAGTCTCAGAACTTGAAACTGTTTTAAATATGCCAAACGATGAAGTAAAAAAACTAAAACAACAAAAACATCCATTTAAGCTTATAAGTGGCGATATTATGGAGCATTATCCTCATGGGCGACTTTTTGACTTTCAAGGAGATGAGGAAGACCTAGAAAGATTTAACAAAAGAGATATATCTATATCTGGACTTTTATGTGGCAAGAAAGTCAAGGTATGTTCAGGTATAGCTAGAACAATTGAAAAAGATTTTGATGATGAGATAGATGCAGATGGTGCTAGAAGATATGCTTGGGTATTTCCAGAGGATATAGAGGGTAGATTTAAGCCAGTGGAAGCTCACTATGAGATGAACTTTACTCTTCCAAAGGGTTCGTATGCAACGGTTCTTCTTGAAGAGATCGCAAAAAGAAAAATAAACTAAAAAAGGCTAAAAATGAACAAAAGACATATAACATCTCTCATCTCTCAGGTATTTGGAAAGTTTGCAAGCAAAGAGTTTTCTCCACGATTTCAAGGCTTTATAAACAACACTTATGTTGGTTTGATGGGCTTAGATATGAGTGACTTTAATGACCGCTCGACATATAACTCTTTAAATGCTCTTTTTACAAGAAGTTTAAGAGAAAAAAGAGAGTTTTCAAAAGTACAAACTGACTTTATATCTCCATGTGATTCTTATATTTCAGAGTGCGGCGACCTAAATGATGAAGATGCTCTTCAAATAAAAGGTATGAGATATGACTCTCACACATTACTTGGAGAAAATTTTAGTGATGATGAAAAAAGCATAGTTGATAATGGTAAATATATAAACTTTTATCTTTCTCCAAAAGATTATCATCGCTATCACATACCTACGGATCTACAAGTTTTAAAAGCTGTACATATTCCTGGTAAGTTTTACCCAGTAAATATTTCATCTCTTAAAACGAGAGTAAACCTTTTTATAGAAAATGAAAGAGTAGTCATACTTTGTAAGGGTACAGATGGTAAAAAGTTTTATATGATCTTAGTAGCCGCACTCAATGTTGGAGTTATGCAAGTTTCATTTGAGCCAAATATCAAAACGAACTCCAGCTCTTTAAAGCCTACACTTTATGAGTATGAAGATTTGCATCTAAAAAAGGGTGATGATTTTGGATGTTTTGAGATGGGTTCAACTATTGTAATATTGGCCCAAAAAGATATGCTAGAGCTAGAAAACATAGCCTATACAGATGTTAAGTATGCTCAAACAATAGCACGAATTATATAGAAGTAAAGAGAAAAGAATAGTTCATATTATGAAATATGAACTATTGATATTTTATACATTAAACCTAAAGTGCATAACATCGCCATCGTTCACTATATACTCTTTACCCTCTAGTCGCATCTTACCAGCTTCTTTGGCTTTACTCTCGCCACCAAGCTCTACAAAGTCATCATAAGCTATAACCTCTGCACGGATAAAACCTTTTTCAAAGTCGTTATGAATTACTGCTGCTGCTTTTGGTGCAGTTGTATTTTTACGAATAGTCCAAGCACGAACCTCTTTTACTCCAGCTGTAAAGTAGCTCATAAGTCCAAGCTTATCAAAACCTTTGTGGATTATCTGATCTAGTCCAGACTCTTCTACTCCCAGCTCTGTTAAAAACTCTTGTGCTTCATCCTCTTCTAAGCCGATAAGTTCCTCTTCAACTTTTGCACAAAGCTTTATGATCTCACAGTTGTTTTCTTTTGCATGTTTTGTGAGTGCTTTAACATAGTCATTGTCTTCTAAAAGCCCATCTTCATCAACATTTGCACCATACATAATCTCTTTATCGGTTAAAAATCTAACTTCATTGTTTAGTAATATATATGTATCGCTATCTGCCTCAGAAAAATTTCTAGCTAAGTTTCCATCAGCTAAGAACTCAACAAGAACTTCTGCCATCTCTAAAGATGCCTTTGCATCCTTGTCTGCTTTTGCTTGTTTTTTTAGTCTTTGAATTCTGTTTTGCAAAACTTCAATATCAGCTAAGATAAGTTCAGTTTCTATGATCTCTACATCTCTAAGAGGGTCTATACTTCCTTCATTATGGACAATATTATCATCATCAAAACATCTTACTATCTGTAAAATAACCTCTGTTTCACGGATGTTTGATAAAAACTTATTTCCTAAACCTTCACCTTTACTAGCACCCTTTACTAAACCTGCAATATCTACAAAATCCAAAGTAGAATACTGAAGTTTTTCAGGATTGACAATTTTTGCTAACTCGCTCAACCTCTTATCAGGAACAGGAACTATCGCCTTGTTTGGCTCTATGGTGCAAAACGGATAGTTAGCTGCTTCTGCATTTTGTGCTTTTGTGAGAGCATTGAAAGTTGTTGATTTACCTACATTTGGAAGTCCTACTAGACCTATACTTAAACCCATAATTAACCTTTATATAACTTATAAAATAATTTTGTATAATATCTAAACTTTACTAAAAGCATCCACAATAATACAAAAATAAACACCCTATGTAACTTTAAATATGATAAATTAAACTCAAAAATTTACTAAGATAAAAACCCAAAAAAGATAAAGTGAAATCTTGTTTTTATAGCCTACTCTAGATTCACATCATAAAAGTGGATATTTCATCGCAGTTAAGGGTTTGTTTATAGTTTAGTCTTAAGCTCTTCACAAACCAGCATCTCCCACCCATGAAATACAAGGACAACTTTTTTCAGTATTACCCCATCATTAGTATATTGAGTGACTAAGTTATCTTTTTCATATCTATTTAGTTGCTCTATGGCATCTAGCTTTAATGTTTCTACAGTTTTGTCATCTGCTGTATCTGTCCGTTTTATATATTTAAACTCTAGTAGTCCCATATATTTCACATAGGGATTAAATGGTTTTATGAGTATATCTGCAAAGCCTTTGTTTAGTTCTAGTTCTGATTTTACTACATAGTATGGGCTAAGTGAAAGATAAGCGATATACATAGATTTTATACTTTGCTCTTTGGTGATATAGTCTCGGATGCCTGTATTTTCTTTTATCATCTGGGCTAAATATTCAAAGATGCTTAGGTCGCCCTCTAGTGCAAAGTTTTTTTGATACTTTTCTAGCTTGTCAGTATTAAGTTTAAATAGTTTTTCCAAATTTAAAGTATCTCTTAAAAAGTCAATATCAATTCTTTTTACTGTTTCATTTGGTATTTTTAAATCAATATCAAGCTCCCCACTATCTATGGTTACGAGTCCTAGATAAAACATAAGTGATTTAAAGTTATTTGCTTGTTCTAAACTCAATGCTGAGAAGTCCTGCACAAGATTGGGAACAGACACCGTATCTCCTGCTATGAGTGTTTGTAGAGTCTCAAAGTTTCCGTTGAGCTTTTTATTTGTATAGACTATACTTCTGAGTTTCTCATAATCACTTCTTACATTTATATCTATCATCTCTTTTGGGGGTTTGTTTGTTTTTTGAAATTTATTGATAAAGTATAAAATCATATCTGTATTAAATATTTTTTGTGTCGTATCTTCACTAAAACGGTAGTTATTATACCACTCCTTTAACATCTCTCTATCAATATCTAATTTGTAATACTCAAGTATCTCATTTAGCTCATCTTCATTGAAGCCTACCATATCGTTAAGGTCTGCATCTAGTGAGATATTACTTCCTATATTAAATCCACTGGTAACATCAAACATAGTCATAGGTGTTACCCCTGTGATAAATATCCGTTTGAGTGGAGAGTTTTCCATATCTGTAGCTGTTTTTAGTATGGTAAAAAACTGCTTAAATGAGGCTGTTTTTTCACTCACAAGCCCTAGATATTCAGTTTTTTCTCTTAAAAGTAGTTTATTAGCAAA
>JAERRX010000138.1 GCA_016735225.1 Sulfurimonas sp. | reverse complement strand
TGAGAAGTCATTATTGTACAGATTTAAGTGAAAAAAGTGTAGGGCAAGATGTTGTTTTAACAGGTTGGGCAAACAGCTATCGTGATCATGGTGGAATTATTTTTATAGACTTAAGAGATAAGTCTGGGTTAGTTCAGCTAACTTGTGACCCAGAAGATGGAGAGCAAGCACATAAAGTTGCAGATGGTGTTCGTGATGAGTATGTTTTGATAGCCAAAGGTAAGGTTCGTCTTCGTGGAGAAGGTTTGACAAACCCAAGGTTGAAAACAGGTGCTATAGAGATTATAGTAGATGAACTCATCATAGAAAACAAAAGTGCTCCCATTCCTTTTGTTATAGGTGACCCAAATGTTGGCGAAGAAACAAGACTAAAGTATAGATACTTAGAGCTTCGTGACCCTGCTATGTATGAGGCATTTCGTCTTCGTTCTAAGGCAGCCATCGCAGCTAGAAATATACTAGATGCAAATGGCTTTTTAGAAGTTGAAACACCTATCCTTACAAAATCAACTCCAGAGGGGGCAAGAGATTACCTAGTTCCATCTCGTGTTCACGATGGCGAATTTTATGCCCTTCCTCAATCACCACAGCTTTTTAAACAGCTTCTTATGGTTGGAGGATTTGACAGATATTTTCAAATAGCAAAATGTTTTCGTGATGAAGACTTAAGAGCAGACAGACAACCAGAGTTTACTCAAATAGATGTTGAGATGAGCTTTTGTACTCAAGAAGATGTTATCAAAATAGCTGAAGAACTTTTAGTTGCTATGTTTGGTGCTTGTGGTATCGATATCAAGCCTCCTTTTAACCGTATAACATACAATGATGCTATGGAATATTATGGTTCTGATAAACCAGATATGAGATATAAGCTTAAGATGGTAGATGTTATCGATATATTTGAGAGATGCGACAATGAAATTTTTACAAACATTGCTAAAAAACCACATCAAAATCGCATAAAGGCTCTTAGAGTTCCAGGTGCTGATCTAGTCTTTTCAAAAAGAGAGATGAAGGGTTTTGAAACATTTGTGCGTCAGTTTGGAGCGCATGGACTAGGATACTTTCAGATGAAAGAAGATGGACTAAAAGGTCCTCTTATCAAATTTTTCTCTCAAGAAGATATTGATCTTCTTATAAAAAGAACAGAACTAGAGGTCGGTGATGTAGTTTTCTTTGGTGCTGGCGACAAAAAAACTGTTTGGGACTATATGGGAAGGTTTAGAAACTTTATAGCTGAACATGAAAAGATGAAGCTTATCGATGAAGATGCTTACGAGTTTGTATGGGTAGTTGACTTTCCAATGTTTGAGGTTGAAGATGGGCGAGTTAAAGCACTTCATCATCCATTTACACAGCCTAAAGACACAGATAAAGATGATATAGAAGAGATAGAGTCTATCGCTTATGATATTGTTTTAAATGGTACAGAGTTAGGTGGTGGTTCGATTCGTATCCATAAGCAAGCCGTGCAAGAAGAGGTTTTTAAACTTTTAGGTATTGGCGAGGAAGAAGCACAAGAAAAATTTGGCTTCTTGCTAGATGCTCTTAAATTTGGAGCGCCTCCACATGGTGGCTTTGCTATGGGATTTGATAGAATTATGATGCTCATAAGTAAAAAGTCAAGCATCCGTGATGTTATAGCTTTTCCAAAAACACAAAAAGCTTCTTGTATCTTGACAAAAGCTCCAAGTGAGGTGGATAATACTCAACTTAGAGATCTACATATTCGCCTAAGAGAAAAAAAATAGTGAAAAGATTATTTTTAATTATCGGTGCTCCAGGGTCTGGAAAAACAACAGATGCTGAGTTGATTGCTAAAGATAATGAAAACATAACCCACTATTCAACTGGAGATATGCTAAGAGCAGAGGTTTCTAGTGGTAGCGAGATAGGCAAAGAGATAGATACCTATATCTCAAAGGGATATATTGTCCCTATCTCTATCGCTATAAAAACGATAGTAAATGCTATTAAAAATGCAAAGACTGACACTATTATCATAGATGGTTATCCTAGAAGCGATGAGCAGATGCATACACTTGACCTGCATCTAAGTAGCGATGATAGCATAAGTCTTGTAAGTGTTATAGAGGTTCAAGTGAGTGAAGAGGTAGCTAGAGAGCGTGTTTTAGGTCGCTCTCGTGGCAGTGATGATAGTAGTGAAGTTTTTAACAAGCGAATGAGCATCTATACCGAGCCATTAGAAGGCATTAGAGCCTTTTATAATGCAAAAAATATTTTAAAAGTCATAGATGGGCAAAGAACTATTGAAGTGATTGTAGAAGAGATGAATAGTTTTATTAACTCAATTTAAAACAGGTACAAGAACCTCAAGATTATTTGAGGTTCTAAACACTCTTACTATCTTTTAAGACTGTTTATTGTTTGTAGCATCTCATCACTCGTTGTGATTACTTTTGAGTTAGAGTCATAAGCCCTCTGACCTGTGATCAAGTCTGTAAGTTCAACTACTAGCTCAACATTACTAAGCTCAACAAAACCTTGTCTAATTGTTCCAAGTCCATCTACTCCGGGTGTTCCCTCAACGGGCTGACCTGAAGAGTCTGTTTCTATATATAAGTTATCTCCAAGAGAGTGAAGTCCTGCTGGATTTATATAGTTTGTTGTTAATATTTGTCCAACAACTGCTGCTTGAGTTTGTCCTGGTTGTATGACTGTAACAGTTCCATCGGTGGCAATACTAACATCGGTTGCATCTTCTGGTATAACGATCTGAGGAATAAGTGTATATCCATCACTATTTACCACTGTTCCATTATCATCTACCTTAAAAGCACCATTTCTTGAATAAACCTCTGTTCCATCTGGAAGCTCTAGTTTAAAAAAACCTCTACCCGTTATAGCGACATCTAGTTGATTGTCGGTTTGTTTTAAGCTACCCTCTGAAAATATCTTGTTTATTGCAGTAGGTCTTACACCAAGTCCAACCTCTATACCTGTAGGGCTTTTGGTGACATCACTTGTTGCAGTTCCAGCATAAGACATGACCTTATACATCAAGTCAGCAAATTCTGCACGAGACTTTTTAAATCCAATGGTATTAACATTGGCAATATTATTTGCCGTTGTATCTATCTGTGTCTGCATCCCTAACATTCCTGTAGAGGCAGTATAAAGTGATTGCATCATCTTAGAACTCCTTAAGCTTTTCTAGCTATTTTATTTATTGCATCGCTATTCATATCGTCCATCTGAACCTGCATAGCTTTTTGGTACATTCCAACTAGACGATTTGTTTCTATCATATTTGTCATCATCTTAACAGCATTAACATTACTTTTTTCTGTAGTACCATGTAAAACTGCACCTGACTCTTCTAAAGGAACCAAATCATCCAAGCCATCATAACGATATAGTCCATTTGCCTCTTTTTTCAAAAAAGCAATATTGTCTGGTTGTGCCACAAAAAGCTTAGATGATAAAACCAAATTTGTACTATTTGGAAGATTTTTATAGATCTGACCATGTTTGTCAGACTCTATAATATTCTCATCATCATTAAAAGTAATATTTCCACCTGCTTGAAAGTAGTTACTTGGTAAAACTTCATAACCTTGTTTTGTTACAAGTCTCCCATCTTCATCTTTAGTAAATGTACCATCTCTTGTTAGTCTGACACCTTGAGGAGTTTTTACTAAGAAAAAAAGCCCCTCTCTTGAGAGTGCAAAATCCATAGGATTATCAGTAATTTGCATATTTCCAACTGTTTGATCAGTGTAAGCATCTACAATTTGGGGCGCTCTTGTTATGGTTCTGTTTAAAAAAGCAGCTCCATCTTCACTTTGATTTTCATTTGGTAACTTATCTCTTGCCTCTTTATAGATTCGCATAAAATCGCCGACAATTAAATTATCCTCTTTAAAACCAACTGTATTGACATTGGCGAGATTATTTGCGATAGTATCTAAGCGATTGAACTGAGTAACCATTCCCGCTGCTGCACTATAATATCCACTTTGCATAAAATCCCTTTAACTATCAACATATTTCAATTATAAGCAAATTATGTTCCAATATTTAATATATTTATTTTAAGTTTTCTTTAAATATATCTCGGTATAATCCTATCTTTAAATTAACTTAAACTTTACTCCATTAAGGACTCTTTTTAAAATGACCGCAAAAGAATTAAACAAAGCTATTGACCTATTTTTCACCGACAACAAATCAAAAGATTGTGCAACTTATGAATCTCTAGTAGAACTTTTTGAAAAACAACCAACAACAGCACAAGCAAAAAATATATTTAATTTAATGAAAAAGCATAAAACCTGTCTTCATACTTCTAGCGAACATGCTAAGAGATTAAACGATAAAGAAGCTAAAGCAAGACAAGATGCACAAAGAAAAATGCTCACAAACAATGAGTCTGATAAATTTGATATACTTAAAGAACATGAACTTTTAGAGTGGTCACGCTCAGACTCTCCTGTTCGTATGTATCTTCGTGAAATGGGTCAGATACCACTTTTAACTAAAGAAGAAGAGATAGAAATAAGTAAAAAAATAGAAGGCGGAGAAAGTATTATTATAGATGCTATCTGTTCTGTTCCCTACTTAATAAAATTTATCTTAGACTATAAAGAACCTCTAATCAACCGTGAAAGAAGAGTAAAAGAACTCTTTAAAAGTTTTGAAGATGAAAAGGAAGATAGTGATGATGCAGAAAATACAGATGCATCAAAGGAACCTGCTAATGAAAGTAAAACCCTAACTGCTAAAGATAAAACTAGAGTTGAAAAAGTAACTTCTTGTTTTAAAGCATTGGAAAAAGCTAAAAAAGAGTGGCTAAAAGTATCAGAAAAAATACCAGAAGATTTAGATGGAGAGGCGACTCAAGAGATTACCTACTATTTTTTAAATTTAACATTTAAAAAGTCTATCTTAAAGCAAAAGCTTTTAGATTTAGGACCCACCTCTAAGCTTATAAATGAACTTGTAAAAGCTATGGAAACTGCACTTAAAAGTGATGATGGTTTTGACAAGGAGATGAAGAGACTAGAATACAAACTTCCTCTCTTTAACTCTACTCTTAAAGCTAACCATAAAGTTCTAGTAGAAAAGATTCAAGAACTAAACAAAGAAAATATCGCCGCAATGGTTCCAGAGGCAACTATGGTTTCAACATATATGGAGATTAAAAAACTTGTTCAAACAAAAGAAGCTAGTAAAAATAGTTTTGACATGGAACCAGATAAACTTGCAGATATTTTAGAGCAGATAAAGCGTGGTAAAAATATAAGTGAAATATCTAAAACAAAAATGGCAAAATCAAACCTAAGACTTGTAGTCTCTATAGCAAAAAGATATACAAACCGTGGACTACCTTTTCTTGACCTTATTCAAGAGGGAAACATAGGTCTTATGAAAGCTGTTGATAAGTTTGAGCATCAAAAAGGCTATAAGTTTTCAACCTATGCAACATGGTGGATTCGTCAAGCAATATCTCGTGCTATTGCCGATCAAGCTAGAACTATTCGTATCCCTATTCATATGATTGAAACCATCAACCGTATCAACAAGATTATGCGTAAACACCTTCAAGAGCATGGTAAAGAACCAGATGTAGATAAGATCGCACTAGAAGTTGGTTTATCTGTTGAAAAAGTTAAAAATGTTATAAAAATCACCAAAGAACCTATAAGTCTTGAAGCACCTATTGGCAATGAAGATGATGGTAGATTTGGTGATTTTATCGAAGATAAATCATCGATTTCTCCAGCAGATGCTATACTAAAAGATGACTTAAGAGGACAGATAGAAAACGTACTAGAACAACTAAACGAAAGAGAGAAAGCTGTTATAAAACTTCGTTTTGGGATCATGGATGATGAGAGTGATAGAACCTTAGAAGAGATAGGAAAAGAGCTTAGTGTTACTCGTGAAAGAGTGCGTCAAATAGAGTCTAGTGCTATCAAAAAGTTGAAACATCCTAAGGTTGGAAGAAAACTAAAAAGCTACATAGAAGAGTAAGCTGGCTATGAGTTTTGAGCAACAGTGGCTAGAGTATGATTATAATCCTTTTGTACTCTTTAACTCTAAAGGCAAAATTATATCTCTAAATTCAGAGGCACAATTTCTTCTAGGTTCAGCATCTACAAATGAGCTTTTTGAACTTGCAACTACCTATGCAAAAATTTCTTTTGGGTTTAAAACAACTTTTTTAGAGTTAGAGTTTGGAAGATATAAATTTTTTGCATTAACTATTGGGTATGAAAATGAAAACGAGATAGGTATAAAGCTATATCAAGTTCCCTCTTTTAAACTAGACAAACCAAAGCCAATAGGCGAACTAAGTAATATCTATACTTTAGTTGATCTGTGTATCTCAACAAATTCTATAAACTCTACTATAAAGTATATAAAAGAGTTTGACCCCACCATACCAGAGATCGTCATAAATACAAACAATTTTATCAAATTAGTAAATAAAATATATTCATGCTTTAGTGAAAACGAAGAGGTATATACAAAAATATTTTACAGAGTTGGTGAGCATATAAAATTTGAAGATAAAAAATATAGTATATTTTCAGTAGAGGTAAAAGCAAACAATATCAATAAACTAAAATGTGATGAACTTGAGGTTCTTGTAGCAAGTACAAGTTTTTATGTCGATATACAGAAAAAAATAACTATAAATATACCTATGATAACCGCTTAACACATCTCTGCAAATTTCCAGAGTATAAACTTAATGATAAAACTTATAATTTTACTTACTATACTAAATATTAGTCATACTTTTGCTTTAGATGAGTTAAAAAAATCTACTTCATTGACTACAGTAAATAAAGAGCATAGGACCACAAAACAGATCCAAGAGTATGAAATTTCCAAATCTATTATGCCATATATTGAGAAAAATTATATTTTTAAACAACCAAAAGAGGAGTATATGATTGTATTTCAAGAATCTAAATTAAGCAAAAAATTTGCTCGAATAGATGCAGTTTTAGTTTATAAAAATGGTGAGTTTATTGATGGCGAATATTTGCCTGATATGGTATTTGCTTTGTGTATCGAAAAAATAGATGATAAATGGAAGATAGTGTATGATTTGAGTCGTACAGATCTTCCTTCGGCTAATGAGTTAGAACTGATTAAAAAAGAGTTCCCATCAAATTTTCCAAAAAAATTACTTTCAAAATTTTGGTACGAGTCAATCTAAATCTAAATAATTTATTGGCAGGTTATATGGTATCTTTTTTTTAGGGAATTGATATTGATATTTTTTTATAATATATCTATAATCTCCATAATTATCCATGGCTTCAAGCTGAAAAATATCTAAATCCAATTTGTCCATTGCTCCAATTTCTACCGCACTATGTACAAGTGGAAATATTTGTTTATAAAATTTTAGGTTATCTGTAGATAGTTTTAGTAGTTTTGTCATATATGCTAAATGACTCTTTTTGTATAGGTTTTTTTCTATATTTAATGTTTCTTTTTTTAGCTTAAATAATTTCTGATTCCAATGAGTCAAATCTTCTAAAGTAACGATGCCTATTTTAAAACTCTCTCTTTTTTGCTTTAAAAT
>JAERRX010000140.1 GCA_016735225.1 Sulfurimonas sp. | reverse complement strand
TTATAGTTTCTTACTATATCTTTAGAATATTTTTGAATATATTTTATCTTAAATAGTAGGTTTTGAACCCATCTATAAACATATCTTTTTACACCATATACAACAATGCTTACAAGCAAGATAGCAAATATTTTTATGATATTTAAGCCAAGTGGCTCAAGGAAATAGTTTATATCTTGTGTTATTTGTAGTTTATTGATCTTAAGTATTGGAGCAACTAAACCATACCTAGAATACTCGTTTAAACTATACATTTTTTTATCAAAAATAGAAAGATACTTAACTAGATCAAAATTAACTTCAATAACCATATAGTAAATCTTTACATTTTCTTTTACTTGTATCAAAACTTTAGATTCACTTTGAAGTTCTAGGTATTTGTTATAATCTACACTATTTATCTCTTGAAGTCGTGTCTGGTTTCTTACAAACTCATCATTTAAAAACTTTTGGTATTCACCGTAGGATCTTGTATTGTTGAGTGCAATTAAGATATTTTTTATCATCTTCTTTTGTTCTGATAATATCTCATAAGTTTTTACTAAAACTTCATCTCTTGCAACAGCGAGAGAGTTTCCTCGCCGTTTATTTACACTCATAACTTTTTTTAGTGCAAAAATCTCAGTGTCATACTTTTTGCTTGACTCCAAATATAGTTTTTTATCTTCTAAAATATTGCTTATAGCTTTTAGGTATAAAAGCTCTTGTTTTTCTACTAGCTCTACTATCTCTTCTTGAGTAATAGTTTCACTATCCATCTCTTTTATTATCTCTAATTGAGCTTCAATAAATGGAAGAAAGCTAATCTTAGCAAATACTAAAACTGGAACTAGCAAAAAGAAGACAGCAAAGATCTTCTTCATATCTTAGATACCTTCTGCTATCATAGCATCTGCTACTTTTTTAAATCCTGCGATATTTGCACCATCTACATAGTTGCCCTCAACCCCATACTCTTTTGCTGTTAAAGCAACTCTTTTACATATACTTTGCATTACAGTTTTTAGTTTTTCATCAACTTCTTCAAAAGTCCAGTGACTCATAGCAGCATTTTGAGCCATCTCAAACTCACTTACTGCAACTCCTCCAGCATTTGCTGCTTTTGCAGGAGCAAAACAAACTTTATGAGCCAAAAAGCTACTTATTGCAGTTGGTGTTGATGGCATATTTGCCCCTTCGCTCACACTTACGCAACCGTTTACTATTAAGTTTTGAGCATCTAGCTCATTAAGTTCATTTTGTGTTGCACAAGGAAATGCAGCATAACAAGGTATATCCCAAACAGCATGAGTTCCCTCAATATAGTCACTAACGGGTATATACTTTGCTTCTGGAAAAGTTTTTACATACTCCTCCAAAGAGGCTCTATTTTCTAGCTTGATCTCTTTTAATAGAGTCAAGTCTATACCTCTTGAATCATAAATAGTACCTTTAGAGTCAGAACAAGTTACAGGAATAGCTCCTATTTGAAAAAGCTTTTCTATGGCATGAATGGCTACATTGCCAGCTCCACTAACTGTACAGATTTTGCCCTCTAAGCTCTCTTTGTTCTCTATCTCTAGCATCGTTTGAGTGAAGTAAATCACTCCATAGCCAGTTGCTTCTGGTCGCATAAGAGAGCCACCAAACATAAAAGGCTTACCTGTCAATACGCCCTCATAAGATGATGTTATCTTTTTATACTCACCAAACAAGTAACCTATCTCTCTCCCTCCAACACCTATATCACCAGCAGGAACATCGATACGAGGACCTATATATTTGTGTAGTTCTGTCATAAAAGATGAGCAAAACTTCATAACTTCAAAGTCGCTTTTTCCTTTTGGATCAAAATCACTTCCACCCTTTGCTCCACCTATCGATAAGCCAGTAAGTGCATTTTTTAGTATCTGCTCAAATCCTAAAAATTTTAATATTCCTTCGTTGACACTAGGATGAAAACGCAAACCACCCTTATATGGTCCTAAGGCATTGTTAAACTGTACTCTATAGCCTGTGTTTACCATCATCTCATTTTTATCATTTAGCCATGTTACTTTAAACTTAAAAATCCTATCTGGAACTACAAGTCTATCTAGGATAGAGTTCTTTTTGTAGCAGGCATTTGACTCCAAGAGGGGAGCGATGGAGTAGATAACCTCTTCCATCGCTTGAAAAAAGATTGCATCTTGTTCAGAGCTAACGCTCTCAAATTTTTTAATTTTTTCTTCAGCTATACTCATAATATTCCTAAATTTATATTTTTCAAAATACTATCGAAAATTTCGTAAGTTATAGATTAAAAAGCATAAAAATTCTACTCTTTATGTAGTTACCAAGTTTTTAAAACGAATATGTTGAGGTAAAGCTTCTGGTTTAAATATATACTTTCCTAAAAGTGTTCTGATAGACTTTTAAAAACCCTCGGTAATATTTGGGTGAGGATGCAGAGTTTTTATGATACCACGAAGCCTAAATTTATGATCCATTAGAGTTACTATTATAGATCAACACATAGATCATATTTTATTTTTTCATCCAATGTTTTACCATAAGTTTTCTTCATTATTGGGAATTTTTATTATTTTTACTTATAACAATGAATATTCTTATAAATTATGCTAAAATTTTATCAAAAAAAGGAACTTGCTATCGCATACACTTTAATTCACACAATACACATATTTTCAGTCTTTATCTATGGTGGTTTTTTATTTGTAGATATTCTGTTTTTGTCAAAGATGTCTCAAACCTTAAATGAAAAAGAGACTGTTAAAGCTAAAGAAGCTATCATGATACATGTTAGAAAGGTTGTTCCTTATGCACTTATGGTTGCGGTTGCAAGTGGACTTTTTCTTCTGTTTAAAATTTTTGGCGAGATTGCTCCTGAGGGGATGAATAGTTTTCAGGTTCTTCTTAGCATAAAAGCTTTTTTAGGTCTTTGGCTTGGGTTTCGTGGTATAAACCAAAAATTCTTTGGTATAAATCCATGGATATTTAAGAAACACATTTTCCCTTTTATTTTAGTAGTAATTATAATTCTACTATCTCAGCTTATGTATATATAGGAAGTAAAAATGAATATTATTTATGACATAGTAATTATCGGCGGTGGTCCAGGTGGCATAGGAACAGCTATAGAAGCAGCGGTTCATGGTGTAGAAAATATCTTACTCATAGATAAGGCTGATAACCATTCAAATACTATTAGAAAGTTTTACAAAGATAACAAGAGAGTAGATAAAGACTGGAAGGGTCAAACTATGGACATAGATGGCAATATTCCTTTTATGGATGGCACAAAAGAATCCACCCTAGACTTTTTTGATAAACTTCTTGATGAGGAAAAAATAGACACATCTTTTATGACTGAGGTAGAAAGCGTTGTTAAAAATGAAAAAGATGATCTCTTTATCATAACAACACCCACACAAAGTTTTCGTTCTCGTGCTGTTGTAGTAACCATAGGAAAGATGGGTAAACCAAACAGACCATCTTATAAAGTACCATCATCTATTAAAAAATATGTAGATTATAATCTTGATAGATGTAGTAGTGGTGAGAAAATTCTTGTTGTTGGTGGAGGGAACTCTGCATCTGAGTATGCTTATGAGCTAGCAGATCAAAAAAATAGTGTAACTCTTGTGTATAGAAAAGATAGCTTTTCTCGTTTGAACCCTGAAAATGAAGAAATTCTAAATCGATACAATGGGCAAGAAAGATTACGCTTAAGAATGAACACCGATATACAAAGCCTAGAAAATCACGAGGGCAGAATAAAGGTTAATTTTAATGATGGTTATTTTACTATTTATGACCGTATTATCTATGCTATTGGTGGGACTGCACCTGTTGATTTCTTGAAAAAATGCGGCATAGATGTTGATGAGAGTGGAAAACCTCTATATAATGTGAACTACTCAACAAGTGTTGACTCCCTATATGTTGCTGGAGACATAGCTTTTAATACAGGTGGCTCCATAGCAGCAGCACTAAATCATGGCTATCATATAGTAAACTCACTTATGAAAAAAAGTGGAAAAATATATTCTCACACAGACAAGATTGAAGAGTTTATAAATAATCATCCTGAGTTTAAGTAGCTAGAGCCAATCATCATATTTTGAGCTAGCATGCTTGTCCTTTTTATATCGACGAGCATTTATACTTTTGTCTAGTTGATTTGAAGAGTATAAGATTTCATCTTTTATATCTTCTATCTCTTTATCAGACTCTTTTAGAAAAATGATTTTTTTAACTAGAGTTTGCAGGTCTTGTAGTTCACCTTTGTATAGTGCAACTTCTTCAATTCTATTTAAAACTTTTAAAGCATTATCTATTTTTTTTACATAAGCCTCTTTTTTCAACTCTGGTGAATTTGTAAGATATGAGATAACAGCTTTATGAAACCTCTCCAATGCTCGTATATATCGTAACCTATTTGAATTTTCAATAACTTTATTTGATGTTGCCATGCTTTTCCTATTTTACAAGTATAATATCGATATAATTATACACTTAATTTTCTATATGGAGAACAACTTGTTCAAAACACTACTATCTTTGATACTTTTAAGCATAACCCTCGCCGCTGATTTGAAAAATGAATACCCAACTCAAAAATTTCTAAACTCAAAAGTTCCAATAGTTGATATTAGAACACCTCCAGAGTGGGAGCAAACAGGCATAGTAAAAGATGCTATTACTCTTATGTTTTTTAATGAGAGTGGTGCTTATGACATAAAAGGCTTTTTAGATGAGTTAAACAAAAAAGTAGATACTACAAAACCCTTTGCACTAATATGCAGAACAGGAAGCAGAACAAAAATTGTATCTCAATTTTTATCAAAAGAGCTAGGCTATGATGTGATAAATCTACAAGGTGGCATGATGTACCTTAAAGGCATGAAGATACCAACAGTTCCCTACAAAAGATGACAATACTTAAGTTTTTATTTTATTTTATCTCAAGAGTGCTTATAGTTTTTGGAGTTATCGCTCTCTTAGCTTTTCTTCTTTGGGGTGTTCTTTATCTTTTATTTTTAAAAGCTTGGTAGCATCTTCTCTTCCTCTGTTTTCTTAGGTTTGTTACTTTATGAAAAGTTCAATTTTAGAGATATTTTGAAGCTTCTTAAATCCCTTGTATAATGTAAATAACTTTGTATTATGATACATTGAGCCTTTGATGCCAAATATTGCTTCTGCTTCCAATAGTAATAACTCCTCTTCTGCACTCATTGCGCCATCTACTAGAACAATTAAAGCCATATATCCCCTGTGATATAGGTTCTTTAAGAAAAGAACTAAAAGTAAGAACGCCTTTTGAGGCAGTTCAAAGTTGGTTTCAGACTAAGCCTGAAATATTTAAGATTTTACCAGACGTTTTTCAGGATATTGCTTTTGGAAAAAAGGTACAACATTGAGAAACTTGACATTTATCTATATTGTTTAATATTTCATATATTTCATTTTCTTGTAATGTTATAGCATTAACAATAATTTCATAATCATTTAATTCTAATTCAGCAGATAATCTTATTTTGAATTTTTTAAATGTAGTTGTATCTAAATTATTAAAATCTATAGAACCTGCTATTTAATAAGGATTTATATATTACACTAATAACCTTTAATTTTATTTTATTGCTCATTTTGTCTTCTAACGACTATCGTGAGCCGTGATTTTCCCGCTAGGGTAAATTATTAGTCTTCTCGTACTTGTTAGCTTCTTTTGTTTAGCTGTAAGTATCTAATCCTAAACCTTTAGGAAACAAACCTTCTGGAAATCCAGTTGTTCCTCCTGCTCGGTCTTTTTCATAAAATTTTACTTCTTGGGGAGATAAAATTTGACCAAACTTGGAGGCTGGTATACCTGCAATTCTCATCCATTTTCTGCCATTTGCTTAAATTTAGGAATCCATTTTTCAGCATCTTTAATTGCATTCTCGTACCTTTCTTGCTGTTCTATATTACCTTCTGATTTGTATTTTTCTACTAGTCCCTGATGAATAGGAAGTCTCTTTTTCATATTTAAATGACTTGATATCGATGCATTATAATTTAAACTAGGGATACTAACCATAATAGACTCCTTGTATTTTTAATATTGACAATATTATATATAATTTAAATGTAAAATTAATGTGATATAGTTAAAGTAAACTTTATACAAAGAATAGAAAAATGAAGATTTTAATAGTTATATTTTTAACAATAACGAGTTTAATGGCTGAGATTGGAACCACAGTTCAAAATAATGGTAGCCAAGTTCATCTCATTGAAATCAGAACAATAGCTATTCTCCAGCTTGTGAATTTATTGTTGAGATTCAGCAAGATTCACAATCTCAACTTTTTGTAGTTAAAAAAATTGTAGCAAATAGATTAAGACCAATAACAGGAATGACCTGTGATGCAAATATGTAAGGGTTTAATCCGTCAACTGGTGATTCCGATGTTCTTTTTACAATGACAATTCCAAGCACAAAGAAGCTTAAAAAAGTTAAAGTTAAAAAAGAACATCCTCATATATAAAATATATTTTCTTGCCATGTTTTGTTATATAT
>JAERRX010000179.1 GCA_016735225.1 Sulfurimonas sp. | reverse complement strand
TGGAACAATTTTTGATTATATTTAATAAATTTGTTTTACCTGTTTAGTACCCCTTATATTTAGTTGTGAGTATTATATCAAAGTTTAGATTTGAAACTTATCATCAATGCTATCTTTTTCTTTTAGTTTTATTTGGGCTGAATAGTTATATAATTTTAAGAAAATAGGGTTTAAAAAATAAAATATATCTAAAGTAATGCAAAAATTGTTCCAACACTTAGATTCTTTTTAGTTTTAATACTCTACAATACAATAAAAGAGTGTAGATGATGAGAATAGATAAATTTTTAAATTCGGTAAATATAACAAAAAGACGCTCGATATCACAAGATATGATAGCAAACAAAGTAGTCTGTATAGATGATAAAGTAGTTAAAGCTAGTAAGAATGTTGAAGTAGGTAACATTGTAAGCATAAACTACCTAAATGAAACAAAGAGATATGAAGTTTTAAAAATACCTACAACCAAATCCACTCCAAAATCACTTCAAAGTGAATATATAAAGGAACTTTCATGACCTATGATGAAGCAAAGCAACACTTTAACTCTCTTTTTAACCAAGAGATGTCAGATGTTGAGATGAGAAACTTTTTACTTGAGCTTACTTTAGATGCTCATACCAGTGTAGAGGTTATAGCTGCGGCTGTTGAAGTAATGAGAAACAATGCTATTTCTTTGCCTATAAGTGAAGAGCTTCGCTTAAAATCTATGGATATAGTAGGAACAGGTGGAGATAAGATAGGCTCATTTAATATATCTTCAACAGTAGCTATATTGGTGGCATCTGCTGGAGTTAGTGTTGCAAAACATGGAAGTCGTTCTGTAACATCTAAGTCTGGAAGTGCTGATATGTTTGAGCAATTAGGTGTAAGGCTTGATCTATCTCTAAACAATAGTGCCAAACTTTTAGAAGAGTCTGGGTTTACTTTTATGTTTGCACAAAACCATCATCCTGCTATGAGGTTTATAATGCCTGTTAGAAAAAGTATAAGTGATAAAACAATATTTAATATTCTCGGACCCTTGACAAACCCTGCAGGTGTTAAAAAGTCACTTTTAGGTGTTTTTGATAAAGCCTTTGTTCCAAAAATGAGTGAAGCCTTAAAGATAAACGGTGCTACATCAACAATAGTCGTGAGTTCAAAAGAGGGGATGGATGAGATAAGTATAAGTGATATAACCTATGCATCTAGACTTTGTGAAACGAAGAGTTATGAGTTTGAAATAGACCCTCAAGAGTATGGGATAAAACTAGTTCCACTAAAAGCAATTGTTGGTGGAGATGCATCTTTTAATGCAAATATACTTCACAATATTTTTAGCTCAAAAGCAACAGATGCACAAAGAGATATAGTTTGCTTAAATGCAGCGGCAGCCTTTTTAGTAGATGGATATGCTAGAGATATTCAAGATGGACTGGAAATAGCTCGCACGATGATAAAAACAGGAAAAGCCAAAGAAAAACTAAAACAAATCATAGATATATCAAATAAATTATGATAAATTATGATTCATCCACTATCATCCCCAACTCGACCACCGTTATCATCCCCAACTCGACCACCGTCATCCTCAGCTCGACCACCGTCATCCTCAGCTCGACTGGGGATCTAGTTGAATCCACTGTCATCCCCGGCTCGACTAGGGATATAGTTGGTAGTAAGTATAGCTTAGATTCCCGGGTCAAGCCCGAGAATGATAGTTGTTTTAGTTATATATGTGATTTAAACAATCTTAATATTTTAATAGAAAAAATTAGTGAAAATATTAAAGATGGAGTCATTATTTTAAAAGGTGATTTAGCATCTGGAAAAACAACTTTTGTAAAAGCGATGGCTCTTCATCTTGGAGTTAGAGATGATGTGACTTCTCCAACATTTTCACTTCAACAGTGTTATGGAGACAAGCTTTTTCATTATGATATTTACAACCATGGACTAGAGCATTTTATATCATTAGGAATGCTTGAAGAGTTAGATAGAGATGGGCTTCATTTTGTAGAGTGGGGAGATGAAAAATTGGTAGAAATTTTAAACAATGCCGGTATAAACAACTTAACAATTACAATAGATAAAAATGAAGATGATAGTAGAAGTTATAAGGTAGATTATGCACACTCTTAAAGCAGTTGGTTTAGTTAAAAAAATAAAAGACTTAGAGATAGTAAAAGGGATGAGCCTTGATATTAGCAGTGGGGAAGTTGTTGGACTGCTTGGACCAAATGGAGCAGGGAAGACAACAACTTTTTATATGATTTGTGGGCTTGTGGAAGCCAGCGGAGGTGAAGTTTTTTTTGATGGAGAAAATCTATCAAAAATGCCTCTTCATCAAAGAGCTATCAAGGGCATAGGCTATCTGCCTCAAGAAGCATCTATCTTTAAAGACCTTTCAGTTGAAGATAACCTAATGGTTGCCGCACAGATAAGTATAAAAGATAAAGAAAAACAAGAGGAGCGAATCTTAGAACTTCTTGATATGTTTAATATAGAGCCGATTCGCTATCGTAAGGGTATAAGTCTTAGTGGTGGAGAGAGAAGAAGGGTTGAGATAGCTAGAGCTTTAGTGAACAAACCAAAGTTTTTACTTCTTGATGAGCCTTTTGCAGGAGTTGACCCTATAGCTGTTATGGATATACAAAAAGTTATAAAGCAGTTGGTTTCTTATGATATAGGTGTTTTGATAACCGATCATAATGTTCGTGAAACCTTAGCGGTTTGTGATAGAGCTTATGTGATCAAGGCAGGTGAGCTTTTAGCAAGTGGTACAAGTGATGAGATAGGAAATAATTCTGATGTTCGCAAACACTATCTAGGAGAGGAGTTTAAGCTTTAAAGGCTTAATAGATCTTATGGGGGCATTAAAACAGACTCAAGCTGTAGAAGTAAAGCATAAGCTTTCTAACACTCTGCGAAATTGGCTACCTATACTGCACTCTAGTTTAGGCGACTTAGAAGAAGTGATGGCTCCTTTTGTCGAGTCCAACCCTGTTGTTGAGGTAGAGTCTGGTTATGAAGAAGAGTTTGAAAAAAAAATACCAAAAAAGATCATAAGCGGACAGATAAGTAACTCAAGAACAGAATATATAGAAGCTTTTACTATACAGAAAAAATCACTATACGACACCTTAGATGAACAGATGGGAAAGCCTCTGTTTCCTACTCCTTTATCACAGTCTATCGCCTACTATGTTGTTGAAAACTTGGATGAAAATGGTTACTATGAAGGCGACAGTAAAAAGTTTTGCTCTACTCATGACATAACTATGGAGCATTTTGAAAAAATACGCTTAAGGTTTGCACATGTGGAGCCAGTTGGCATCGGAGCAAAAAACCTAAGAGAGTCATTTTTGTTTCAGTTAGATAGCTCGGATATTGATGATGAGGCTTATGAGCTATCTATAAAAGTCATAAACAATATGGAGTCTATACATGACTACTCAAAAAAGGAGCATTTTTCTGAAGTTATGAGAGTTATATCATCATTTAAAAACCCTCCATCGATAGAGTTTCAAGAAGATTCTGCTCAAGTTGTACCTGACTTGATGATATTTTTTAACGACGAGGACTCTATAGAGATAAAGTTAAATGATGAGTACTACCCAACTATAAACATAGATACCTCCTACCCTGTAAAACATAAGTTTATAACACAAAAAATCAAAGAAGCAAAAGGTTTAGTAGATGCACTAGATATGAGACGATCTACACTTTACAAAGTTGGGCTTATGATCGTAGAGTATCAGTATGATTTTTTTACTGGTGGTCAAATCATGCCACTTACTCTAAAGACATTAGCAGAAGAGTTTGGACACAATCCATCTACAATCTCTCGTGCGATAGCAAATAAATATATAGCATGTGATAGAGGTGTTTTTGCTATGAAAGAGTTCTTTACTACAGCTATAGATGAGGATATATCAAATGCTACTATTAAAGAATTTTTAGTAAAAACACTAAAACAAGAGAACCACAAAAAACCACTTAGTGATATGAAACTACTTTCTTTGATACAGGATAAATTTAAAGTAAAAATAGTTAGAAGAACTATTGCAAAGTATAGAAAGCAGTTAAATATAGCTGGATCTAGTGAAAGGAAAAAATTATATCATCTACATTGAAAAAAAGACTCGACTTAGAGGTCAAAAAACGAAATACAAGTGATGAAGTATCAAGAGATAGCTTAGACCCTATCTTAGTTGCACATAGATATAAAGATCCTACTATTTCACTTATTTGTGCTTTGTTTGCTTATGGAAATGTAAAGCAGATAGTAAAATTTTTAGATTCTCTTGACTTTTCTCTCTTAGATAAGAGTGATAAGGAGATAGAAGATGCCCTGAAAGCTCATTATTACAGGTTTCAAAAATCAAAAGATGTGGCAACACTTTTTATAGTTTTAAAGCGACTCAATAAAGAGAGTTCCCTAGAAGAAATTTTTAAAAATGGATACAATAAAAATAAAAGTGTTATAGAGGGTATTTATGCTATTATAGAAAAGCTTTATACTTTAGAGCCTCATAGTTCACAAGGTTACAATTTTCTCATAGGCAAGGTTAGTACAAAAACTAAAGGGGCAGGGGCTTTAAAAAGATGGATGATGTTTCTTCGCTGGATGGTAAGAGAGGACAACATAGACATGGGCTTGTGGAAAGGTATCGATAGGGCGGATCTTATAATGCCACTAGATACACATACTTTTAATGTTTCTTTGAAGCTGGGACTCTTAAAAAGAAAAACTTATGATCTTCAATCTGCAATAGAGCTAACACAAACACTAAAAACATTTGACAAAAATGACCCTTTAAAGTATGATTTTGCACTTTATCGCATCGGTCAAGAGAAGATTTTATAATATTAAAGAAATAAATTGATATAATCTGTATAAATAATTTTAATAAGGATAATTTAATGGAATGTGAACTAGCATCAGTAAATTCTAACAAACAAGAGATAAAAGATATTTTTAGTAAAACTAAGACTATAGCAATACTAGGGCTTTCTCCAGATGAGTCAAAAGCAAGTCATAGAGTTGCTAAATACTTAAAAGAAAGTGGATTTAAAATAGTTCCAGTTTATCCAAAGGGTGAAGAAATTTTAGGTGAAAAAGTTTATCGTTCACTTGCAGAAATACCTTTTAATGTAGATATGGTAGATATATTTAGAAAGCCTATGGCACTAGATGCAGTTGCAGATGCTTGTATCGCTAGAGGCGATGTAAAAGTATTTTGGGCTCAAAAAGATATAATAAATAATGCAGCAGCTCAAAAAGCAAAAGATGCTGGAATGATGGTTGTGCAAAACATGTGTACTATGGTAGAACATAGAGAGCAAAATGAAAAAAATGAGATGGCAGGTTAGAAAAAGTTGTTAAATATAGAAAAGATTTATGAAGCACGAGATAGAATAAAAGATGTTGTAGTAAAAACTCCATTTTCTTTTGCTCCACATCTAAGCGAAATATCTTCATGTGAAGTGTTTATAAAGCAAGAAAACTTACAGATAACAGGTGCTTTTAAAATTAGAGGAGCTTATAACAAGATAGCATCTTTGAGTGATGAGCAAAGAGCATGCGGAGTTGTGGCAGCAAGTGCTGGAAACCATGCTCAAGGTGTTGCTCTTTCTGCTTCAAAGTTTAATATTCGCTCAGTTATAGTTATGCCAGAATCAACCCCTTTAACTAAGGTCAATGGAGTAAAGTATTATGGTGCACAAGTGATTTTAGCTGGTGCAAACTATGATGAAGCTTACACTTATGCTGTAGAGTATGGCAACAAAAATTCTCTAACTTTTGTTCATCCTTTTGAAGATGAGGAGGTTATGAGTGGACAAGGAACTTTAGCCTTAGATATTTTAGATGATTGCGACTCTTTAGATGCTGTTGTTATCCCTGTTGGTGGCGGTGGACTTATCTCTGGAATGGGAACGGCTTTTAAAAGCATAAACCCAAATATAGAGGTCATTGGAGTAAGTGCTTTAGGTGCTCCTGCTTTTAAAAACTCCTATGAACTTAAAAAGCCTATCGATAGTATAAGTGTTAGAACCATAGCAGATGGTATAGCTGTTAGAGATACTTCTAAGATAACACTAAGGTATGCCCTAAAATGTGTAGATAAATTTGTGAGTGTTGATGATGAAGAGATAGCAAATGCTATATTGTTTTTACTAGAAAAACAAAAGTTAGTTGTTGAGGGTGCAGGTGCGGCTTCAGTTGCAGCGATACTTCACAATAAGCTTCCACATTTAAAGGGCAAAAAAGTAGCTCTTGTTCTTAGCGGTGGAAACATGGATGTAACCCTTTTATCAGTTATCATCGAAAAGGGTTTACTGAAGTCTGGTAGAAAAATGAAAGTAACAGTAACACTTATCGATAAGCCTGGTTCTTTGATGAGATTTACCGAGTTGCTAGAAAAACTCAATGCAAACATAGTGCATATTGCTTATGACAGAACGGAAGTTTCTCTTGATTATGGAGATGCAAATGTTACGGTACATATGGAAACAAAAGGCGAAGAGCATCAAGAAAAAATAAGAGATGCTTTGAAGCACAAAGGATATCTAAGGGATTGTTAATTATGAAAGTAAATAAAGAAAAAAAATTTAAAGATGCAATAATAAAGATAAAGATTTTACCAAATAGAACTCTTTTGCTTGCTGACTCAAAAAGTGTAGTAAAATTTTTAGATATAAAAACACTAGGTTTAAAAAGTGGTTTTAAACTAAATATTGATCATTTAGAATATAAAAATAGTGTTATAGACTTTAGCAGTGATGCTAGTTATTTTGGAGTTTTAAGTTCTAACCGTAGAGAAGCTAGGCTTTATGATGCAAAAACAAAAAAGATGATAGCAAAAAATGATAGACATAAGGGGGAAACTACTTGTGTAGTCATAGACCCTAAAGATAAATATGTGCTTAGTGGAGGAGAAGATGGAAGAATTTATGCACTAAGCATAGAAACTAGAAAAATGGCTTTTATGCTTCCCTCTCATGTTGATACTGTAAATGATATATCTTTTAGCGATAATGCTCAGTGGATAGCAACCTCTTCCTATGACAAAAAAGTTCATATCTTTAGCACTACTATGATGGGAATAAAACATAAGCTAATAGGACATAGCTCTCCAGTAATAAAATCCCACTTTTTAAGCAAGCATAGACTTATGAGCATTGATAACAATAACAATGGAATCATTTGGGATTATTATAAGGGAAAAGTTATAGCTCGCCTTGAGGGCATACATGATGATGTTTTTAAAATGACAACAAGTTCTGATGGAAGGTTTTTATTTTTAGGCACAAAACTAGGCTATATATTGGTTTATGAGCTTGAAACATACAAGATGCTATCTAGCAATTATATAAAATTGACATCATCAATAACAGCACTAGAATTTGACAAAGATACAGATGAACTTATAGTCGGAACTAAAGATGGTGACATACTTTTTTATAATATATATGAGGGAGAAGCAGTTATAAAAGGGCTTCTTCAAAGCAAAAAATATGAAGAGATACACCTACATACTGAACAAAACCCACTCCTTGAATATACAAAAACTTACAAATTTCTAGGAGATTTATGGGATATAACTCTCAAAAAAGCAATACATTTACTTGAAGTAAGTGATAAAAAGGGAGCCGAAAACTTACTTAAACATTTTAACAATATTCCCTCTAAGCAGTCTATTATAAAAAATATATTGACTGAATATGCAGAATTTGATAAGTTCGTACTTCTTGTTAAAAGCAATAAGCTTGGTTTAGCCTACTCTATGACTTTAAAGCATCCTGTCTATAAAGACTCAAAAGTGTATCAATCTTTGGAAGCTAGATGGAAAAAAGATTTTAATCTAGCACAAAAATATACAAGCGATGCAAAAGGTACACAAACGGCTAAAGATATACTTGCTCCATACAGAGGAACTACACAAAAAACAAAGCTGATACAAGAGCTACTGAGCAAAATTGAAGTTCATAAAAGATTTAGAAAATCAGTTGAAAAAAAAGATTTTAAAATTTGTTTTGAACTAATAAAACAACATCCTTTTTTAAAGGAGCTTTTGGACTATGAAAAGCTTATAACTTTTGCAGATTCTATGTATATACAAAGTTACAAGTTAATAGAACAGGGAGATAATGAATCTGCCTTAAAAATTCTTAAAGTTTTGATCGACTTTAGTGACTTTACACTAGAGGCGAAAGAGTTGATGGCAAATATTGAAGTAAAACAAAATTTCTTAAATGCTTTTAATGGTGGCAATATAGAATCCGCATATAACTATTTATCAGAAAATGAAGAGCTTCAAGAAATAGCAGAGGGTATCAAACTTCAAGAAGATTGGGATAAAGATATGGCGATCGCAGGTAGATATACTGCTGATGGTAATATTTTAGAGTTAAACCATATTTTAAACAAATATATGAAAATAGACTCTAAAAAGATAGCTATAGCAAATATTTATAGTTGGTGTTATATAGCTCAACTTGAAAAAGCTATTAAAGATAAAAAAGATCAATCGTCTATAGAAAATGGCATAAAAAATTACATTGCATTTTTTGGCTTACAAGATCAGATTGAGGATCTTTTTATCATCTTTAAAAAACTATATAAAGACTCAACTTTAGACTTAGAGCTAGAAAGTAAAACTTCTACTGCTGCTTGGAAAACATCAGATATAGTAAACTCTATCTTGAAGTAGGATTAATACTAAAACTTTTGAGTTGTTTTAATCTCAAATATAGTTATTTTTATATATAATAAACGAATTTTTATTATAGGAGATTTTTATGCAAATAAGTGGCGCACAGATGGTTATAGAAGCTTTAGCCGCTCAAAATGTAGATACAGTATTTGGCTACCCAGGCGGAGCTATTATGAATGTCTATGATGAGATATATAAGCAAGATAACTTTAAACATATTTTAACAAGACACGAGCAAGCTGCTGTTCATGCTGCTGAAGGTTATTCTAAGGCAAGCGGGAAAGTTGGTGTTGCTCTTATTACAAGTGGACCAGGCTTTACAAATGCTGTTACAGGCATAGCAGATGCCTATATGGACTCTATACCTTTAGTTGTCATAAGTGGACAAGTTCCGATGAGTCTAATAGGAACAGATGCTTTTCAAGAGATAGATGCTGTTGGTATTAGTCGTTCATGTACAAAGCACAACTATCTTGTAACAGATGCTAAAGATTTGGCTAGAGTTTTAAAAGAAGCTTTTCACATAGCATCCACAGGTCGCCCAGGTCCTGTTCATGTTGATATACCAAAGGATGTTACTGCTCAAATTGCTGAGTTTGACTACTCTTTGGATGTTGATATCGAAACTTATAAGCCTCACACAAAGGGAAACCCACGGCAAATCAAAAAAGCTATAGATGCTATTGCAAATGCAAAAAGACCTCTGTTTTATTTGGGCGGTGGTATTATAAATGCAAATGCTGCTAATGAAGTAAGAGACTTAGTTCATAAAACAGGTATTCCTGCTGTTGAAACATTTATGGCAAGAGGTGTTTTAAGATATGATGATGACCTTCTTATAGGAATGCTAGGAATGCATGGTTCTTATGCTTCAAATATGGCTATGAGTGAGACAGATCTAGTTATCGCTCTTGGTGCAAGGTTTGATGATAGAGTTACTGGTAAACTTTCAGAGTTTGCTAAAAATGCTGGAGTTATTCATGTAGATATCGACCCAGCATCTATATCTAAACTAGTCAATGCAGACTATCCAATAGTTGGCGATGTTAAAAATGTTGTAGTTGATATGCTGGAGTTAGTTTCTAAAATAAACTCTGATAAATATAAACCTTGGAGAGAGAGTGTTTCAAATTTTGCACAACTTCATCCATTGACTTATCATGAAGATAGCGAACGACTAAAACCTCAATGGGTTGTTCAAAGAGTTGGCGAACTACTAGGAGATGATGCAAATATTACAACAGATGTTGGACAGCATCAGATGTGGACAGGTCAGTTTTACCCATTTACTAGACCTCGCCAGCTTATAAGTTCTGGTGGGCTTGGAACAATGGGCTTTGGTTTTCCAGCAGCCATAGGTGTTAAAGCCGCAACTCCAGAGAAGATAAGCATAAACTTTACAGGAGATGGTTCTATTTTGATGAACTGTCAAGAGTTGATGACCGCAGTTGAGCAAAAATTGCCCGTTATAAACATCATACTAAATAATAATTATCTAGGCATGGTAAGACAATGGCAAACACTTTTTTATGATAAACGACATAGTGAAACAGACCTATCAACTCAACCAGACTTTGTAAAACTTTCTGAAGCTTTTGGTGGACTTGGCTATAGAGTTCATACAAAAGAGGAGTTTGATGCAGCCCTAAGAGATGCAATAGAAAAAAATGTAGTTACTTTTATAGAGGTAATAGTTCATAGAATGGAAAATGTTATGCCGATGGTACCATCGGGTGGTAGCTTGTTTAACATGATGTTATTAGAGAAAAAGGATAAGTAATGGCTGAGAGTGAAAGAAGAGTTATATCGGTTGTTGTTATTAATGAAGCTAGTGTTTTGTCTCGCATAACAGACCTTTTTTCTGGTCGTGGATACAACATTACATCTTTGACTGTTGCCCCTATTCCTGATAGTAGATACTCAAGATTGACTATTGTTACCTCTGGGTCGATTAGAGTTATAGAGCAGATCACAAAACAACTGCACAAGTTAGTTCCTGTACTAAAAGTTTATGAACATGCTGATCTAGTTGAAAAAGAGATGGCTCTTATCAAGTTTCCAGTTTTAGAAAACATTGCAGATATTAACACTCTATGTGAAGCATATAATGGAAAAATTGTAAATGTTGGAGAAAATGTCATAATTGCGATGGTTGTAGATGAACCAAGAAGAATTGAAAACTTTTTAAAACTCATAAAAAGATACAACCCTAAAGAGATAGTTGTGAGCGGTGCTGTTGCACTGGAGCGATGAGATGAAACTAAGTGACATAGCAACTATATTATCTTGTGATATTGATTTTAAAGATATTGACATAAAGAGAATAAACAATCTCAAAGATGCTAAAAATGATGAGATCTCTTTTGTTATTAGCTCTAAATATATCAAAGATATAAAAACGACGAAAGCATCTGCTATAATCATTTCAGATGCTCTACTTGAGTATGTTCCAGATGGATGTATAACCTTGAGTGTGGATAATCCAGAATACTCAATGGCGATCTTATCTAAATATTTTGCTCCTCCCATAGAAGATGATAGTCTTCCTCCTGCATTAGTAGGCGAGGGCAGTAAAATATCTCCAAAAGCAGAGATAGCAAATGGAGCTAAAATAGGCAAAAACTGCACTATTTTAGCTCATGTTTATATAGGTGCTAATACAACAATAGGCGACAATACTATTATATATCCTAGCGTAACTATCTATAGAGATTGCAATATAGGAAGTGATTGTATCATTCACTCAAATACCGCCATCGGTTCTGATGGTTTTGGTTTTGCAACTTCTGCTCAAGGTGAACATAAAAAAATATATCAAAATGGAAATGTCATCATAGAAGATGATGTTGAGATTGGTAGTAATGTAAGTATTGATAGAGCTGTTTTTTCCTCCACTCTTATCAAAAAAGGTGTTCGTATTGATAACCTTGTTCAGGTTGCTCACAACTGCGAAATAGGTGAATATAGTGTGCTTGTATCACAGTCAGGTTGTTCTGGTTCTACAAAGTTAGGGCGAAATGTCGTGGTTGGTGGGCAGGCCGCTTTTACTGGTCATTTAGAAATAGCACCATTTTCTACCTTTGCAGCAAGAAGCGGAGTGACTAAAAGTATCAAAAAAAGTGGCTTAACCTTTGCTGGATTTCCTGCTATTAATCATAGACAATGGCTAAAACTTCAGGTAAAAATTGCTAAACTACTGAAATAATTTTAAAAAGGAATTTATTATGTCAAAAGTGATTAAGTTAAATGGAACAAAAAAAGGTATTATCTCTATAGCTAAGATTGATGAGCCTTATGGTAAAGATAGTGGCACTGTTGCAAGTATAGGGATCTCTCTATCGGGAAAAACAGATGAACCAGACTGGAAGGTTTATATACCTCTTGAAAATTTAGATGAAGTTGTAGAATCTTTAAAAGAGTTAAAGTAAGTTTTATCAATCGTTGATCTAACTTTAAACCTGCTAGAACCATGGATAAATCCAAGGTTTTAAAGTAGAACTGCTCATAACCTCTAGTTTATTTGAGGTTATGAAGCTATAAGACTTAAGTCTTTAGTTTTTTTCTGCACCGACCTTCAGGTCTTTGGCACAAAAAAATTTAGTTTTTTTCTGCACTGACCTTTAGGTCTTCGACAAACTCTGCTATTCTTGCGATACCTGTTCGGATAGTGTTTATATCTGTAGCAAAACTCATTCTAAAGTATCCATCACTACCAAAAGCAATCCCAGGAACAACAGCTACTAGTTTTTTATCAAGTAGATCTTTAGCAAATGATAAAGAGTCAGGACAAACATCTTTAATATTTACAAATAGATAAAATGCACCATCTGGTTTTACAACACTTAGTCCATCTATCTCATTGATAAGTTTTACACCCTCATCTCTTCTTTTTATAAACTCTTCTCTCATCATAGCTATATCTGCATCTGCACTTCCATCAAGACCAGCAATTGCTGCTTTTTGAGTAACAGAGTTGATATTTGATGTGCTTTGAGACTGTAACTTTTTAGTTGCTTTTATAAGCTCAGTGTCGTAAGCCGCCATATAACCAAATCTCCACCCAGTCATAGCAACTGATTTACTTAGACCGTTGATAGTTACAGTTCTTTTAAACATATCTTCACTTACAGATGCAACAGAGGTAAATTTACCCTCATAAGTTAGTTTTTCATACATCTCATCACTTGCAACAATAATATCGCTACCTTCTAAAACTTTTCCAAGTTCAATAAGTTCATCTTTTGTATAGATAGAACCAGTTGGGTTAGATGGTGTAGTTAAGATAAGCATCTTAGTTTTTGGAGTAATTGCATCTTTGAGTTGCTTAGGAGTTATCTTAAATGAATCACAATCGTTTGTTTTAATCTCAACAACCTTACCACCACAGTAGTTGACTAGCTCTGGATATGTAACCCAATAAGGAGCAGGAATAATAACCTCTGCACCATCTTCTATAGTTGCTGAGAAAAGATTGAACAAGGAGTGTTTAGCTCCATTGTTTGCTATAATTTGGTTTGGTGCATACTCTAAACCATTGTCTCTTTTTAGCTTATTGGCTATCGCTTCTCTAAGTTCTATGATTCCATCAACAGCAGTGTATTTTGTAAAGTCGTTGTTTATTGCATCTATTGCAGCATCTTTGATTACTTGCGGTGTTCCAAAGTCAGGCTCACCAGCAGAAAAACTAAGAATATCTTTACCTTGAGCTTTTAGCTCTTGAGAAAGTGTTGTGATAGCAATTGTGATCGATTCGGATAGTATGTTTACTCGTTTAGTTAGCATGTAAATCTCCATTATTTTAATAGAGATATTATACTAAAAAATGGTTTAACTTTTCATAGCTTTGATAAAAGATTCGTAGATATATTCTAACTCCAGATCTTGTTCTAGTACATCACTGTTATCTTTTACTATAATATGCTCAAGAACAGCAACCCTTTTTAGAAGGTACTCAAACATCTCTTTGTTTATATCAGGAAGCATATTGTGCATAAATGGATCATTGCATCTACCCTTTGAAATCACATGAGCAGGTATGCCGATAGCCGTAGCATTGTCTGGAACTTCCTTAACCACAACTGAGTTTGCACCGATCTTAGCATACTCTCCTATGACTATATTTCCAAGTATTTTAGCACCAGCACCTATAACTGCATTGTTTCTAATAGTAGGATGTCTTTTACCAGGATCAAGGGATACTCCACCAAGAGTTACTTCTTGATATATTAAAACATCATCTTCAATGATAGTAGTTTCGCCAATAACAACACCTGTACCATGGTCTATAAAAACTCTCTTACCGATATGTGCTGCTGGATGAATATCTATATGTGTAAAGATTTGATTTAAGCCCATTATGATTCTTGCAGTTCTACTAAAGCCAGAGTTATGCAGTTTGTTGGCTATTCTATACCATGCGATAGCCCAAATACCAGGGTAATTGAAAAGAAAATCTACTCTTGATTTTAAAGCGGGGTCATTTTTGTAAGCATTTGAAAAGTCTTCTTTTATATCGGTATAAAGTCCCAAGTGAAATATCCTAAAAATTATAAATTTGTTGTTCGTAAGTAAGAATTTTGTTCAATAAATGTTTCTAATTTTAAAAGTGTATCATTTTTTTCTTTTTTT
>JAERRX010000071.1 GCA_016735225.1 Sulfurimonas sp. | reverse complement strand
CTTTTTATTGTGAAAACTTAGTTTGATTTCATATAGTTATATCTGTCAAAAAAAACAATGGTTTTTAGGGTGCTTTGAATACCAACTGCATGGCTTCTAAAGGTAGCTTTGACATAGGGCTTGAGAACATTTTCATGCGTTTGTAAAACATGATATATTTTTTTATACTCTCTATCTTTCTGTTTTTACGGTTATCTAAAACCAAAAAAATCTCTTCTAATGCTATCTTTTCTGAACTGTTCAGATTTGTCATGTATGCCCTTGTGGATTTCTATTGAGTTATGATTATAACTCAAATAGTGTTAAATGTAAGTTAAACAGTATATATAGAGATATTTAATAGTTGTTATATACATTATCACTGATATATTATGTAATAATCAATAGTTTTGATAGTTATTAGTACATAAAATACACGATATATCGTATAAATGAAATTGTAAAGTAAATTTAGATATAATCAATCAAAAATTATAGGAGCATTATATGGCAACAGTAGGAATGAGTGACCTTAAAAAAGGCTTGAAGATAGAGCTAAATGGAGTGCCTTACAAGATAGTAGAGTATCAACATGTAAAACCAGGAAAAGGTGCTGCATTTGTAAGATGTAAAATCAAATCTTATGCAAATGGAAAAGTGATAGAGAAGACTTTTCATGCAGGAGACAAGTGCGAAAAACCAGACCTAGAAGATAAAACAATGCAGTATCTTTATGATGATGGAGAGATGCTTCAGTTTATGGATACCATAACTTATGATCAGATTGGTTTGACTTATGACCAAGTTGGCGATGTTGAAAAGTGGATCATAGATGGCATGACCGTTGAGATGCTTTTTCATAACGGAACACCTATTGGGGTAGATGCCCCAGCAGTGGTGGAGCTAAAGATAGTAGAAACACCGCCAAACTTCAAAGGCGATTCTCAAGGCGGTAAAAAACCAGCAACACTAGAGAGCGGAGCAGTTGTTCAAGTCCCTTTTCATGTGCTTGAAGGTTCAGTTATAAGAGTTGATACTGCTAAAGGTGAGTACTTGGAAAAAGTAAAATAGTTCATGATTGAAAAAATCAGCATAGAGTTACTTCTCTTGGGTGTGTTGCTTGTTTTGTTCTCTTTTTTATCTCTATATCTTTACAATAAGATAAATCAACTGATGAAAAAAAACAGTGAGCTTTTAAATCTTAAAGATATTGAATTGGCAACTTATAAAGAAAAAGTCATAAGCTTGAGCAGTTCATTGGAGAAAATCGAGACTCTTGAGACAAAGCTGATTATAGCAAAAGAGGAGTCTTCGAGATACAAGACTTCACTTGAGGAGCAGAAAAAGGCGATGCAGGAGAAGTTGGAACTTCTGCAAAACAGTGAAGAGAAGCTAAAGATTGAGTTTAAAAATCTAGCATCTGAGATATTTGAAAACAATAGTAAAAGTTTTAATGAAAAAAGTCAAAAAAACATGGAGCATGTGCTAAAGCCCATGAATCAACAACTAGAGAGCTTCAAAAGACAGGTGGAAGATATACACTCAAAAGAGACCGAAGCAAGAGGAGAGTTAAAGGCTGAACTAAAACAGCTAAAAGAGTTAAATCAAAAACTAAGCTCCGAAGCACACAACCTCACAACAGCTCTAAAAAATGACAACAAAAAACAGGGAAATTGGGGTGAGATGGTGCTTGAAAAAGTGTTAGAGAGTTCAGGGCTTAGAGAGGGGCATGAGTTTCAAAGAGAGGTCTCGCTAAAAGATGATGAAAACAGAACTTTTAGACCAGATGTGATAGTCAATCTTCCTGACAATCGACACATAATCATAGATGCAAAAACATCACTAAATGCCTATAGTAGCTATATGGTGCAAGAAGATGAAGAGCTAAAAAAGATAGATTTAAAAAATCATATCAAGTCTATGAAAGAGCATATCAAAGGGCTGGCAAACAAAGAGTACGAAGAACTACAAGGCATCAATAGCTTGGATTTTATCTTTATGTTTGTTCCCATCGAGAGTGCTTTGCTCTTAGCTCTTGAAAATGATGTAAACTTATATGACGAAGCATTTAAACAGAAGATTATCCTAGTAAGTCCTACCACTTTGCTAGTTGCACTTAGAGCGGTTGAGAACACTTGGCGGTACGAAAGACAAGCTCAAAGCATAGCTGATGTTTATAAAAGAGCAGAAGAGTTGTATAAAAAGTTTGTAGGTTTTGTTGAAGATTTAAAAAAAGTAGATAAAGGGCTTGAGAGTGCAAAAACTTCCTATGATGAAGCATTTAAAAAACTAAGCCAAGGTCGTGGCAATCTTGTGAGCCAAGCAACAATGCTAAAACAAGTATCGAGTATCAAACCTAAAAAAGAGCTAGAGAGTGCTTTGGTAGATGGTGCTATGATGGAGGGTATAGAGCTTAAATAAAATGCCTTTTTGTTTATTAGACTTCTCCTTATACCTCTGCATATTTCAGGTTATAAAGCTCTCTAATAGATTCTGAAGTACGCACAGGCATTAGGAGAAGTCTAAATATTGATTCTAACTCTTTAATTCTCTCCTCTAGTTTATCGACCATTAGAATAATTTTAGCTGCCGCTTCAGGACTGTTTTTGCAAAATTTATAGCTTCATTTTCTGTCATAATACACTTTATTAAGCAATTTCTATTCCATGTTTATTTTTGGGTGATGAATGGTTGCCAAGTAACTTAAAAGAGTAGATTATTTTCTAAACTTATCTGTTTTTGAGGGGGTTGTAAGCTCCGCAAAAAGCTCGTATATAGAGACTGGTTCGCCTAGTATGTCCATATAAGTAGCATAGTTTGCTAAGACTTTTTTCCCAAACTCTCTACTCTCATCGTAGTAAACTAACTCCATGCTCAAAAACGGCTCATACTCTCCTTTTCTAAAAGTGCCAGATTTCAAAAGTCTTTTTGTGAAACCTATCCCTCCGTTGTAAGCATAAGCTATGAAAAGAGGGTTGTAGAGTGAACGCTCTAGCCAATCAAGATGGATATTTGCAAACTTTAGGGCTGTTTTTGGCTCAAACATATCATCTAAGTCAAAGTTTTTTATCTTCTCATCTTTTGCGATTGCACGA
>JAERRX010000047.1 GCA_016735225.1 Sulfurimonas sp. | reverse complement strand
TCTAGCTAGTCAGTATGCTATCATCACTCATGATGATAAGATGGGCATCATCTTGGTTAGTGACTACCCACGAAACATAACAAACATGAGAAAACTTTTAAGACTTTTTGATACACAGCTTAAAAGAGACCTGCAAAGAGTTGTGCTAAAAAACTCCAATGTAAGAGACTCCATGGGAAAACTAAAAAATATTTTTAAGATCACTAGAGAGGACTATAAGGATGAGGTGATACTTAGTGGAGATAACTATCAAAATGCTATATGGGTATCAGCAAACTCAAAAGATATACAAAAAGCGGTTAGCTTTGTAAAGAGCTTTGATGAGTATGCTAAAGACTCCTCTGTTATGAGTACAAAGATCATATTTTTGAAAAATGCAAATGTTGAAGATATAGTAAAAACAGCAAAAGAGATAGCAAAGTCAAAAGATAGTAAAAAGCCTGTAAAAAGTGTCATAACTTCAAACAAAGAGCTAAATGCTTTGGTCATAAGTAGTACAGTTGCACAGATAAAAGAGCTAGAACAGATCATAACTCAGCTTGATATAGAGAGAAAGCAGGTTTTTTGTAAGGTACAGATATATGAGGTAAGTCAAAATTCACTTGAGCAGATGGGTATCAGGTGGGGTGCTGCTGGTGGAGCAGCGGGAAGTAATGTACTAGCTTCGGCAAATATAAACATGGGTGGTAGTGCTTTTGTTTTACCTGCGGCACTTTCAGAGGTCATAAGTCTTGATAAGGTTTCAAAAGGTTTGGCAGTTGGTGCATCTGTGGATCTACTGCAAAAAGAGGGTGCTTTAAATATCTTGTCTGAACCAAACCTACTAAGTGTGAACAATATAAAGTCATATATATATGTAGGAAAAACCCAGTCCATCTTGATAAGTGACTCAACTGGTGAAAATGTTCTTGATACTACAAGAAACAGCTATAGTAGAGAGGATATAGGTCTTACTTTAGAGATAACACCTCAGATAGCCGATGGTGGAAATGTGGTCTTAAAAATCATGATAAATGTGGAAGATATCGACCCTAGTACAGCTGGGGACAAACCAACCACTACAAAAAGAAAGGTCGATACAACCGCTATAGTGCAAAATGAAGATAGTATCATCATAGGTGGGCTAATACGAGATATATATACACAAAGTGAGTCAAAGGTTCCACTACTTGGAGATATACCTTTTTTAGGCACTCTTTTTAGTAACAAGCAAGAGATATATGACAAGATATCAACTATCATGGTTATCACTCCATATATTATCTCTGACTCTGAAGACTTAAAAGGTATTCAGAAAAAACTTCAACGCATCAGTAGCCAGCAAAAACAGCTAAGCTCAAAGATGCAAGAGATCTTGAAAAAGGCTGAGAAGAAAGAAAAAAATTATAAGCATGAGGAACATGTTTTTGAAGGAGAAGATGATGACTTTTAGGAGTAAAAATGCTTCCCTTTGATGAGATAAGTGACACTTTACTAGTTCCATATACTGAGATAGAAGATATGGAGTTTGCTGTAAAAAACGGTGTGCTTTATACTGTGATAGATGATGAGGTAGTTATAGGCATATCTAAGGTTGATCCTCAAAGTAGTCTAAACTATATATCGCATATAAGTGGCAGGTATAGAGTAGTACTTTTAGATAGTGAGTCATATCAAGAGCTTTTAGCAAAGTTTAAAGACCTAAACTCCAACAAAACCATGGAGGAGTTTTCATCAGAAGATGAAAATGATGATGAAGAGTCCTTTGATAGTTTTTTAAAAAACGATGATGACCTGCTCTCAAGTGAAAACTCTGCTCCTATCATACAGTTTGTAAACACTCTTTTTATGAAAGCTGTAAAGCAAAACTGTACAGATATACATATAGAGACTTATGAAAAAGAGGGTCTTGTAAAGTTCAGAATAGATGGGGTTTTGCTAGAGATAGCGAGTGTGAAAAAAAGTGTAATACAGGCTATAGTAAACAGGGTAAAAGTTATCTCAAACTTAGATATATCTGAAACAAGGATACCTCAAGATGGAAGAACTAAGATAAGTCTTGGGCAAAAACAGGTGGATATAAGGGTTTCTATACTGCCTACTTACTATGGTGAAAAGGTTGTTATGAGACTTTTGATGAAGTCGGACTCTATACCTACGCTTGAAGAGCTTGGCTTTAGTGAGCATATCACCAAAAATATGAAAGACTTTTTAAAGCACTCTTATGGGATGATACTTATAACTGGACCTACTGGGAGTGGTAAATCAACTACTTTGTACTCATTTTTACAAAACATAGACCATAGCAAGAAAAATATAGTCACAGTTGAAGACCCAGTGGAGTACAATAGTTTTGGGATAAATCAAGTTCAAGTAAATGATAAGGTTGGGCTGACTTTTGCAAAGTCACTTCGTTCTATCTTGAGACAAGATCCAGATGTGATACTTTTAGGAGAGATCAGAGATAGTGAAACAGCGGCTATCTCGGTGCAGGCTGCTATGACTGGGCATCTACTCCTTTCTACACTTCACACAAATACAGCGGCGGCTGCGATATCAAGACTTGTAGATATGGGTGTAGATAGCTACCTCATAGGAAGTACTTTACTTGGTGTTTTGGCTCAAAGACTTGTAAGAAAGCTATGTGTAAACTGTAGAGAGCAGATAGTTATCAGTGATGAGGATAGTAAGTTTTTTGGTGTAAAACAAGGCACTAAGATAAACCAAGCATCTACTGGATGCAAAGAGTGTAACCAGAGTGGATATAAAGGGCGAATAGCCATAGGCGAGATAATAACAATAGATGCAGAGCTTTTAAAGGTTATAAAAAGTAATAGTGATGAGTTTTTTATAAAAGAGCATCTAGCCAGTACTGACTTTATATCGATGCAAGCACAACTTCGTGATATGATAGCAAGTGGTGAAACATCTGTTGAAGAGGCTATCAGGATAGGTATCAAAGAGTTATGATATTTAAGTATAAGGGCTTTGATAAAAAAGGCGATAGTGTAAGCGGAACAGTAGTTGGAGATACACTTGATGAAGCTAAGGGAAGTCTTGAGTCAAGTGAGATACTTATAGAGAGTATTAAACAACAAAAGTCTTTGTTTACTCCAAAGATCTCAAATGCTCAGCTTGTTGTAGTGAGTAGAAACTTGAGTATATATCTAAAGTCATCTATACCGATATATAAGGCTTTGCTACTTTTAAAAAATAGCTACAAGGGCAATAAAAAGATGTTGCTTTGGCTAGATGCCCTTGTAAATGGGCTTAAGTCTGGTAAAACTTTTTATGAAGCTTTGGACACGCAAACTATATTTAAAATACCGCAATTTTATCTATATACTGTTAAGGTTTCTGAAAAAAGTTCCTCACTTGCATCTACTTTAAAAGAGTTGAGTGAGTTTATGAATGGCATAGAGAGAATTAAAAAAGAGGTGACTAAGGCTTTTGTTTATCCTGGGTTTATACTGCTTGTTTCTTTTGCTCTTATAAACTTTATGCTTACAAATATAGTACCAAACATAGTAGATATGTTTACAAGTATGGGCAATGAGCTACCTGCATCTACTCAAGTGACACTTTTTGTTTCAAACTTTTTACAAAAATATGGCTTTTATATACTTATGATAGTTATAGCTGCTTTAGTTTTCATGGGATATCTCTTTTCTAAGCAAGGAGATTTTAGGCTTAAAGTAGATATACTGCTTCTCAAATTGCCATTGGTAAAAACTATACTTATGAACTATGAGCTAGGTCGTTTTTGTAGTGTTACGGCACTTTTACTTAAAAATGGTGTGCCATTTGCTCAGACTATGAACTTTTCATCTAAGATATTTTCAAACACACTTTTGCAAAAGGTTTTTGAGGGTATATCTTCTCAGATTGTTGAGGGCAAATCATTTTCTGATGCTGTAAAATCGCAAGATGTTTTAAAGTTGCCACCTGACTTTTTAAGTGCTGTAGCCATAGGTGAGGATAGTTCAGAGCTACCATCTACTCTGATAACTCTCTCGGAGTTTTACGAGGAGAACAACAAAGACAAGATATCTGTGTTGTTGTCTTTGATGGAGCCTGTGCTTATGATATTTGTCGGTGGGGTTATAGGCTTTTTGGTTATATCTATGTTGTTACCGATATTTTCTATATCGATACAATAGTTGGCTTTTATGATAGGCTTTTTTATGAATGGTGTGATGTTAAATAATAAAATGGAGATAGAATGAAGATGATAAAAAGAGATGGTTTGAAGATGAGAGCTGGTTTTACTCTTATGGAGTTGATGATCGTTATAGTTATACTAGGTTTGTTGAGTGCTTTGGTTTTACCAAATATTATGGGCAAGGCCGAGGATGCTAAACAGAGACTTGTTTGTATTCAGATGAAAAATATTGATGAGGCTTTGAAGTCGTTTAAGTTTGACAATGGTGTTTACCCCGAGACTGAAGAGGGCTTAAAAGCTTTACTTATAAATCCTGATGATAAAAAGTATAAAAACTATGCAAATGGTGGGTACTTAGATGGAGAGCATCTACCAAGAGACCCTTGGAAAAACAACTATATATATCTAAATGAAGATAGTGAGCTAGAGCTTATATCTTTAGGTGCGGATGGAAAAGAAGAGGGAAAAGATAACAACAAAGATATCACTTTGAGACAATGTAAAAGAAAGTGAAAAAAGCCTTTACCTTAATAGAACTACTTATAGTTGTATTGCTGATAAGTATAGTGTATGGCATCTACTTTTACACAATGTCGAAAAATGCTAAAGTAGATAAGTTTTCACTTTTTGAGGTAAAAAAGTATCTAAATAGCAAGGCTCTTGTGTATGGAGATAAGCTAAGCTTAGTATGTAGCAATGATGAGCAAACTTGCTATATACTAAATGACAAAAAAGAGCTTGTAGAAGAGCTTGCTTTTAAAGAAAAAGTAAAAACATTTTTTTTACAAAAAGATGAAACACTAGAGCCTATCTTATATAAAAATATAGAGATAGGTAGCAGTATATATATAAAACCCGACCTTATATTTAAGAGACTTAGCAAAAGAGAGTTTGAGGTGCTTGTGTATTATACATCAGATGATAAATGGGTCTATGTTAGCCCCTATTTTGATGACACAAAAGAGTTTATAAATCAAGAAGATATAGTTTCATATATAAAAAAGAGAGAGTATCTTCCTATGTATTCAGGTCTAGCAGAATGAGAAATGCTTTTAGTTTTGTAGAGGTGATAGTCTCTATTGCTATACTTTCTTACATGGGTTTAGCACTCCTAAAGTTCAATGCTTTCAACAGACATGCCATGGAACGAAATATCATAAAACAAAAAAATATACTTTTAACAAGTAGCATACTTTTTGAAAAAGATATGGACAAACATGACAAAGGTACACTTTTTGAACTGACAACATTTGTAAAACTACATGATGATGATACTGCATTTTTAAAGTCCATAAAACTAGAGTCAGTAAAAACACTAGACGATAAACTCATCTTAGGAAACACAGGAAAAGAGGAGTTTAGCATGGAGTATGGGATGATCTCTGTAGTATATGAAGATAGTAAGCAAAATTATTTATGGGTGCAGAAAGGAAAATGAGAAACTTTAAGAGTAGGAAAGCTTTTACTTTAGTAGAGGTTATGGTTTCTATAGTTTTACTTGGCTTAATATTTACCTTTTTATACTCAACTATAAACTCTGTAAAAAAGCGCAATGCCAACTACTTAGAAAAGAGTGAGATCATAAAAAAAGAGGAGAGAATCTTTGTCTTGTTTAACCTTGACTTTGCACAAGCTATGGGTAAGATAAGCATAACTAATGGTACTCGTTTTGATGTGGTCAAGTTTAGAACTAGGCACTCTATCTATGGCATCTTAGAGCCTCATGTGGTTTACTTAGTGAGCAAAAAAGATAAAGCCCTAGTTCGCTTAGAGTCACTAAAAAGTTTTGACCTTGACAACAAAGACCAGCTTAGTAGGGTTTTTATGTATGGTGATATAGTTGTTAAAGATTGTGTAAGTTTTAAGATATCTCATAAAGACTCTCTTATAAATCTACTCTTTAGAAGTAAAGAGCTAAAACCCATGGTACTTAGAATACCAACGGCATCTTAGTGAAAAACATGAAAAAAAGAAAGGGTGTAGTACTCTTTGTTACACTTATGATGATCTTGCTTTTGATGGGTATAGTTAGTGTCTTTTTAAACAAAACAAAAGAGAGTAAAGACAAGATTACGACTATATTTGCTATGACTCAAACAAATGCAATAATGTATAGTACGATAGGCTACTTAAACAAGATAGAACTTGATGAAGAGGCTCTTGACTTTGCATCTAAAATGACACTGCCTATAAACTTTGGAGAAAGCAACCTTCTCATTGGCATCAAGTCAGACAACAGACTACTAAATATAAACTCCTTTGTAAGGAGCTGTATAAAAGACAACATAGTTAGCGATAAGTTTATCTACTACCTACAAAAACATAAGCTAAGAGACCCAAATCTTTTTTTAGATCTGCTAAAAGATACTATAGATAAAGATACAAACAATCGTTCAGGCATCCAAAGTGAGATAGTCCTAACATACCCAACATTTAGAAACTCTAGAATTTACAATCGTTCGCACTTAGATATGATCATAGAGTATTACTACGAGCAAACTAATGATAGGGCTATATATAATGTTCCTTTCGATAAACTCTTTTCATACTATAACGGTTCTATAGACTTAAACTTTATATCTTTAGAGTTGATGGAGTTTCTTTTTGATGACTTAAATGCAAACACAATTGCTCAAATAGCAAATAAGAGTGGTGTTTATGGTGAGTTAAAAAATGTGCCATTTGATGAGTACTATAGAAAAAAAGTGAAAAAAGGCATAATGGGACAACACTTTACTACTAAAACTTCTAGTCTTGATGTAAAGCTAACTCTAGTATATATGTCACAGTTTAAGTCTCATATAACTTTTAAGTATGACATGAGATCTAAAAAGATATACAACTATGAGATCGTCGATGTTAGTTTAGAGTAGTTTCTGAACTCGTATGAGAGTTGAGAGTAAGATAGCACCCTTGTCTATGTTTGAGCTTTTCATCTTTAGCTCACTTTCTAGTAAAAGAGTCTGCAACCTATAGTAGGTGTTTGGCTTAAACTTTAAAGATAGAGCCGCTTTTTCATCTACTATCTGTTTTGGAGGTCTATAGCCTAGTATCTCTATGGCATTTGGTGTGCCATATACACGAATATAGATGTTGAACATATATAGTTGTGTTATGTATGAAGTCAAGGCTGTTATGAGTTTTATCTCATCTTCTCCATGGTCTAAGATACTTAGCAGGTCTTGAGTAAACTCTTTTTTATGTAAGATCTTTTTTATAAAATCTTCTGTACTTATTTCGCCTAAACCTGAAACTAGATGCTCTATATCTTTTGTTGTTATCACTTTATCATAGATGCTAAGCTTTTCTATCTCGTTGCAAGCTAGGGCTATGTCTGAGTTGTGTATATTTAGAAGGTACTCTATGCAAGACCTATCTAGTTTTACTTTTTTTTCATCTACGACATTTTGGACTATTGCTAGAGCTTCATGGTGGTTTGGGTGAAAAAATCTTACTACATTGGTGTTAGTTTTTGCTAAGAAAGACTTTGCATTATAGGCTTGAAAGTTATCACCATAGTAGGCATATATAAAGATATTGTCTGTGTTTTTTTCGCATAGTCTTATAAACTCATCTAGCTCTTTTTTTGCAATCTTTTTTTCATTTTTAATGACTAGGACATTTTGTCCGCCAAAGAGTGATGACTGACTTAGATGTGCTTTTGCACTTTTGAAGTTATACTCATCATGGTAAAAGCTTAGTATAGATGCATCTTCAATGTTGCTTAGCATCTTTGTATAGCTATCGATAAGAAATGTGCTTTCTCCAAAAAAAACAAAACTTGAAGAAGTTTTACCAGTTTGAATGAGCTTGTCAAATGCTGACTTATACATCATCATCTTTTATAACATGAGCAAATATCTTTGCTTTTGGGATATCGACCCTCTCTATAGAGATGCTAACATCTTCAAAAAGTACACTGTTTTGAGATGCTGTGATGTTCACTCTAGCCCCGCTTATCTCACCATAGATCTCGGCTTTGTACTCTGGCTGGGTTGATGTTATACATGCTTTGAACTCTTTGTTGATGTTTTGCTCCGCCCATCTTGCAAACTTTCTCTGAGTAAACTCCTTTTCTATGCCACTAGCCTCTCTCTCTTTTTCGCTTATAGTCATACTTAGAGCCTCAATATTTCTCAAAACATAGGAGCCTTCCTCTTTGTCATCTCTACTTATAGCCTTTAGTAGTCTATGCACTATGAGGTCGCTGTATCTTCGTATGGGAGATGTGAAGTGTGTGTATTGCTCAAAGCCAAGTCCAAAATGTCCAGAATTTAGTGGAGCATACTTTGCTTGCATCTGAGAACGAATAATAAGAGTATCGACTTCAGACTCTAGGTTCATCTCTTTTGCTTGTTTTTGTATATCGGTGATAGTTTCTTTTGTAGTGCTTTTAATATCTATGGACATTCCGATGCCTGCTAACTCTTGATAGAGTATCTGAATCTTTGACTGAGTAGGCTCTTCGTGAATTCTAAATATGCCTCTAGTGTATTTTATAGCCGCCTCTTTGTTGGCTAGGAGCATACAGTCTTCTATGAGAGAGTGAGAGGGAGTTTCTTGTGCATAAGTTGTAGAGACTATGTTTGAATCTTTATCTATGCTCATCTCTAGTTCATTTGAGCGAAAATCATAACCTAGCTTTAACCTTTTTTCTTTTAAACTGTCTGTAATTACTCGCAGTTTTTTTATCCAAGAAAATATCTTTACCTCTGCATCGTTTTTTGGTTTTAGCTTTCCCTCAAAAAAACTATCTATCTCTTCATAACTAAACCTTCTCTTAGAGTGAATGAGTGTTTCATAAACCTTAGAGCTAGAGACCTCAAGAGTGTTTTTGTCAAGTTTTATCTCAAAAGTGTAGGCTAGTCTATCTACAAGAGGTTGAAGTGAACAAAGGGTTTCACTAAGTTGTCGGGGTAGCATGGGTATGGAGCGATGAGGCAGATAGATGGAAAAACTTCTATAGATAGCTTCATGGTCTATGCTCCCAAAGGGTGTGACATACTCACTAACATCGGCTATGGCTACATAAAGAGTGCTGTTTTTGTCATCCCAATATATAGCATCGTCATAATCTTTTGCACTTATAGGGTCGATGGTGCAAAAGGTCAAGTCTCTTAGATCAACTCTATGCTTATACATAGATGCATCTACACTCTTAAATGAAGTGGCTGCTTTTAAAACCTCTTCATCAAACTCATCATGTTTGTTGTGCTGTGCAAGGACTATTTTCTCATCGACTAGAGGGTCTTTTATATTGCCTAGTTTTTCCATGATAGAGTTTTCTTGGTTGTTTATCTTAAAAACATCGCCTATCTCATAACTATCTAATAACTCTTGAGAAAGTTCAACTCCAGAGGGATAGTCTGTTTTTAAATCTACTAAAGATTTGTGCTTTTCTTTTGAGATGATATAAGCTACACTATATGAAAGCGCTCTTCCTACGACTTGAGCTATCTTTGCACGAGGAGTTCCTCTGATGCCTAGAAGTCTTTGAGCGATGATGAGGTCACCCTCCTTAGCATCTCCTAAATCACCCTCTGCTATAAAAAGATCACGGATATTTTCGCCGATCACATTTAAGTAGGCTGTATCTTTTTGTACGAGTCCGAGAGTTCCAGCTCTATACTTTGAGTTGAACTTATAGATGTGTTCTTTTTTAGTGATATATTTTTGGGCTAAAAAATGTTTTATGTGAAGATGTTCTTTGGGGGCTATGTCTTGCTCACTCAAACCAAGAGTGAGCCGAATAAGTAGGGATTTCAAGTTTGTATTATCTAGCGTTTTCTATGGCTTTATCATAGCTGGGCATATCTAGTTCATACTTTACTAGAAGTTTTTTCGCTAGATCTACACTAGCATCTGTAATGATGCCATTTATAGGAACACTAGCACGAACAACATGAAGTATCTGAGCTGCTCTTTGGTCTTGTTCTTCTGCTTTTTCTGGGTTCTGACAGTTGGCTATAACATCAACTAAACCCTCTTCAAATCTCCAGTGTTTAAATACTGTTGCACTTACTTCTGGAGTATCTACACCAAGCACTTTTCTCTCTGCAGCTTCTACATCGCCTAGTTCTGCAAGAGCATCCCTAAACTCCTCTTGTTTGGAGTCTGATATGATCTGTTGAGCTATAAGAACCTTTCCTATCTCAGCTAAAAAGGCAGCAGGAGATAAAATACCTAGGAGTTTGTTCTCTTTTCTCATACACCACGAGGTCATAAGTCCATGTTGTTTTTTTGAAAGAGCAGAAAACATTTCATTGCTTATGCCATAAGGAGATAGATCAAGAGGAAAACTCTTTTTCACAATACTAGCAAGTGCAAAACCACGAACAGTTCCCATACCAAACAAACCAACTGCTTGATTTATAGCATTTATCTCACGAGAAAAACCGTAGAGTGGTGAGTTTGCTGCTTTTAAAATATCAGCAGTTAAAAGTGGGTCTTTTTCTAAAATCTTAACCATATCGTTAAAGCTACTATCTGGGTCTTGATAAACTGCTTCTATCTGCATAGCAGACTCGGGAAGTGGTGGAAGTTGCTTAATCTTTTTCAATATATCGTCAGTCATGTTACTCTCTCTTTTTTTAAATAATTTTATAGTTAGATTATAGTAGAAGCAAATAAAATGCTACTGAATATTTACAAATAAGTGTTACTATTTTCAAAATATATAGAGATTAGGAGTAAAAATGCAAAAAGAAGCGATGCTAACACAGTTAGGCTACACACCAAATAGTGCTTTAATAAGTCAGTTAGAAAGAATACAAAGCACTACTACAGGGTATGATAAAATCCAAAAACACATTATGGATCTTCATGATCACTTAAAAATAGATGGTTCCTATGTAGCTATGTCAAATACAAATGACTACTTTAAAATCAAGATAGATGCACCCTCAAAAGAGTTAGCACAAGAAGCACATGAAAAAGTTCAACATTTTAGCGAAAAGTTTAAGATAGAAGTAGATAAACTAGACAATAAAGAAACATACTATATAGTCGGTTTCGATCATTAAATGAGTTTCACTTATATTAAAACAACTTTTACCTTGCTTTTGATATAATCGCTTTATTAATAAAGCAAAAATTACATTTTTAGGATTCCATCGTGAGCCAACAACTAGAAAACATAGATGAAGTATTAGCAAACCATAAGTTAAGTCAAGAAGATTATAAACATATGAAAGAGATATTGGGTCGTGAACCAAATATTGTTGAGCTGGGTATATTTTCAGCTATGTGGAGTGAACACTGCTCTTACAAATCTTCAAAAGTACACTTAAAAGGTTTTCCAACAACAGCTCCTTGGGTTATTCAAGGACCGGGGGAAAATGCTGGTGTTATAGATATTGGTGATGGGTATGCTGCTGTATTTAAGATGGAGTCGCATAACCACCCTAGTTTTATAGAACCATATCAAGGTGCCGCAACTGGTGTTGGTGGGATAATGCGTGATATATTTACTATGGGCGCTCGCCCTATCGCAAATATGAATGCACTTAGGTTTGGTAATGTTATGAACGATGATAAGGTATCAGCTCACCAAAGATTTTTAGTTCGTGGTGTTGTTGATGGCATAGGCTCTTATGGAAACTGCATGGGTGTTGCTACTGTTGGCGGTGAGACTAGTTTTGATGAGTGTTACAATGGCAATATCTTAGTAAATGCTTTTACTTTAGGTCTTGCAAAAAGTGATGAGATATTTTATGGTAAAGCGGAAGGTTTGGGCAATCCTGTGATATATGTAGGTGCAAAAACAGGTAGAGATGGGCTAGGTGGGGCTGTTATGAGTTCTGATAGTTTTACAGAGGAGTCAAAATCTCTTCGTCCTACTGTTCAAGTGGGAGATCCATTTACTGAAAAACTTCTACTTGAAGCTTGTTTAGAGCTTTTTAAGACCGACCATGTTATCGGCATACAAGATATGGGTGCAGCTGGACTTACTTCATCAGCATTTGAGATGGCAGGAAGAAGTGGCTCTGGGATGATAATGCATCTAGATAGAGTTCCTGCTCGTGAGGAAAATATGACTCCTTATGACTTTATGCTTAGTGAGTCTCAAGAAAGAATGCTTCTTTGTGCTAAAAAAGGAAGTGAGCAGGCTATTATAGATATTTTTGAAAAGTGGGACTTAGATGCTGCTGTGGTTGGAGAGGTTACAGACACTGGCAATATGGAACTTTTTTGGCATGGAGAAAAATGTGGGGATGTTCCTGTCGATCCAGTAAGCGAGGAAGCTCCAGAACTAAACCGTCCTATGAGTAGGCCTAGCTACTTAGATGCACTAGCATCTGTAAGTATAAACGACTTTAAAAAAGTTTCAAATCAAGAAGCTTTTGAAACACTAGTCAAATCAATGGAAGTAGTAGATAAATCATGGATATATACTCAGTATGACTCCATGGTACAAACAAACACTATAAAAAATGGCGGTATGTTAGATGCATCTGTTGTTCGTGTAAAAGAAAATGGCAAAGCCCTTGCTATGAGTGCGGACTGTAATGTTCGTTACTGTTACATAGACCCACGAGGTGGTGCGGCTGCAGCTGTGATAGAAAGTGGTAGAAATGTTGCTATGAGTGGTGCAAGACCTTTAGCTATAACAGACTGCTTAAACTATGGAAACCCCCAAAATCCTGAAGTTATGTGGCAGTTTGCTCAAGGTTGTTTAGGTATCAAAGAAGCTTGTAGTGAGCTTACAACTCCTGTCATCGGTGGTAATGTTTCACTTTATAATGAAACAAATAGCGTTTCAGTTTTTCCAACTCCTTCCATCGCAACTGTCGGCGTAAATGATGATCAAAACAATGTTTTGATGTCCTCATTTCAAAGTAGTGGAAATTCACTTTACTTAGTGGGCGAGAGTAAAAGTGAGTTTGGTGGTTCACTTTATATGAAAGAGATATGTCATAAAGTTGCAGGGGTTTTACCTGAGATAAACTACAAAAGTGAGCTAGCTCTTTGGGACTTAGTCATAGATGCAAACAAGAAAAACCTACTAGAGTGTGCTAAAGATGCAAGCTCTGGTGGTGTGGCTATAGCACTAGCAAAAATGTCCGCTACTTCTGGTCTTGGGTGTGATGTAGAGATGGGTGTGAGTGATGAGCGAGATATATTTGCAGAGTCTATGAGTCGTGCTATCATAGAGGTAAAACCTCAAAACTGCGATGCTTTTGAAGCTATGCTCGATGAGTCTATGAGTGTAGAGAAGATAGGAACTGTTGGTGGAGAGTCTATAAAAGTAAATGATGTAGTTATGAACATAGATGCACTCAAAGATAGCTACTTTGAGACATTTAAAAGAGTTATAGAGAGAGATATTTAAAAAGTTATGTTAGAGTTATCTTTATATATAGTATTGTAACTTTATGAGCTGGTAAGTCCTGTCATCTTTTGATGATAGGGCTTTTTTTGCTAAACTATTTTCTTGAGTATCAAGATTTTTAACTTCCTACTAATCATCTAAGTTGAAGTATGAAATTACTTTGGAAAATATAAAATAAAATTAATATATTAGGTATAATAGTGTTATGAAGTTTCAATGGGATAAAAATAAAGAAAAACTTAACATACAGAAGCATGGTGTAAGATTTGAAGAAGCTTTATATGTGTTTGCCGATCCTTTTGCTTTAAATAGATTTGATGATGAACATTCTGGAAATGAAGATAGATGGGTTCTTTTAGGCAGATCATTAAATGAAACCTTATTATTAGTGATTCATACATTTAGAGATGATAATGGGATAGAAGTTACAAGAATTATTAGTGCAAGAAAAGCAACAAATACAGAAAATAAAGCATATCAAAAAAGGTGTAAGAAATGAAAAAAGAATATGATTTTACAGATGCACAGCAAGGTAAATTTTATAGACCTGTTGAAGAGTTAGATATACCTATCTATTTAGATAAAGAGGTTAAGAGCTTTTTTATGAAAAATATAAAAGATAAAAGAGATGATTTTTCCTTAAGTAAGATTATAAATTCATTGATAAAGCAGGATATAGAAATCTCTAAAAAACTAGCTTATTAAATTTATTGATTTTTTAAATAACCTAAGAGATTTTTATCTAATGCTTTTTTGCCACTAACAACTTCATCTATACTTTTATAAACAAAGCCTTTTTTTGTATAGCAAACTATGCTGTTTGTCTTTTTTTCTAAAAGTCTGTCGATGGCATGGGTGATAAACTTGTATGCCATAAGTCTATCATAGATGCTAGGGTTTCCGCCTCTTTGGATATGCCCTAAAACACTAACTCTAGCTTCTATACCTATCTTTCGCTCAAACCAGTTTGCTATCTCTTGTGAGTCTTGCTTTATACCCTCTGAAACTATGGCTATAAAGTATCTTCTGCCATTTTTTATCTGCTTTTTAAACTCCTCCTCATGAAGGCTTAGGTCATAGTCTAACTCAGGGATCAAGCAGAGTTCTGAGCCTGATGTCAGATGAGAAACAAGAGCAAGATAACCGCAGTCTCTTCCCATCGTTTCAACTACAAAGGCTCTTTTAAATGATGATGCTGTATCTCTTAAAGCATCTATAGAAGTTTTTATGATGTTTAGTGCAGTATCAACTCCTAGACAATACTCTGTTGCAAATATATCATTGTCAATAGTTGAGGGAACTCCACAAAACCTAACTCCATGCTCCCTATAAAAGATGTCAAGACCTCTAAATGAGCCATCACCTCCTAAAACTATGAGCATATTTATATCTAGTGCATCTAGGTTGTCTTTGGCTGTTTGTCTATGCTTTTTTTGCATAAATCTTTTGCTCCTTGAGCTTCCTATCTTTGTTCCTCCACGAGTTATGATACCTGATACATCACAGTAACTTACTTTTTTTATCTTGTTATCTATGAGACCTTCATAACCATCATATATAAAAAAAGGGTTTAGTTCTTTTTGTATAGAGTACTCTACAAAGTGCTTTAAAGCTGGGTTCATTCCAGAAACATCCCCACCTGAGCATAAAATAGCTATGTTTTTCATAATGATATTCCTGCCTTATATAGAGTTAAAATAGCTCATATTATACCTGCTAAACTCTTAAAACAAATCGAAATGAAATATGTTTATAAACTCAATTTAGATAAAATATAAAAATTGAATTTTTTTAATCGAGGGAGATTATTTGACAAAAAGAGCATTGGTTAGTGTTAGTGATAAAACAGGTGTAGTTAAGTTTTGTAGATCTTTAGTGAAAAATGGCTATGAGATAGTTTCAACTGGTGGAACTTATAAAAAGTTAGTTGAGGCTGGCATAAAGGCTGTTGAGATCGATGAGGTTACAAAATTTCCTGAGTGTTTTGAGGGGAGAGTTAAAACTTTAAACCCTTTTGTGCATGGTGGTATTTTGTATCGCCGTGATAAAGAGTCTCATAAAGATCAAGCAAAAGAGTTGGGTGTTGAGTCTATCGACCTAGTATGCGTAAATCTTTACCCTTTTAAACAAACCATAGAAAAAACTGATGATTTTGATGAGATCATAGAAAATATCGATATCGGAGGACCTGCTATGGTTCGCTCTGGTGCAAAAAACTTTGATGCAGTAGTTGTAGTTACAGATGTGAATGACTATGATGAGGTTGTAGATGCTATAGAAAATGAGAAAAATACAAAAGAGTTTCGCCGTGGCTATATGATAAAAGCTTATGAGCATACCGCAGCTTATGACTCTATGATAGCAAACTATATGAACACTCGTTTTAATGATGGTTTTGGTGAAAAACAGTTTGTAGTTGGAACAAAAGTAATGGCTACTAGATATGGAGAAAACCCTCATCAACAAGGCGCTCTTTATGAGTTTGATACTCACTTTTCAAAGAACTTTAAAACTCTAAAGGGTGAGGCAAGTTTTAACAACTTAAATGACCTAAATGGTGCTGTGAAAATAGCATCGGCTTTTGGTGATGACAATGCTGTTTGTATCTCTAAGCATGGTAACCCTTGTGGTTTTGCTATAAAAGACAATCTCCTAGATGCTTATGTAGAAGCACTTAAATGTGACCCTGTTTCTGCTTTTGGTGGTGTAGTGGCTGTTAATGGAACTCTAAATAAAGAGATGGCTGAAAAAATGAATGAGATATTTTTAGAAGTTGTTATCGCTGGATATATTACCGAGGAAGCTCAAGAGGTGTTTGCAAAGAAAAAAAGAATTAAACTTTTTGAGATGGGTAGTGATAAACTAATACTTGCAAATGATAAAAAAGACTTTAAGCATATAGATGGTGGTTTTGTGTATCAAGATGCAGACAAAGTCGGGGCGAACGAGGTTAAAAATGCAAGGTTAGTTTCAAAAAACAGTGCTAGTGAAGCTGAGATGAAAGACTTAGAGATAGCATATAAAGTGGCTTCTCTTACAAAGTCAAACTGCGTAGTATATGTTAAAAACTCCGCTATGGTAGCGGTGGGTATGGGCATGACATCTCGTGTGGATGCTGCTCAGTGTGCTTTGAAAAAAGCAAAAGATATGGGGCTTGATGTGAGTGGTGCGGCTCTTGCATCTGAAGCATTTTTCCCATTTAGAGACTCTATAGATGCGGCGGCACAAGCTGGAGTGAAAAATGTTATAGAACCAGGTGGTAGCATCCGCGATAAAGAGATCATAGATGCGGCTGATGAGTTTGGGATGAGCCTATACTTTTCAGAGATTCGCCACTTTTTACACTAAAAAATATATCAAGGTTTTATAACCTTGATTGACATCCACTCAACCCTTATGATATAATCCCACTTAAGAAATATATATTTAATATAAATTAGGACAAAACAACAATGGCAAAATCTTTATACACAACACTTGAAGTAAATGAAAACTCAAGCGAAGCGGAAATCAAAAAAGCTTACAGAAAACTAGCTAGGAAATATCACCCCGATGTAAACAAAGAAATGGGTGCAGAAGATAAGTTTAAAGAGATAAACTCTGCTTATGAAATCTTAGGCGACAAAGAGAAAAAAGAACAGTATGATATGAATGGCGATAGTATGTTTGGTGGACAAAATTTTCATGATTTTTCTCGCTCACATGGTGGTGGCGGTGGACAAGGTGACCTTGATGATATCTTAAGACAGATGTTTTCTAGTGGTGGCGGTGGCTTTGGTGGAGCAAGTCCATTTGGACAACAACAACAGCAACAACAAGTAAACCTAGATATACAAACAAGCGTGACAATTCCCTTTAGTGTCTCCATCTTAGGTGGTTCTCACTCTGTGGCAGTAAATGGAGATAGGTTTGATATAAAAATACCCGCAGGTGTTAAAGATGGCGAGAAGATGCGAGTAAAGGGCAAGGGTCATGCACAAGGTGGAAGAGCTGGTGATCTGTTTTTAAAGATACAAGTTGCATCTAACCCTGAGTATATAAGAGAAGATGATGACCTTGTTAAGTCTTTTGATGTTCCTTTATATGCGGCTCTTTTTGGTGAAAAAATTGCTATAAAGACATTGGAAAAAGAGATAAAACTAAAAGTCCCTCAAAATACTAAAAATGGACAGCGTTTTCGTGTAAAAGAGATGGGAGCTATGAACAGAAAAACAAAGGTTCGTGGCAACTTGTATCTTGAAGCAAATATAGTCCTACCAAAGGTAGATGAGCTTGATGCAGAGCTAGTCGATATAATGAAAGAGAAATTACCCAAAGAGTAAGAGGAGTTTAAGATGATACATCAATATGATGAACCTGTTTATCTAATAAGCATCGTAGCAAAGATTTTAGATATACATCCTCAAACTCTAAGACAATATGAACGAGAAAACTTAGTTTGTCCTTCAAGAACTAACGGGAGGATTCGGCTATATTCACAAAGAGATATAGACAGAATAAAGCTTATACTAAGGCTAACTCGTGAACTAGGGGTAAACCTAGCAGGTGTTGATATCATACTTAGACTCAAAGAAAATGTAGATGAGATGGAAACAGAGATAGCAGAGCTTAGACATAAAGTTTCTCAAGCTCAAAACACACACTCAGTATCACCAGATAAAGCTTTAGTTACAAAAAAAAGCATCTATGAGATGATAATATTTGAAGATTGTTAAGGGGGTTAGCTGCCACCTTAAGACCCTGTGAAAATTCTAAAATATATAAACTTGTTAGCCACTTGCAAATTTCATCTCAGCCAACAGCCAATTCTCACCCATAGTCATTTTAGAGTTTAAAAAAATGACTTCAACTATTTATCTATTGTTTTGCCTAAATTTCCTACAATATCATTTTTTTACTCTGTGTTTTATATTTTAAGTCTTTAAATTTTCTAATAGATATTTTAGTTTATAAGTTTAAATTTGATACAATAAGATAAAAAAAGAGGCAATTATGGATAAAACAAGAGTAGATGATATGTTGATTGAGATGATTAGCCCAAAGATAAAAGAGATAGAAGAGAAATTTAGTGC
>JAERRX010000085.1 GCA_016735225.1 Sulfurimonas sp. | reverse complement strand
TATATTAAAATCAATCACATCATATAGATCTTTCTCTAAGGCTTTTGTTGTTGTGAAATAACCATAGGGTAAAAACTGTAAAAGATTATACATCCTAAGTATTCCAGCCCATGATTTAAAATCTATTTTAGTAAATTTATCTTTTAAGTGCAATATAGAGATATTGCTTGAAAAATTATTTATCTTCAATAGTTCAAACTCTGCTAATGAGATAATAGACACATCTACATCATCATATTTACCAGCAAAATACTTTTTTTCATCATCTATTAAATCCTCATAGAGTTCAACACTTAAAGAGTTTAGAAGTGTTTTATCTTTGATCTCATATGGTGCTTTAATTATTGATGTAGATATTGCTTCTGCTCTTTTAACCCATAAATCTATGCTCTGGGTAGTTAATAACTCTACTAATAACTCCATGCTTGTGTTACCTAAGAAACTTGTACTACTTTTATATATCTTTTTAAGTTGAGCTACATTGATATATTTTTCATCTAAATAATTTTCATACTTATAAGTAGGTTTTTTACTATCAAATTGTGCTACATCTTCCCATGTTAAAGACCATACAGAATAGTTCCCACTTTTTACGATAGCCATTCTTTGAGCACTGTCATCGTCTATTCTATCTTCATGAAATGCATAGCCATCAGTAAATATAACGATAGGTTTCATATCTTTATTTTTAATCGGGTAGATAATAAAATCTGCTTTTGAATATACAGATATATTTTCTTTTTGAGTAAGTTCAACTTGTTGTAGCATCTCATAAAAGTATCTATTATTATCTGCATCTATTATCTCAAATTTATAACCACCGTATCCTCTGACAATATCTTTTTTCCATACACTACTTGCACTTTTCAATTTAGCTAAAAAAAGCTCTTCAAGTACACTTTCACTCAAGCTATCAGAGTTTACATCACTTACACTTTGTACTTTTTTAATATGCTCCCTAGAAGCCAATATGTTTTCTATCACTTCAATAGCTTTTCTTTTTGAGATAAGTGGTCTATCGAAGTTGTTTTTATAAGCATAGATACATCTATAACACCCATCTTTTTCATGTTGAGTACTGCATTTACAACTCTTTAACTTCTTTAGTGCCACATCTAATACTTCAAATAGTGGTTTTTCATCTCTCATAAGTTGTTTAAGGTAACCTGTACCACCTGGTACTGTGTCATATAAAATTAAGTATCTTTTTGAGAGCTCATCTTTTGAATCTACCTCATCATATACCCCAACTTTAAGATGTTCTACAGAACCTTTAAAATAAGCCTTTAAGCCTAGTTGAAATGAAGCTATAAGTGAGTGAAGTTTTTCATCATCAATATCTAGTGAAGTTATCGGTAACATCAATCTTATAGCTTGGGAATTAAACTCTCTATACAAATATAGAGACTCAAAGTAGTTCTTTATATCAAGATCGTCTTCTATATCACAAGAAAAAGCATGATCTGGCTTAAACTTCTCATCAGTTGGTTTTGAAAACTGCACCTTTCCACAACTTCTACATATCACAAACCCTTTTCTAGGTACTGACTTTCCAGCGATACTTATATCATTGCCGATTAGAGTTGTTTCTCCAAAATTGACCTCTTTGAAATTAACTTTCTCGATAAATTCAAATCCAAATGATACTTCATCTTCAGTAATTGCATAAGCATCTTCAATATACTTTTTATCAAAGTTGATCAGTAGTTGCTTGTTGAAAAACTTTATATCTCTTTGATCTTTATCATCTTTGAGCCTACTACTTTTATCATCACTTGTAGCGAGAACCTGTTTCATTCTAAGAATCTCTTTTTTTTGCCCATCATCACAAAACATTTCACTGCCACATTTAGGACAAGAGTGCATCTCTTCATTAGTAACTCTTTGAGTAAATGAGCATTTATCACAAAATATCCAAGTCTCAGGCTCAGCACTACTCATGTCTATCTGATCTATAGTTACTTTTCGTCCACCTGCATAGAAGCTGTTGTTTGGAGCTAGCTCACTTATGGCACTACTGCCCGCTCTCTCATACTCGTAAGTGTAAGTTTCATACTTACCACCACTCCCATCGGCTTTAGTGTCTTTTCTTCTATAGATTACTGACTTTAGTATCACTCCACTCTCAGGAAAAGCATAATTAGGTAAAAGTCCCTCATCTGCAAAAAATTCAAATGTTCTTTTTCTTCTTAAAAGAAGTAAAACAGATTTTAAACCATCTAGTTCAGACTCTATCTTTTTAGCTATATCTTCATGGTCTTTATCTTTAGCTTCTTTAACCTTGTGCTTTTTCAAAATATTTTTTAGTGTACTGATTTGACTAGATAGCGACTTTTGCTCTTGTAGTATCAACTCTAGTCTATTTAACACAAGCAATACTAAACTATCAGATTGACCATCTCCTAAAACAAAACTTTCAAGTTTATCTTTAGAACTTTCTTGTAGCTTATCTTCATACAGATTAAAAAAGTTTTGCAGTAGTGTTTGAGTGTTTTTATCTATAAACCTAAACAGAGTATATGGAAACTTATCTTTTTTACTTTTATCAATACTACTAAGAACTATATTTAACTTATCAGGTAGGTCTTGTCTGTGTACATGTTCTTTACTCACCCAGTTATCAATACAATATGCTAAAAACTGTCTTTGTAGTATTGCCGAAGCATCTATATAAACACCAGGAGCATCTATATTTCCTTGCATAATTTCGTTTGGTTCTTCATAAAAGTAGAGATCATGATCGCTAGCATTAGCCAATGTTACATTAAAAGCATTTCCATCAGTTCTACCTGCACGACCTATCCTTTGAAGATAGTTAGCCCCATTTGGTGGTACAGAACATAAAACTACAGAACTCAAGTCTCCAATATCTATGCCCATCTCAAGAGTAGGAGTAGCACTAAGTAGATTTGGCTTCCATGGTTGAGTGGATTTTCTTTTTATAAAGTCATTTTCAACTTTTTCTCTTACAGCTCTTCCAAGTAGTCCTGTATGCTCTCGTGCTACAACTCTTTGCAAATCCCCACTGACATAAAGGAGCTTATAGTAACTATCTTCGCTTATATAGTTCTCATAACTCCCACTACACTCTTTTCTCATACACTTCATTCCAAGAGCATATTTATGATTGTGATTGTCTATTCTTAGTTTATGATTGCATAGACTACAACAAAGCTCACTAGTATCAGTTGTAATAAAAAGCTTTTGAGGATTCAACCCCCATATTAGCTTATCGGCAAAATCAGTTTCGATAAGAATTTTCTGTTTTAGTAAAACTTCTAATATTGGTTGATAGACAATAGTAGTATCAGGAAGTAGGGGATTGTCATCTACAAAATTATGCATCAGCCATCTATCGCACCATGTAGTTTTTCCTTTATTAGATATTTTATCAAAAGCTTTAAAATTACCATTAGTTAAAAACTTTGGATTTCTAGAACTTGGGCTAAATTTAGCCATATACATATTTCTAGGATACAACTTATTTACTTGATATGTTTCTCCACCACTTGTAATATATGGTCTTATATGCTCACTATAGATAGCCCCACTATCTTTTAAGTATATTAAAAATCCTAAAATAAACTTCTCTAGTTTTTCTTTAGTTACAGTTCTAAATATTTCTATACTGTTTTGCATGGTTGGTAAAAGTACCTCTATGACATCTTGCAAACCATCAACATACATGGTAGAAGCCCCACTTCTTTCTAGTGTTCTACCTATATGAGACTTAAACCCATACTCACTATGAATCATCCAGTCTATTCGTTTATTTACAAGAACTTTTAGATCATCAGGATTGTTTAACTCATCTGTTTTTACAAGATTGTCATACTCTCTTAACCACTCCATATCTGGTGCTATGAGAGTAGATATATATTGTTTATCATCATTAAATATATTTTGCCAATAGGTGCTGATAATATCGCTAAAATCATTTAGTCCAACCTTACCACCATAAGCCCCAAGAGCTTGCTGCATAGCACTTCGTATCGTAAACTGATAGCTTCTAGCTCCAAAGAAACCAGCTCGTTGTGCAGAGTCTTGAACACTATCACTAAAAGCAATAAGTTTTTTATCGTCATTGAAATAACTTGAAAAGTTTTGACCAATAAGAACACTTGTAAGACTAGCTGCTCTAGCACCTAAAATAGTTAAAGAGTTTTTTGAGTTGCAAAATGGACAGTTTGAATGACTTTTACCTTTAGAGTCAATATTATCATTTTCATATACCTTGATACAACCATCACTTTCACCATCTGGCATCTCTGAACCACTTCGGTTTATATAGTAAACACGACCAGTTAAGTTTTTAGGATTCTCGTCTATGGGAAATACAAACTTCACTCTACTATCATGGCTAAAGAAAGCTTGATAAAAAAGTTTTAAGTCACTTTGTAGTTCATTGGTTCCACTTTTCTTGACACCACCCCATCCAGTTGCATGACAATCTCTACAGTGTATCACTGGAAAATACTGCTCTAACTCTTCAGGTTTCAAATCATCAGAATAGGCAAGCATTGGTTTTTTATCTAGGGTGGTTACCATACGAGCCAACTCTCTTAACCATAACTGTACTCTTACAAAAAGAAATGGAGGATAATTTTTTCCAACTTTCTCACTCTTAGCCCAAGAGGTTAATGCTAAGAGTGAATTAACCATATACTCAAAATACTCAGATGAACTTTTTATAGGAATCTTTCGTATAAATGCATCTATTATCTGTTCTCTTGACTTTATACTTCCAGCTAGTGTTTTAAGTAGCAGTTTAAAAAAGTAAAGCTCTTTTAGTTTAACACCTAGCTCAACTTTAAACTCATCGCTATCAACACTATCGACCTCTTCATTAAACCAAAGAAAATATTGGGTTTTGATATACTCTTCTACACTCTTATAGTTTTTATAGTCAAGCTCTTTAAGCTGAGAAATATGTGGATAAAAGTGTATTTCATCTTCACTATTTTGAAAAAACTCTTCTGGACTTATTCTATACTCTTTAACTACAGAGTCTTCATCAAACTCTTCACTAAAAATATCTGATGCAAACTCTCTTATAGCAGAAGTGCCATCCCCACCAAGAGTAGCAGATGTACCTATACAAGCTAGATGACCCTTCTTAACATTAAGTTTTGCACGAAGTCTTCTCATAAGTGAAGCTAAGTCAGTCCCTTGAGCTCCATCAAATGTATGTATCTCATCTACTGCTATAAATTTTAAAACATCACTACTTATATTATGTTTCCAAATCTTTTGGTCACGAGGTCGCATAAGCATAAAGTCTAACATCTTATAGTTTGTAAGTAAAATATCTGGAGGGTTATCACATAGTATATCTTTATCAGTTATAACATAATCATCACTCATCTTTTTATGAGGATTTTGTTCAGAACTACCGATATAAAGACCTACTCTTGTTCCGCTTAAAGACTCCGTATCAGATATGGTTTTAGCAAATCTTTTTGCTTGATCTGTTGCTAGAGCATTCATAGGGTAGATGATGATAGCTTTTATGCCCTTAGTGTCTCTGTGTTTATAACAATAATCAAGTATGGGAAACATAAATGCTTCAGTCTTACCTGAACCTGTACCAGTCGCCACAAGTGTAGGTTTAGCAACCCTGCCTCCAAGTCTTTTAAAAGCCAACTCTTGATGATAAAATGGTTTAAAGTTTTCACTTAAAGTGTCTGGAAAATAATGAGCAGATTCATCGCCTTTTCTAAATGGTAGTGCTACAGAAATATAAGGACCCTTAAAAAGTTTACCATCTTCACAAGCAAACTTATCTATCATACCAAAAAATGCAGGTGTGGAACTTGGAAAAGTTGTACTTAGGTAATCTTTAGTACCCTTTATGAGTTGTGATGCTAAGACTGATGGTATCATATTTTATTTCCTTGAATAAATATAGTTCGATGACTGAGTTTGCTTGTATAGCTATACTCTGCAATATTTGTGTTAAATAAACTATTCATTATCTTTACCCATCAGCCTTTTACCTAATGAAGTTATTCTATATTTTTGTTTAGAACTTCTTGGTTTATCAGGAGTTGTTAGCCTAACTAGATTAAACTCTATTGCAGGATTTAGATATAAAGTTCTAAAGTTTTTTCTATCTTCTAGTCCTAAACTCTCCATTATTTCCACTCTTGACATCTCTTTATCTAAGATAGAGAGCAGATTTTCAACTTGAGGGGTAAAGTCTGAATTTTCAATATTTTCTTTCAAGACTTCTATATGTACAGGTAACTTAACTTGAAAATAAGTATGCTCTTCATCAAACTCAAACTCAGGTTTTGGGGAGCCATTTGAAGACATAGCATCTAAGATTTTATGGATACCAGTTGAACGACCCTCTGTCATCTTTTCAAGAGATAGATTATCTACATCGCTTGCTAAAGAACTTCCAACTTCTTCTAAAGAGTTCTTTATAAGCCCAATATCTAACTCTTCTACTCTAGCTTTTTGATTATATCTGTCATCAAAGGGAACAATTGCAGTTAGAGATAAAAGCTCTCGTTCATCAGAACCTTTTGCTGCAACACTACTAGAGTTTTTACGAATATAGTAAGCATACTCTTTTTGCCCTTTTGCTAATGTAACTTTAGCCTTACAAGGTCTAGTCATCCCACTTTTCCATGGAGAAGTTGCTTGATATCTAATGGCAGGTTCATTATCTCGTCCTTTTTTTTATTTTTAATCTAGTTTACTTCATAAATCCAATTTAGAGCTTCAACTTGGACTATAGATTTCCTTAGTCCAGTTTAGAGCTTCAACTCGAACTATAAGATTTCCTTAGTCCAGTTTAGAGTTTCAACTCTTACTATAGGCATTTAAGTATCTAGTAAAAGCATAGTGTTTATTTCTTTGATACCCAGTTATCTCTTGCAAAATCTCTTTTTCTTCAAAATCTTTGACAGGAATATTCGCTGTTGATTTAGCCATGGATAACTCTTCGACTATATTTGCTAAGTTTCCTGCTTTAAAATCTCTTAGGTTCACCGAGCTTCCTTTCTCTTTTTAGATACATTATAAACATCATCGCTTATATAAAAATCTTTCTTTTTCTTTGTGTTAAACAGTACC
>JAERRX010000030.1 GCA_016735225.1 Sulfurimonas sp. | reverse complement strand
AGAAACCTACACGATTAACTTCACATTCCAATAGAAAGTCTTTTTTTGGATTAAAATTTTTTATATAGTAAGTTTTATAGAGAAAGTTAAAATAAGTGTCATTTTGTGCTGTAATTTTTACTTTTTTTGGTATAGTTATAAAAAAATTGGAGCTAGTTATATAGATGGCAAAAAGAAGAAAGAAAAAAAATAGTAGCAAATTTTTAATATATCTAATATGGTTCTTAATGATTATTGCAATAATTTTAAGCTCCTTGGTTGCTGGGTATTATTTTGGTTATGAAGATGCAAAAGAAGAGATAAGGACAAAATCTGATCTATTGAAGAAAAAAAGATTATCGACATTGAAGAGATTGAAAGATAAAAGTGCAAAAAAAGTAAACTCTAGTGTAAATGAAAGACTAAAAAAAGTTCTCAAAGAGGAGAGCAAATCTTTTATTGCTGCTTCTCACGAATATGACGATATATCTTTAATAGATCCTCCTAAACCACCCAAAAGAGTAAAAAGAGCAGTAAAAAGAGTATCAACAAAGCCAAAACTAGCAATCATCATAGATGATGTAAGTGTTCGCTCCCATGTAGTTGCTATAAAAAGCATAGGCTTTCCTATAACTATGTCGTTTTTGCCTCCAAGCATATTTCGTCCAAAGTCCGCAAAACTAGCATCTAAAGAAAAAATATATATGGTGCATCTACCATTAGAAGCAGAAAATTTTCGTGCTGAAGAGCCTTTAACTTTAAGAGTAGGTGATTCAGAAGCTAAAATATCTCAAAGAGTATCAAATATAAAAAAAATGTTTCCACGAGTTAAATATCTAAACAATCATACAGGAAGTAAGTTTACTTCAAATGAGCTAGCGATGAACCGCCTTTTATATGCACTAAAGTCTCAAAAAATAAACTTCATAGATAGTAGAACAACTGCTAAAACTAAGGCTCCTAAAGTTATGAAAAATCTAGGTTTACACTATGTTGCAAGAGATGTATTTTTAGACAACAAAGTAGATAAAGTCTCTATAAAGATACAGATAAAAAGGGCAGTAAAGATTGCAAAGCTTCATGGAACCGCTATTGCTATTGGGCATCCTCACCCAAACACACTTATAGCCCTTAGTGAATCAAAAGCTTTACTTAAAGATGTTGAGCTAGTTTATATAGATAAGCTTTACTAATGAGAGAGCTAGAAGCTAAAATACCTGAACTTGAGAGTATGAAAAAGTACCCTAAGCAGCTCTTTTTTAGTGGAAACCTTGAGCTTTTAGATAAAACTAAAATATCAATAGTTGGAAGTAGAAAACCATCAAAATATTCTCGCTTGATCACCCATAAACTAGCTTCAAGTCTGTCTAAAAATGGCATCTGTGTTGTTAGTGGAGGAGCGATGGGCATAGATGCTATCGCTCACAAAGCTTCAGGAGCATCAAATACCATAGCAGTTTTACCCTGTGGCATAGATATAAAATACCCCGCAATCAACAAAACACTATTGAGCGATATAGAAAATTCAGGACTCTTACTTAGTCAGTTTGATGCTGGCTTTAAAGCAACCCCGTGGAGTTTTGTTGTAAGAAATGAAGTTGTTGTTGCTCTAGGAGAGGTTTTAGTAGTTATAGAAGCTGAGCTAAACAGCGGAAGTTTGAGAAGCATAGATATTGCGATAAAGATGGGCAAGGAGATTTTTGTGATTCCTCATAGAGTAGGAGAGTCTCAAGCAACAAATGAGCTATTGCAATCAGGCAAAGCAAAAGCTATTTACGACATAGATGAGTTTGTTTCTATCTTTGCATCTAGTGATATAGCAGATAAAAAAGTAGATGATTTTTTAGAGTTTTGTAAAAACAACCCTAGCTACGATGAGACCCTAAAGCTCTACCCTCAAAAACTCTTTGAGGCTGAGTTAAGTGGAGATATCACCATACTAAATGGCAGAGTTTTAAGCAATTTATAATATCAACATCGCAATTAAAGGTGGCATCTCTCATCTAAAGCTACTCTCATACCTATGCTAAACATAGCATCGATTTTAAGCATACTGCTAAATGCACTTCTAATTTATATATATTTTGATTATGACATAGTTACAAGCCTTATTGTTTCCCCTTTTGCTTCGCTCATAGTGTTTCCTCTGACAGCCTTAGAAGTTGCATTGTTTTATTTTATTTTACAAGCACTTATGAGGAAAAAATATTGATTTTAATCTTCACTATAAAAAAGTAATAGATCTAATTTTTAACAAATATCTAAGTAAGAAAGTGATATTTTTTATTTAGCTTAGAAAGATTGGTATAATT
>JAERRX010000122.1 GCA_016735225.1 Sulfurimonas sp. | reverse complement strand
ATATTTTAAATTTTTTTTTTTTTTTTTTTTTTTTTTTTTTTATTACCTCTAAAAAAAAAAGATTAATAAAAATTTAATACTAACTATTAGCTTGGCATAATATGTTAAATAATTATCTACAAGGGAGAGTAAATGGATAACAAAAAATCTAAAAAAGATTTAGAACTATCTCAAAGAAGAGAGTTTTTTAAGAAAACAGCGGCACTAGGGGTTACTGCTCTTGGAGGAACAACTCTTTTAGCATCACAAGATGACCCAGCTATAATGCACCATGTTCCATGGGGGCAAAAATGGGGAGATCCTGTAACAAAAAATCTATACGGCATACCATCTGCTTATGAGCATAACAATATTAGAAGAACCACTAAGCTTTTAGCTTCTGGTAATTATAGAGCTTCTATAGCTGTAACACCTATCCATGAGTCAGAAGGTATCATCACTCCAAATGGACTTTTCTTTTCTCGCTCACATGGGGGAACAGCTCATGTTGATCCTAATGAGTATCGCTTAATGATCCATGGTTTAGTTAAGAAGCCCATCGTTCTTACCTTAAAACAGTTAAAACGATACCCAAGCATTACTCGTACTCACTTTATTGAGTGTCCTGCAAATGGCGGACAAGAGTGGAGGGGACCTCAGTTTAACTCTTTACAGTTTGCTAAAGGCTTTATGGCTTCTGCGGAGTGGACTGGTGTTTATATCAAAACTATTCTTGAAGACCTAGGTTTAAAACCAGAAGCTAGGTGGATGCTAGCCGAGGGAAGTGATAACTCTGAAATGGGAAGAAGTGTTCCTGTTGAAAAGGTTCTTGATGATGCTATGATAGTTTGGGGTCAAAATGGTGAAGCACTTCGCCCAGAACAAGGCTACCCAGTAAGACTTCTTCTTCCAGGCTGGGAGGGTAACTTATGTGTTAAATGGCTTAAACGCTTAGAGTTTGCTAGTGAACCATGGTATGCAAAAGAGGAAACATCTAAATACACTGCACTAAAGCCAGATGGTAAAGCTATACAGCATTTTTATGCAAATGAGGTAAACTCAACAGTAGTTTCTCCCTCTCCTGAGATCCCTTGGACAGACCTTAAAGATGGTGATGTAGTCGAGATAGAAGGACTTGCATGGTCGGGTATGGGTACTATTACTAATGTTGATCTATCTTTTGATGGTGGTAAAAACTATGTAAAAGCAAATTTAAAAGGTTTAGTCTTACCCAAGTCATGGACTAGATGGAGCTACATGCACAGATATAAAAAAGGAGAAGTTCTTCTTCTTACATCTCGTTCTATGGATGATGCAGGTTATATTCAGCCGAGTATTGATGAAGAGGTATCTGTTATGGGTGTTGAGTCTGTTTATCATAGAAACGGTATAGAAACTTGGGAAGTTACAGCTAAAGGGGAGGTTAATCATGTTCAAATTAGATCGTAAAATAATTATTTCTGCTTCAGTAGCATTGAGTGTAGCACTATTTTCAGTAGGATGCTTAGACAACGAAACATCTCCTAAGGTTTCAAACTCTACGGCTAAAGCTAGTATAGATGGCGGTGTTTACTATCCAATAGTAAAAGATAAAACAGGTCCCTATCTAGTCAATCCTCAATCAATAGGAATGAAAATAAATAATGGACGAGTTCCAACTGCAAATGAGATACTTGCATGGGACAAAGATATTATGCCAGATGGAACAGGTCTGCCAGAGGGTAGCGGTTCGGTTGAAGATGGTGAAGAGATCTATGAAGAGCAGTGTATTATGTGTCATGGTGACTTTGGTTCGGGTGGTGGAGGCTATCCATCGCTTTCTAAAGGTAATGCACAAGAGCTACAAAAAACTCTTACTAACAATAGATGGAAAGACCCAGATGCAGAGGGTCCAACTCGTGTATTTGGTTCATACTGGCCTTATGCTAGTACGATGTGGTGGTATATCCGTGATGGTATGCCTCATACAAGATCAAAAACATTGAGCAATGATGAAACTTACGCTTTAAGCGCATATATGTTAAACATAAACGAAATGTCTATAGATGGTGTAGAGGTTGATGATGAGTATGTTTTAGATAGAGAGAAGTTCTTAAAGATAAAGATGCCAAATCAAAATGGCTTTGTACCAAATATAGATGGAGCAAGTGGATCAGAAGATGTTCGTAAGTTTTATGCAAATCCTGCAAATTTTGGTGGTAAAAAAGTTAAAATATCCCAGCGTTGTATGAAAGATTGTCAAAAAACAACCGCAAAAATCAGACGAATTCAAAATGGTGGTATAAGTAGTTTTAACCCTCCTATGTCAGTAGCTAAAGATCTACCAAAAAAAGAGGCTTCAGATATGGGTTTTAATGTTATGAAGTCTTATGAAAACAACTGCTTAGCATGTCATGGTGCCGAGGGTATGGGTGCTCCTGTTGTTGGAGACAAAGATGCTTGGGCAGAGGTGATGAAAAAAGGTTTAGATGCAGTCCACAAGAATGCTCTTGAGGGTATAAATGGCATGCCTGCAAAAGGTGGTGCTAGTGTTAGTGATGGTGAACTAAAACAATTAGTTGACTATATGATAGAAAAAAGTAAATAAAAAAGGAAATACGATGCAAAGAAGAAAATTTTTAAGTTTAACACTAGGTGCTTTAGTATTGGCAGTTGCACCTGCTAGTGTACGAGCCGAGGATTATAGAAAGCTAAAACCAACAGTATGGACTGCTCATACGGTTGATGATGCTATAAAAAACCTATATGGAACAACAACTACTATAGAAAAAGGTGTTAAGTTAAGCACACCAGATGTTGCAAGTAGTGGCGGTGCTGTTCCTGTGACATTTAGCACTAAGATTCCTGCCAAAACAGTTTCTGTGTTTCAAGATGCAAACCCTGAAGCTGCGGTAATAGTTTATAGTGTAACTAAGTATGATATTACCGACTATAAGATCCACATAAAGATGGGAAAACCAGGAACTATAACAGTTGTCGTAGAGGGTTTAGATGGAAAACTATACTCAGCTAAGAAGTCGCTAGATGTGGCACTTGGTGGATGTGAAGGTTAATACTTTCAACTAATTTAAATGAATAAAAGGAATATTTTATGGGCACAAGAGTAAAAGCAAAATTAAAAAAAGGTATCATAAAGCTAACGATACAACCAAGTCATGCGATGACTACATATAACCAAGCGGAGAAAAAAACAGGAAATAAAGATGATGCAAATTTTATAACTCATCTATCGGGAACTATTAATGGTGAAACAGTATTTGATATGTCAACAAGCCAGTTTCTATCTAAAAACCCTATTTTTAAACTAAAACTAAATGGTGAAACTTTTAAGAAAAAAGAAAAAATCATCGTTACTTGGCTTGATCGTAAAGGCAATTCAGAAGCAATAACAAAAAAAATCAAATAGTTGTTTTGAGAAGAGAAGGAACTAGACAATATGTTTAAGTTAATATTTAAAATTTTTCTTTTTTCTTTACTTCTTCAGGCATCCATAATCGCAAAAGAGATAAACATCAATACTCTTGCAAAAAGTTTATCTTTGTCGCATAAGCATCTCTTTGTTTGGCTTCATCAAAATGGATGCCCATACTGTGCCAATATGGAAAAAATAGCTCTTAATGATGCTGATGTTAAGGCATTGATAAAAAAAGATTTTCTCGAAGTTCACATAAATATTGATGAAAATGACACTATTGTTTATGATGATTTTAAAGGCAATGCTCATAATTTTGCAAAGTCGATAGGCTATAACTTTTACCCTAGTTCTCTGTTTATTGATAAAAATGCAAACTTGGTTTATGCTGTTCCTGGCTATAAAGATGAGAGTATCTTTTTTACTATTCTCAACTATGTAAGCAGTGGGTCATATAAAAAAGTAGAGTTTGAAATATATAAAGATGATTTTGAATTTAGAGACTAGGAGATAGCTTGAGCAAAATTTCAGGTCAAGTTTTAGAACTTTTTATCTCTAAAGATGAGCAAAGAGATAGAGTCAATAAAAATGAGTTACTTTTAGATGCTAGAGGTGTATCTGATGACAAGTATTATGGTAAAAACTCAAACAGAGCTATCTTGATAACATCTATAGACAGTTATGATTTAGCTAAAAAAAATGGTATAGATGCTCCATATAGTTCCTTGGGTGAAAATATTTTACTTGATGTAAACCCTTATCATCTTCAAGCTGGAGATAAGATAAACATAGGAAAAAACATAACTTTAGAGATAACACAAAACTGCACATTGTGTAGTAGCTTATCAAAAGTAGATGCCTCACTACCAAAGCTTTTAGAACATGACAGAGGAATCTTCGCTAAAGTTATAGATGCTGGAGTAGTAAAAAAAGGTGATATTGTTGATTTTTTACAAATTGCAAATATTTAAAATAGATAGTCTAAACTATCAAACAATCAAACAACAGATAAAGGAAAAAAAATGAAAAAAACAAACACTCTCGTAATAGCAATGTTTTTAGCGATATTTTTAAGTGCTACAAACTTGCTAGCAGCACCACAAAGTGTTCAGATATTCACATCAGACAATGCAGATGGTAAGATAACCACCAAGAGCATAGATGATGCTTTTGTTAAAAGTGGGCTTATGATAGATGGTAACAACGATATGAACAAACCGTTTAAGCTTAGGTTTAAAAACACTCACTATAAAACATATAACTTAGCGATGTTTCGTAACAAAGCGATAACTCTAAAACTACTAAAGAAATATCCAACATTTGGTCTTTTGACTCCACTAACTATGTCTATTTGGTCAGATAAGGGAACTATGAATATCTCAACTTTAACATTAGCAGGTATAGCTAGAACAGGTGAAATTCCTATAGATGACCCAGACTTGATAGCTTATTCTAAGTCAATAGAAAAAGCTTTAAGAACTGCTATGCCAAATGGTAAGTTTAAGAAGTTAAACCATACTATAAAGTTTCCTAAAAAGTCATTTCAAACAAGATATACAATGGATCTTGAAATAGAAGCAGATACAGATATAGAAGAGCTAAAAGAGGAGTTTGAAGAGGAGTTTGAGGGAGAGATGGAGCCAATAGGTTTTTTAATGCCAGGGTATCTTAACCTTTTAGATGAGCTGTTTGAGCCTGATGGTTATGATGCTTATGACTTTTATGATACCTACTCAGTTTGTAAATTTGATGTTATCTATCCTGTGTCAAAACTGCATCCAGAAGCTGGTGCTTATGCTCCTTGTTCTTTTTACCTTTATAAGAAAAAAGGTGAAAATAAGATGCACATGGGTTGGTTGGGAGTTGATAACTGGATAACAACTATTGATATAAACGATAAAGAATCGATCAAGCCACTTCGTGATGCTCATAAGATGATTGAAGATATTGTTAAAGAAATGATAGAGTAGATAAGATGAGATTTTTTGCCCTACAACTTATCTTGAGTTTTGCCTTTGTAGTCTTAGCATCTGCTAGTGATAATCTAGCAGTAGTCTATACTTTTGATAAAAACAATGATAAAAGATTTAACGAGTTCACGAAAAAAGATTTAAAAGAGATAGGCTACTTTTTAAATGACCCTCATCATAGAGTAAATGATGCTTATGAGCTTAAGTTTGGAACAACAAACTTAGAGCTTATAGGTTTTTCCTCCATACTAAATGAAGATACTGTCCGCCCACTTTTAAACATAGACCCTAGACTTGGTGGTTTTAGCCCCTTTAACCTTCTAAACTTTAGAAAAAAGTCAGATAAAGTCACTAAAGTTGCTCACCTAACACCAGAGGCAATTTTAGATATAGTGGGTATAAAAGACAAAGAGATAAAAGAAAAATATATAGCCTCTTTTAAACCTCTTGATGCCTTTATAGAAAAAAAACTAGGTGGTAAAAAAAGTTATATTCCTCTAGTTTCTAAGGCTAAAAATAGTATGATGCACTATGAAATAGCTTTTGAAGAACCAGAAGATATTGATGATTTTTTAGAGGAGTTTCAAGAAAAGTTTGAGTATGCTTTTGAAACAAATGGTTTTGTAGTTGCAGGTTTTTACAACATAAAAGAGAGTTTTAACTCGCAAGAAGATGTGATGCCTATCTACACATCTTTTTGGTCTTACTCTCTTTGTCATATTCCATTTTCATATACTATATTTGATGCAAATGGTGCCTTGCCAATAGCAGGAATATTTGCACCTTGTGCCATGTATATCTATGTAAAAGAGGGTGAAAATAAGCTTGTTATTGGGATGCCTACATTGTCATCATGGGCAGGTGCATTGGGAATAACAAACAAGAAAAAACTAGACTATATTGACAAACTTGATGAAGAGATACCCTCTATACTGAGAGGACTTGGAGCTAAAAAAGTAGCGGGTGGAAACCCACTTCTTCGTAAATAGTTAAACTACTTTTTATCTATAGCATCTTTGGCAGTTTTTATAGCACTGTCAAGGGCTGCTCTAGCTATTTCTAAGGCTTGTTTGCCCATTCTTTTGGCTTCTTGTGCAGTTTGTGATTTCATTGCAGTATCGGCTTTTTTTGCCGCTGATTTTGCAAAACTTGAAAATCTTGTTCGCATAAGATCGGTAGTTTCTTTAGATATGTGAACAAGCTCTTCTAAGTCATATCGCATATTTTTATTTATCTCTAGTAGGAGTTTTTCTGTTTCTTGGCTGTTTTGAGTTGCTTTGCTTTGAACAACTTGAGAAAAAAGAGTATCTGACTGATTTAAGTCTTCCATAATAGTATCATAATCTTCTATAAGAATATGCTTAGCTTCAACAGGCATAAAAGTCAATCTCTTTTTAAACACATCAATAGAGCGAATAAGACCACTTCTCATACCCTTTAGAGTAGCATTTAATATCTCATTGGCTTTTGTTGGTGTGGCTTCTGCTACATCTATGGCAGACTGTAAAATAGTCGATAAGATCTTTCTTACTCGTATAGTGCTTAGCGAGCCCTCTTTTATAGCTTCATAAGTCATCTCTTTTATGGCTTCAACAGTAGCTTGCGTTATATCTCCATCTTTGTCTTTTTCTAAGGCACTGATGATTGCTGACTCTACCATTTCACTTAGTAGGTCATATAGGTCAATAGACTGAAGTTTTACTTGATGAAGTTTTGAGAGAGTATCTTTTTGATCTTCTAAAGAGTCCTCAAGAGCATTAAATATTTCATATTTTGACTCTTGAAGTTCTTGAGATTTTTTCTCTATATTTCTCTCTATTAGTTCTTTTTGTTCTAAAAGTGACCCAAGGTCATTTTTAAGTGATGAAGTTTCTATATCTAAAATTTTTGCAGTTATGCTTTTTATTTCATCCAGATTTAACCTATCTAGGTCTAGTTTTAAGTCATCACTAATATATTTTATAGAAGATTGAACTCTTTCATCTACACTTTTAAGCTCATGCTTGTAAGAGCTGTCTAAGCCACTAGTTATTTTTTCTATTTTCATTGTAAAATCCTTAATTTTATAGTACCATTTTTATATTTTGATGAGCTTTTAGTGCCTCATAGATAAAGTTTCTATCCTCTTCATTGTGAACTAATAGGTCAAGACTCATACTGACATACTTTCCAGCTTTAGAGTTTTTGGAGTGTGTTAGTTTATGCTCTCTTTGAACTACTACCTCATGTACAGCTTTTTCTAGTGCCTCTTTTTCTAATGCTATTAGTTTATAAGACCAATTGCACGGGTAGTCTAGTTCCAATTTTTCAGTCTTATCGTTTATAATTTCCATTTTTTCCTCCTGATTTTTCTTCAAGTTGTATGTTTTGAATCAACATACTTTTATCTATCGCTTTAACCATATCATATATAGTAAGTAAACCAACAGAAGTTCCCATCAAAGCTTCCATCTCAACACCCGTTTGACCTCTTAGTTTTGCAGTTACGCTTAGCTTAAAGCCTGGCAGCTCACTAAGCTCATCTATATCACAGTTTATGCCACTAAGGTTTAAAGGGTGACACATAGGGATAAGCTCACTTGTTTTTTTAACACCCATTATTGCCGCTATGACAGCAGTTTGCAAAACAGGTCCTTTTTTTGTTTTTTCATCTATGATCGCATCATAAGCATCTTGACTCATCTGTATTGTTCCAGATGCTATCGCAACTCTTGAAGTGTTATCCTTGTCACTAACATCAACCATTTTAGGTCTTTGGTTTTTATCTAAATGTGTTAAGTTCATATCTTATCTTTATATTTTTTTATATTATATCGTTTTGAAGTAACCATTTAGCACTCAATCCTAGTAAGAATATAAGATTTGTCAATTAATTATCTAAATATATGAGCATTAAAATAATTTACGGTTTCATTGTTT
>JAERRX010000042.1 GCA_016735225.1 Sulfurimonas sp. | reverse complement strand
TGCAATTATCTTTTTGTCTTCAGTTCTTATTTTGACTTTATTCCATTCATTAAACTTTTTCATTTGACATCTCTTTTACAATCTGATATAATTCTTTTACAATTCCCTGCTTGTCAGGACTATCCCCAAATTTATTTGGGGAAAAATATTTAAACATTAAATAAATCTTTAAACTTTATCTTCAATTGAGCAAAATCTTCTATAGAAATTTTACCTATCTTTTGATCTAGTCTTTTCACATCAAACAGTTTGCCTTGAACTATCAAAGCAGTACTGATTTTATCTGTTTGGAAACTAAATTCAAAAAACCAACTACCATCTTTTTTAGTTTGGCTTGATAAAGGGATACCAAAAAACATATTATTGGAAAACTTTTTAAAAATAAGCAAAGGTCGCACAAAGTCATCCCCTTTACCATTTTGTTCAAAACCTATATTTTCACCAACATTTGCCCAATAAATATTTCTTTCTTTAAAAGTTGCAATTATCTTTTTGTCTTCAGTTCTTATTTTGACTTTATTCCATTCATTAAACTTTTTCATTTGACATCTCTTTTGTAATCTGATATAATTCTTTTACAATTTTCCTTCGGGACTACTCTCTTGCTTTTGCAAGAGGGGAAAATACAATTTTTCACAATCTCATTAACTTTTTCATTTGACATTCTAGTTTTTCAAAATCATTTTTATTAATCATTCCTATTTTTCTATCTAGCCTTTTAACATCGAATGTTTTTGCTTGTACAAGCAAAGCACTGCTTTTCCTCTCTTCTAAAAACTCAAATTTAAAAAAGAAACTACCATCTCTTATTGTAGTAGATAAAGGGATACCACAAAATAAATTATTGGAATACTTTCTAAAGACTAAAATAGGTCGTACGAAATCATCCCCTTTACCATTTTGCTCAAAGCCTATATTTTCACCAACATTAGCCCAATAAATCTCTCTTTCTCTAAAGTAAGCAGTCTCGGTCTTTTGCTGGGTTCTTATTTTGACTTTATTCCATTCATTAAACTTTTTCATTTGACATCTCTTTTCCAATCTGTTATACTAAACTCAATTCCCTGCTTGTCAGGACTATCCCCAAATTTATTTGGGGAGAAATATTGTAACTTTTTTATCCTTTTAGTAAGCTATTTAGCTCTTTTTCTTTCGGTTTTAGTTGTCGGCTCAAGTTTAGTTGTTTGTTAAACTGTTTCTCTTTTTTGTATCCAAATCCTGCACTTGAAAATTTATTTATCCCTTTATTATCAAATATTTTGTCATATTAAATTATAGCACTGACTTATACTAAGGGTGCTTTAAATAATTCTCTATTTACGATACTCTAGCGGATATATTAATACTTCGAGCATTATTACCATTTAAGCTAATTTTACCTATAATTGTGCAATACAACATAGAAAAGGATAGTACGGATATTATCCATTTTATAAGCAAAACAAAAGTAACTATCCAAATAAACTATATGAAACTATAAATCTAGTCATAGAGAGTGATTTGCCAATAATATTTAATATAGAACCTAAAAATATATTTAAACTCTAAAAGCTCTTATGCTTGTCAAAACCTTATGAGCTAAACAGACAAACACTTTATCGCTATTTGGAGATGGGTAGTTTAGTCAATATGGTAAAACAAAAATCCAAAGGTGATACAGTATTTTCTAAGCCAGAAAAGCTCTACTTAAACAATACAAATCTAAACTATGCCTACTGCAATAAAAGTGAAATAGGCACAACAAGGGAGCAGTTTTTTTACAAATCAAGTATCATTGGAGTATGATATTTCTTATTCTAAAGTTGGGGATTTTTTAGTAGATGACAGATACACTTTTGAGATAGGTTTTGGAAACAGAGTGCCGTTGTGGCTGTTTGGGTTTTTGTATTGAAATATGCTTAAATTTATAGCACTATTCACCCTAGCAGCAACTACTTCAGAAGAGATTATAAAAGTGTTTGAGTTACAAAAAGAGGCTGAAAAAAATGCAAAATAAAACAGTATATATCATTTATGGAGTGGTATTTTCATCGCTGATTGGTTATGCTTTTATAAAAAATAGTGCTAAAAAAGAGAGGGAAGCTCAAGCAAAAACGGTTGCTATCAAAAAACCACACGAGCAAAAAACGGCGAAATTACCTGATATGGATATCGCTAAAAAGTATGGACTCACAAAGCTAAGAAAACTAAAATATGATACAACTTGGAATATGGCTTGGGATGACAAAAATATCTATGTGGTTACGAAATATAAAAAGAGTAGCTTTGTGGAGGTGTATGATAAAAAATCACTAAAACCTATACAATACAACAAGATACCTCACTCTTCTATCCACGATACTATTAGTCCCATAGGGGTAAATGATGAGCATCTTTATATCGGAACAAATGGAGTAACAAAACTACTAGATAAAAATAGTTTAGTTTTTAATACCAAGGGATATATTAATGCTTTGAGCGATAATCAAAATAGAGTAGATGGGATACGAGTCTATAAAAACCATATTATCACTTATGGGGAGCAAAATTATATACGAGTTTTTCAAGATGAAAAGAGAAAATATTTCATCAATCAAGAGCGAAACTATCCACCAAATATAAGGAAGATAAAAGATTATTGGGATTATAACCGTGTCAATGATGTGATAGTGCATAAAGATAAGCTTTATAGTGCGAATTATAGAGGGTTTATAAATATTTATGATTTTAAAACAGGAAAGTTTCTAAAACAGATAAATACTATAAAATTTGAAAAAGAGTGGGGCTATGTTTTAGCTAAAAATATCCAAGATATAGCTGTGTATCAAGAGAGATATATCTACTTTGCACAAGATTTTAGAGGGGTGATAATCTTAGACACACAAACAGATAAAATTACAACTATCAAAACACTTTTTGAAAAACATAGAGGTATAGCAAAAGATACAGAGATATTTCAGATGCTTTTTTATAAAGATAATCTCATCTTTAGCGAAATATTTTATCGCGAAAAATGTGTGTATGTTTATAGCCTCTCTCAAAAGAAAATTATCCACACTTTCAAGGGTCATAATGGGGATATAACAGAGATGTTTGTAGATGGAGATAGGCTTGTGGGCTTGAGTGATAATGGGTATCTGTTTGAGTGGGATTTGGGTATATTTTAAAGTTATATATTGACACATATTTAAATCTATGTTAGAATATATACCAAAGAGAGACTCAAGTATCGAAGTAGCATCTACAGAACAATAAAGAGAGCTAAAGATATGAAATATATAACAATAGGCTTATTTAGTCTAATAATGTTTGCAGGTTGCTCTAATAGTGCTCCTGCTATTACAAATACTCAAAAACAACAAATACTTGATGAGTATTTGATAAAAAGAGTGCATAAGGTTCGAGAAAGAAATTATCAACCTGATAAAGTGCGAGATAAGATAGTAGTAGTACCAGAAAATATTAGTGTAATTTATAAGTATAGTGATAACAAATATTTTGGATTTGGCTCAACAGGACATATAAATATCATTCCTTGTTCTGATGGAACATGTGATAAAAAGAGATCTAAAAAATATGAAAATTGGAATAGCTATGATAATATTCTAAGATTGCTAAGTTGTAAAGACTACAGAACAAAAAGAAAAATAACATACAAAGGTATGGAGGGTGAAGTTTTATTTTGCAATAAACCTACACATTTTTATGAAAAAACCTTTAAAAATTTATACACAAAAGAGATAAAAGATATACTAAAAGAGGAGCAGGTAAATTTTAGATGTGCTGGTTGGTGGGTCACTTCTTGGCAAAGCTCTTGCTTGATGGAGCTTTGGAAATAAAGATCAAAATAGTTTAGCTACATATTTGAAATAAATAATATTTTAGATATGCTTCGTTCTAAAAACACTGTTTTACTTATAATACTTCTATATTTAAGGATTTTATAAGTGTTTTTATTTAACAATTATTAAAAAGGAATAGATATAATGAAACACAGATACATAGGAAAGACGGGACTAAGAGTAACACCTATCTGCTTAGGGACGATGACATTTGGAACAGGGGCTGACAAAAAAGAATCTTTTGCCATAATGGACAAGGCTTACAATAGAGGTATAAACTTCTTTGATACTGCCGAGCTTTATCCTGTACCACCATCGGCTCATCATGCTGGACTTACTGAGACTATTATAGGCGAATGGATGAAAGAGAAGCCTAGGGATTCAATTATTCTTGCTTCAAAAGTTGCAGGTGCTGCAAATGGTTGGTTTGTGCCACCTATCAGACATGGTCTGACCGCTGCAGATAGGTTTCACATGACAAAGGCACTAGATGCCTCTTTAAAAAAACTTCAAACTGACTATATAGACCTCTATCAAGTTCACTGGCCCGATATGAGTGTGCCAATAGAAGAAACTTTAGAGGTTTTAGATGGTTTTGTAAAGGCTGGAAAGGTACGATATATAGGTACTTCAAACGACACAGCTTATGGACTATCTAAAGCAAATGAAGTCTCTAGGTTTAAAAACTTATCGAGATATGAGTCTATACAAAACAATTTTTCTATGTTAAATAGAAGAGCTTTAGATGAGATAGCAACACTTTGTAAAAAAGAAGAGATCTCTCTTCTGCCTTACTCTCCTCTTGCTGGTGGAGTCTTAACTGGGAAATATAACAAGACTAAACTTTATCCATTGGAGTATAGGTTTGCTAAATATCTAAACAATAAAGACTCGAGAGTAAGAGCTCAAGCAGATAGGTTTTTAAACACTAAAACTCTCTCTTCAGTAGATAAATATCTCGACATTGCCAAAGAGTATGATATATCACTAACAACCCTAGCGACAGCTTGGAGTATGCACTTTGACTTTGTAGCTTCAACTATCATAGGTGCTACAAATACTACTCAACTAGATGATACTTTTGCAGCATTAGAGTTTAAGATAGATGATGAGCTTATGAAAAAACTAGATGCAGTTCACAATGATATACTATATCCTATGGGATAAGTATTCAATTTTACTAGGAGGAAACTTAAAATGAAACCAAAATTAAGATTGATACTTATCTTTTTTGCAGTAACACTAAATGCTGATCAGTTCTCATTTGCAATATATAACGATAGCATAACTGGAAGAGATCAACATTTTACAAGTGGAGTCAATGTAAGTTGGATCGATGATTCTTCTGGGGATACAAATGCTACTAAGCAAAATAGCTATAGTAATTTTGTATATAAATTGGTTGATAATCTCTCTTTTGGTTTACTTGATGATTCAAAAGAGCATAGTGCTGGAGTGAGCTTAAGTCAGGTTATCATCACTCCAAGCGATCTGTTAATTTCAACACCTCAATATGATGATATGCCCTATGCTGGGCATCTATATATATCATCTTATCTATTTGAGTTTGACAAAAGTAACTTTAAAGAGTTTAGAGTAGAGTTTGGTGTTGTTGGAAAAGAGTCTGTAGCAGAAGAGTCGCAAAAGTTGGTTCACAAAATCATCAACAGTGATGACCCAAAAGGTTGGGACAATCAACTCGGAACACAATACACACTTGACATTCTTTTTAGATATGGTGAAATAAGCTGGGAGAGTAGAACTAAAAATGGCTTAAGTATGGACTGGTTTAACCAGCTTGGTTTTCAGGCTGGTAACTTCACTACAGATGCTTTTGGAGGAACTATGTTTAGAATCGGTGATAATTATATTAGAAATTTTAACCTTCATTATCCATATCTAAAAGAAGAAGCATCTATGTTAAAGTTGAGCAAAGATCATAGTGGTTTTGGGTGGTCTTTGACTACTGGACTAAATGCCGAGCTATTAGCCTACTCATATATCTTAGATGAAGCAGATGATCAAGGCTACGATTCTGATAAAAACTTTGCCAATGCTTCTGCTTATCTTGGAGCAGACTTATACTACGACAAACATAAGTTCACACTCTTTTATCGATTGCAGTCACCATATAGTAGCCAAAGTGATGACATGGATATTTTTGGAGGAGTTCTATACTCATTTCAATTTTAAAAGGAAAAATTATATGTATATTTATGACTCAGTACAAAAAATAAAAAGAGAGTTTATACCCATGATAAAGGGGAGAGTTTCTCTTTATGTTTGTGGTCCTACTGTCTATGATGATGCTCATCTAGGTCATGCTAAAAGTGCTTTAGTGTTTGACCTTTTGACTCGTGTTCTTAGGGCAAATAGTTTGGATGTCACTTATGCTAGAAATATTACAGATATCGATGATAAGATCATAAAAAAAGCATCACAGCAAAACAAAGATATAAAAGAGATAACTGACTTTTACACAGATGCCTTTGACAAAGAGATGAAAGCCATAGGCGTTAACAAACCAGATATAGAGCCTAAAGCCACCAAAAGCCTAGATGCTATCTATGAGCTTATACAAAAGCTCATAGATACAAACCATGCTTATAAAACTAATGAGGGTGATGTTTACTTTGATACCTCAAGTGATAGTGAGTATCTAAGCCTATCTCATAGAGTTCAAGATGAAGATGACAAGCAACAAAGGGTTGAGAGTTCACAGAGTAAAAAAAATAGTGCTGATTTTGCTCTTTGGAAGAGTGTAAAAGATGAAAGTTTAACCTTTGACTCTCCCTTTGGCAAGGGTCGCCCAGGTTGGCATCTGGAGTGTTCTGCGATGATAGAAAAGCATCTAGCATCTAAGGGTACTCCCTTTGCTATTGATATTCATGGAGGCGGAGCCGATCTACTTTTTCCTCATCATGAAAATGAAGCAGCACAGACTAGGTGTGCAACAGATCATAAACTATCAAACTATTGGATGCACAATGGTTTTGTAAATATAGATGGCGAAAAAATGAGTAAATCACTTGGAAATAGTTTTTTCTTAAAAGATGCACTAAAAGAGTATGATGGAGAAGTTTTACGGTTTTATCTTTTAAGTACTCATTATAGAAGTAATTTTAATTTCAATAGTGATGATTTAGTGCTAGCTAAAAAAAGACTTGACAAGATATACAGACTTAAAAAGCGTCTTTTTGGACTCGCTAAAAACACAGAAAAAACAGAGTTTAAAGATCAACTTCTTAAAGTTTTAAGTGATGATATAAATATATCTTCTGCATTAGCTCTTATTGAGGAGATGATCTCTAAGACAAACGAAACACTAGACACAGCTGGAAAACACAAGCTACTAAAAAAAGAGGCTATCTCTAACCTAGACTACATAGAAGAGATTTTAGGTTTTGGTGTTAAAAATGCCTTTGAATATTTTCAGTTTGGTGTAGATGAGCAAAAAAAACAAAAGATAGATGAGCTGATAACTCTTAGAAATGAAGCTAAAAAAGAGAAAAACTTTGAACTCTCAGATAAACTTCGTGATGAAATTTTAAGTTTTGGAGTATCTATAATGGACACAGCTCAAGGTACATTTTGGGAAAAGGTATAGATGCTAAGGGAATGAAAGGTTAAAATACTGCATGACCTCAAAGGCTAGACTCCCAGTCAAGCTGAGAGTGACGGGGTTGTATGACTTTAAAGGCTAGATCCCCAGTCAAGCTGAGAGTGACGAAGTTTATTATGGTCGTCATCCTGAAAGCTTATAGAAAATCATTAGCTAAGTTTTAGTATAATCTCAAAAAAATAAAAAGGTATCTTTAATATCATGATAAATTATGAAACGATAAAACCTTGGCTTTTTAAACTTGAGCCTGAAAATGCTCACCATCTAGCGGAGTGTGTGCTTAGGCTTACAAACCTTTGCGAACCCCCTTTTAAAGCATTTTTAAAGTCGCACTTTGTAGATAACAAAGTCTTAACTCAAGAGCTTTTTGGTCGTACTTTTTCAAACCCTATAGGACTTGGAGCAGGGTTTGATAAAAATGCTACTATGATAAAAGGCATAAGAACTCTAGGTTTTGGTTTCACCGAGATAGGAACAGTTACCCCAAAACCTCAAAAAGGCAACCCCAAACCTAGAATGTTTAGACATATAGAAGAAAAGTCTATACAAAATGCGATGGGTTTTAACAACCAAGGTGCCACAAAAGTTGTAAATATGCTAAAGCAAAGGTTTCCTTATGCTACTCCCATCGGTGTAAATATTGGAAAAAATAAGCTCACTTTAGATAGTGAGGCTATAGATGATTATATCTCACTTATAAAAACTTTTGATGGATGGGGAGATTATTTTGTCATAAATATCTCTTCTCCAAATACTCCAGGCTTAAGAGACCTTCAAAATGAAGAGTTTGTTTCAAAGCTTTTCACAGAGGCTAAAAAACTAACACAGATGCCTATCCTTCTAAAAATAGCTCCTGATATGGAAGTAGAAGATGCGGTTGCCCTCACTAAGATGGCAGTAGAAAAAGGTGCAGATGGCATCATCGCAACAAACACAAGCATAGACTACTCTCTAGTTAAAGAGCCTAAAGATATTGGCGGTATCAGCGGTGCAGTTTTAAAGGAGAAAAGCTTTAAAATCTTTGAAGCTATTGCAAAAGAGCTTTATGGAAAGACTATACTCATCTCTGTTGGTGGTATAGACTCGGCACAAGAGGCATATAGGCGTATAAAAGCAGGAGCTTCACTTGTTCAAATACTTAGCGGACTTGTTTTTTATGGTCCTGATATGATTATGGATATAAACCATGAGCTTACAAGGCTCATAAAAGCAGATGGTTATAAAAACATCACACAGGCTATCGGAGCGGACATAAAATCATGAAATACTTACTCACACTAACATTAATAATAGGAACACTAATGGCATCTTCACTACCAAAATATGAAACAAAAACTTTAAAAAATGGCTTACAAATAGTTGTAATACCCCTAAAAAACTCTACAAGCGTTATCTCTACTGATATCTTTTATAAAGTCGGAAGTAGAAATGAGGTTATGGGAAAAACAGGAATAGCTCACATGTTGGAGCATATGAACTTTAAATCCACAAAAAACCTACCTGCTGGAGAGTTTGACAAAGAGGTTAAAAGTATAGGCGGAGTAAACAATGCATCTACTAGTTTTGACTACACTCACTACTATATAAAATCAAGCACAGACAACCTTAGCAAGTCACTATCACTCTATGCGGAGCTTATGCAAAACTTAAACCTTAAAGATGAAGAGTTTCAGCCAGAGCGTGATGTTGTAGCAGAAGAGCGAAGATGGAGAACAGAAAACTCTCCACTTGGTTATCTTTACTTTGCACTTTTTAACAATGCTTATGTATATCATCCTTACCATTGGACACCTATTGGTTTTATGAATGATATTCAAACTTGGAGTATTGATGATATAAAAGAGTTTCACAAAACATACTATCAACCTAGTAATGCTATCTTGATGGTTACTGGCGATGTAGATGCATCTCAAGTCTTCAAAAAAGCAAAAAAAGCTTTTGGTGGTATAAAAAATAGTGCAGAAATACCAGAGTTTAAGTTTGTAGAACCTGAGCAAGATGGACCAAAAAGAGTAACTATTCATAGAGATAGCGAAGTTGAGATGATCGCTATTACTTTTCATATTCCTGACTTTAAAAGCAAAGACCAAGTTACTCTAAGTGTAATTTCTGAGATACTTTACTCTGGAAAAAGCTCAAGACTTTATAAGGAGTTAGTAGATAAAAAACGCCTTGTAAATTCTGTCTATGCTTACAATATGGAAAACATCGACCCAGGTCTTTTTATATTTCTAGCAACTTGTAACCCTGGGGTTAAAGCAAAAGATGTAGAAAAAGAACTAGTAAAACAGATAGAACTTATGAAAACTACTAAGGTTACAAAAGCCGAGATAAACAAGGTAAAGATCAACACAAAAGCAGACTTCATCTACTCTCTTGAGAGTTCAACCTCTGTTGCTAACTTGTTTGGAAGCTACTTAGTTAAAGGTGACATAACACCACTTTTAGAGTATGAAGACAATGTAAAAAAAGTTACAGCACAAAAAGTTCAAGATGCAGCGATAAAATATTTTGACTTTGACAAATCAACTACTCTTATTTTAAAAAAAGCAGAGTAGAGTTTACTACACAAATTTTATAACAGAAAAAGGAAAAAAATGAAAAAAATTATAGTAGGGCTTATGATAGCCTTTTTGTTTACAGCTTGCGGCTCTGATGATTCAGAGGAAAAAACTGTAGTGCCTAAGCTAGTTGTTGGAAAAAGCTTAGAGACTCTTGTTTTAAGTGATCAGTTTGAAAATTCCAATACTATAGATACCGATACAAAAAAAGTTATTTTTGCATTTTCAAAAGATGTTGCTCACACTTGTAATGATTACTTTGTAACACAAAAAGCAACTTACTTAAGTGATAACAAAACAGTTTTCATCGCAGATGTTAGTGCTGCTCCATCTTTGATACGCAGTATGTTTATCATGCCTGGTCTAAAAGACTTTAAACACACAGTCTTGATATTGGATGATAAAAAAATAGCAGCACCTTTTAGAAGTGGTGTAGATACTCAAAAGATAGTTATCGTTTATCTTGATAACAAGAGTATAACTTCTATCAAAACTATAAACTCAGCGGATGAGTTAAAAAGTATTATAGAAACAAACTAAAAGATTGCTTCACTTCGTTCGCAATGACAGTTGTTTCATTCGCAATGACACAAGGGCTGTCATTGCGAGGAGGAACGACGAAGCAATCTAGTCTCCATATAACCTTTCCCAACCAATCTTATATATTTACTTGACATTAAAATAAAATTACCCTATCATTACATCTATATTTAATCTATACCAAATCGATAGATTTACTAATAATGGAGTATTAGATGCATGAAAAGCCTTTTAGAAGTATTGTAAAAACCATCTCTTGGAGAACAGTGGGAACGATAGACACTATGCTTATCTCTTATGTGATTACTGGCAACCTTAAGATGGCAGCATCTATCGGAGCTATTGAGCTTTTTACAAAAATGGCACTTTATTATTTTCATGAAAGAGCTTGGAGTAAATCATCTTTTGGTTTAGTTAAAGCACCTCAAGATTACCAGATATAAGGAGAAAAAATGGATATAACTAACTTAAATGAAAGATTTAAAAACTCTTCTGCTCAAGAGATTTTAAAATATTTCTTAAAAGAGTATGGAGATAAAGCTGCACTTTCTAGTAGCTTTGGTGCTGAAGATCAAGTTATTACAGATATGTTGCTCCGGCTTGAAAAAAAGCAAATATATTTACACTTGATACAGCGAGGCTTCATCCACAAACATATAGTGTTATGGATGCTACTAACTTAAAGTACGATGTAAAAATAAATGTTTTTTTTCCTAAGAGTTCAAAAGTAGAAAAACTCTACCAAACACAAGGTATAAATGGTTTTTATGAGTCTATAGAAAATAGAAAAGAGTGCTGCTATGTTAGAAAGATAGAGCCTCTTCAAAGAGCTTTAGGAGAGTTGAGTATTTGGATAACAGGTCTTAGAGCATCTCAAAGTATAACTAGAGAAAAGCTCAATCTTGTTGAGTATGATGAGATAAACAAGGTCATAAAAGTAAACCCACTTTTACTTTGGAGTGAAAAAGATGTATGGGCATATATAAAAGAAAACAAGGTTCCATATAACTCACTTCATGATGAAGGATTTCCAAGTATTGGCTGTGCTCCTTGTACTAGAGCTGTAAAACCTGAATATAGGACCTTTTTCTCATGGAAGTGCAGTTCATACAGATGTTATGAAAACACAAGGTTTAAAACAAGCACTTAACAAGTATAAGTTTGATGCTGTTTTTGGTGGAGCTAGAAGAGATGAAGAAAAGTCTCGTGCAAAAGAACGTATCTACTCTTTTCGTGATGAAAAACATAGATGGGACCCAAAAAACCAAAGACCAGAACTTTGGAACCTTTACAATGCAAGAGTGAAAAAAGGTGAAAGTATCAGAGTTTTTCCACTTTCAAACTGGACAGAACTTGATATTTGGCAATATATTTATCTCGAAGAGATTCCTATAGTTCCTCTTTATTTAGCTAAAAAAAGACCTGTTGTAGTTCGTGATGGAGTTAAAATATTGGTCGATGATGATAGGTTGCCACTTAAAGAGGGTGAAGTTCCTACTATGGAGAGTGTAAGGTTTAGAACACTTGGCTGTTACCCACTTACAGGAGCGGTAGAGTCAGAGGCAGCGACACTTAGTGATGTTATTCAAGAGATGTTACTAACAAAAACAAGTGAGCGACAAGGTAGAGTTATAGATAAGGACTCCGCAGGGTCAATGGAAAAGAAAAAAATAGAGGGGTACTTTTAAGATGTCAATACTAGAGAAAAAAATAGCGGCTGATATACAGAGTTATTTAAAAGAGCATGAAAACAAACAACTACTAAGGTTTATAACTTGTGGTAGCGTAGATGATGGAAAAAGCACTTTAATAGGAAGACTTTTACATGATTCTAAGATGATTTTTGAAGACCAACTAGCTGCTATAAAACAAGATAGTAAAAAAAGCGGTACAACTGCAGATGAGTTTGACCTATCTCTTTTAGTTGATGGGCTTCAAAGTGAAAGAGAGCAGGGCATAACGATCGATGTTGCATATAGATATTTTGCAACTGATAAAAGAAAGTTTATCATTGCTGATACTCCAGGGCATGAGCAGTACACTAGAAATATGGCAACAGGTGCTTCAACAGCAGACTTAGCCATCATCTTGATAGATGCTAGATATGGTGTTCAAACTCAAACCAAAAGACACTCTTTTATAACAAAGATGCTAGGTATAAAACATCTCATCATCGCTGTAAACAAGATGGATTTGCTTGATTTTGCACAAGAGAGATATGATGAGATATGTGAGGAGTATCTAAGCTTTGCAAAAGAGTTAGGTTTAACTTCTGACCTTACTTTTATACCTTTGTCTGCACTAAATGGCGATAATGTTGTAAACAAAAGTTCTTTATCTCCTTGGTATGAGGGTGAAACATTAATGAAGAAACTTGAAAATATTGAGATTTCATCAGATAGAGATCTAACTCACTTTAGAATGCCTGTGCAGTATGTCAATAGAGCAAACCTTGACTTTAGAGGTTTTTGTGGTAGTATTGCATCTGGGGTTATAAGTGTTGGAGACTCTATAACTACTCTTCCTTCGGGGAAAAGTTCTACTGTTAAAGAGATAGTAACTTATGATGGAAATTTAGAGTATGCTTATGCACAACAAGCGATAACTCTTACTTTAGATGATGAGATAGATATCTCTCGTGGAGATATTTTAGTAAAAAGTGATGAGCAGCCTGATATAGCAAGTGAGTTTGATGTAAATATAGTTTGGATGGATGAGCAGCCTTTAACAAAAGGCAAACAGTATTTTATAAAAAGAGCATCCACTTTAGTAACAGGAACTATAGAGTCTATCTACTTTAAAACCGATGTAAATACACTCCAAGAGCAAGAAGCAAAACAACTAAATCTAAATGAGATAGGATATGCAAAGCTATCTCTAAGTCAAAACATGGCATTTGATAAGTATGAGCATATCAAGTCTATGGGGTCTTTTATCGTTATAGACAGGATTACAAATAACACAGTTGGTGCTGGAATGATTGTTAAAAAGTCTGATACTAAAGCATCTATACATGAGCATACAGAGTTTGAAGTTGAGTTTAATACTCTTGTCAGAAAACACTTTCCTCATTGGGAAGCTAAAGAAATTTTATAGGAGAAAAGGTGAAAAAAGAAAACCCAGCACAAAGAGTAGAACGGATAAAAAAAGAGAAGAGTGGTTTAGATGTACTTCAAGATATAAAAGAGTATGCCCTTGGTAAAAAAGAGCTAGACCCTGAAGATATAGATAGGTTTAAGTGGTATGGACTTTATACTCAAAACAAAAATCTTCAAGCTGAGGATGATGAAACTCTTTACTTTATGCTAAGAATCAAACTTGTTTTAGGTTCTATAAATATAGAGCAGTTAAGAGCTTTAGCAGGCATCTCTAAAGAGTTTGCAAGAGATACAGCAAACCTTACAACAAGACAAGCGGTTCAGTTTCACTTTATACAAGTTCGTGATCTACCTGAAATATTTGACAGACTAAAAAGTGTTGGACTAAGTAGCATCTATGCTGCTGGTGATGTTCCTAGAAATATCACAACTTGTCCTGTTTCTGGTGTAGATAAGAGTGAGATATATGATGTCAGTGGCTTAGCATTAGAGCTAAACAGATATTTAGATGGAAACAAAGAGTTGGTAAATCTTCCTAGAAAGTTTAAGGTTGGTATAAGTGCTTGTTCTAAACACTGCATAGGACATGAGATACAAGACTTATCTTTTACTGCGGTAAAAAGTGCAAATGGTGAAGTTTTGTTTGATGTGAATGTTGGCGGTGGTCTAGCATCTAACAAACAGTTTGCTTTGCATCTAGGTTTTGTAAAAGATACACAAATCTTAGATGTTTTAAAAGCTGTTTCTATCATCTACAGAGATGAGGGACTTAGAGAGAGTAGAAGAAAGGCTAGACTAGGTCATCTGATAAACAAGTGGGGTTTAGAAAAGTTTAAACAAGAGCTAGAAAAAAGTCTTGGATTTAGCTTCATTGGTGGCGAGGAACAAGAATACACTCCATATAGTAAAAGAGAGCATTTTGGCATCCACGCATCTAAGCAAGAAGGCAAATCATATATTGGTTGTGCTGTAAATGGTGGTTATATAGGTTCTGAAGGACTTGCATCTATAGCTCAAATATTACAAAAACATGGGGCTACGACCATAAGAGCAACAACAACACAAAACTTTGTTGTCCTAGATGCACCAAATGAAAAGGCTGAGGATTTAGCAAAAGATTTATTAAACATAAATATAGATGCTAACCCAGATCCATTTAAAGCAAGAACACTCTCTTGTACAGGTATGAAATACTGTAAATTCGCCGTTGTTGAAACAAAAGATACCGCAATAGAACTAGCAGAGTATTTAAACGATATGTTTCCCAATTTTGATGAGAAAGTATCTTTGTCTTTAAATGGCTGTCCTAACTCATGTGGGCATCCTGATATTGTAGATATTGGTTTAGTTGGTACAAAGTTTAAAGATGAAAATGGACAAAGTATAAAAGGCTTTGAGCTTGTTTTAGGTGGAAACCTAGAGGGAAGCAGATCAACATTAGGAAAAAAGATGAAATTAAAAATCGCTCCACAAGATATAAACCACACAGTTGCCAACATAATTAGTGCATATTTAAAAAGTTCTAAAAAACATTTTGGAGCATTTATAAGAGACTTAGTAGATGGAGATGAATTTACAGTATATAGTTTCGATAAAAAATAAGTTTATCGTATAGTAAGTCGATATAGTTACTTGACTTTATCTTTTTTATTTGATATAATTTCTCAGTTATTTAAAGATAAGGGTTTTAAAAGTGGCAATAGTATCAAGCAAAGGCATCTATGGTTTAACGGCGATGCTTATTTTAGCAAAAGAAAATGAACAAAAGTTATTGCAGATAAAAGAGATTGCTAGCAAAGGTGACATACCACAAAACTACCTCGAACAGATACTTGTTACTTTAAAAAAGAGTGGTATTGTCGAGAGTATTAGAGGTGCTAGTGGTGGGTATAAACTATCTAAAAGTGCCAACAATATTACGGTTTTAGAGATTTTAAACTCCCTAGAGAGTAGTTTCGCTAAGATAGATATAAAAACTAAAAACACTCTTCTTCAGGTATTTTGGGATGATTCTCAAAAGAAGATAGAAGAGATTTTTTTATTAACACTTGATGAACTTGATGAATTTTTACAAAAAAGTTCTGAAAATTTCACATATCACATATAAGGAAAAAAAGATGAATATAGCAAAAGATGTAACTGAACTCATAGGAAATACACCATTGGTTAAAATAAACAAGTTATCAGATAAGAGCGGTGCTACTATACTGGGTAAATGTGAATTTTTAAATCCCTCTTCTTCTGTAAAAGATAGAATAGCTCTAGCGATGATAGATGCAGGGCTAAAGAGTGGAGATATAACTACAAACACTTTGATTATTGAGCCTACAAGCGGAAACACAGGTATAGGTTTGGCAACAGTTTGTGCTTCAAAAGGTCTTAGCCTTCTTTTAACTATGCCAGAGTCTATGAGCTTAGAGCGAAGACAGTTACTTAGTGCTTTGGGAGCGAAACTTGACCTAACTCCTGCAGCAAAAGGGATGAAGGGTGCGATAGATAGAGCAGCTGAGCTAAACGAAACTATGGAAAATACTTTTATGCCTCAACAGTTTAATAACCCAGCAAACCCTAAGATGCACAGAGAAACAACAGCTTTAGAGATTTTAAAAGATACCGATGGGAAAGTTGATATTTTTGTAGCAGCAGTTGGAACTGGTGGGTCTATGACAGGAATAGGTGAAGTTTTAAAAGAGCATAACCCAGATATTGAGATAATAGCGGTTGAGCCATCTACCTCGCCTGTTATCTCAGGAGAAAACCCTGGACCACACAAGATACAAGGTATAGGTGCAGGTTTTATACCAACTATTTTAAATACTAAGATTATTGATGAGGTTATAAAAGTAGATGATGAGTCTGCTTTTGCAACATCTAAAGAACTAGCTAAAACAGATGGCTTACTTGTTGGTATATCATCTGGTGCAAATATTTTTGCTGCCTCACAAGTAGCATCAAGACCACAAAACAAAGGAAAAACTATAGTTACTATTCTTTGTGATACTAGTGAGAGATATTTAAGCACAAGCCTATATTCATAAAAAAAAGAGAGATTAAACAAAGATATGAAAGCAAACAAAGATATTTTTAGACCATTTGTAGATGAGAAAACTTCTTTTGAAGATATTTCAAAAGGTATAATTGGCAGAAATAAAGAAAACTATTTTGATTATACCGCTTCAGGGCTTGCTTATACTCCTGTAGAACAAAGGATACAAGAAGTTTTAACAACCTATGCAAACACTCACTCAGAGTTTGCAAGTGATGCTAAAACTACATCTTTTTACTACGATATAGCGAGAGAAAACCTTAAAAAACACCTTGGACTTGAAGAGGACTTTCTTCTTCTTCCATGTGGAACGGGGGCAACTGGAGCTATAAAAAAGTTTCAAGAACTTCTAGGGCTTTATATTCCTCCTGCTACAAAAACTAGGTTTAAACTAGATTTTAAGTCTATTGAAACACCGCTTATAGTTGTTGGTCCTTTTGAGCATCACTCTAATGAGATAAGCTATAGAGAAGCTATGTGTGAGACGATAAGAGTTCCTCTTGATAAAACAGGAAATGTAGATTTAGTATTTTTAGAAAAAACTTTAAAAGAAAACTCACATAGAGAGATTGTTGGAGCTTTTTCAACCGCTTCAAATGTTACGGGTATTGTTTCACCTTTTATGGAGATATCAAGACTTTTAAGAGAGTATGATGCTATCGTAGCCTTTGATAGTGCTGCTTCATCGCCTTGTTTAAATGTTGATTCTAAACTTTTTGATGCTCTGTTTTTATCTCCACATAAGCTTTTAGGTGGACCTGGAACCTGTGGACTCTTAGCGATAAGAAAATCCCTTGTAAATGAAAACGAAGCTCCCACTTTTGCTGGTGGCGGAACAGTAGCTTTTGTATCTAAAGATGAGCATATATTTAACAGTGATATAGAGATAAGAGAAGATGCAGGAACTCCAGCTATTTTACAACTCATAAAAGCATCTTTTGCTTACCAGTTGAGAAATGAGATAGGAATACCTCGCATACAAAAAAGAAAAGTAGAACTCTTTGATACTCTCAAAAGTGAACTTTTAAGTATAGAGGGCTGTACTATCTATGGTCACAATGAACATCATAAAAGTGTTGGTATCTTAGCTATAAACTTTAAAGATATTGTGCCTTTTGAGTTGTGTGAAAAACTATCTCATGACTTTGGCATACAAACAAGAGCAGGCTGTAGCTGTGCAGGACCCTATGGACACGATCTCTTTGACATAGCAGAAGATAAAACAGATACTAAACCTAGCTGGTTAAGGATAAGTGTAAACTATACCCACTCTAAAAAAAGCATAGAGTATCTACTTTCTTCTTTGAGAACTTCTGTAGATCAACTAAAAACAAAACAGATGAGTAAGGAGTAGTTTTAAATCATACCTCTCTACACTAAAAAACACTACACAAAATCTTATACCCTTAAAAAATGGGCTTAGACCCCTTTATTTATTAACCCACAAATAGGGGTGATGATCTACGAACTATTAAACATGAAAAGCTTAGTATATTTTGAGCCATATTTTATAAACAACAATCATGTTTACGATAAATATATATGGAAACAAAATATTTTTATACATAAAAACTATACATTATATTTTAATCTTGAACACATGGAGAGTTCTAAGAGTTTCACAAACTATGAGTTTGGATTAAAATATCTTTTTTAAAGATTTATTTTTTTGATATAATATTCTAAATGTAGCACTAAGCTTTTCATATTTAATAGTTCGTATAT
>JAERRX010000146.1 GCA_016735225.1 Sulfurimonas sp. | reverse complement strand
TTTATTTAAATATTAAACAATTGTATGCAAATCATACTTTAGTAAAATAGAATTATTTAAATTAAGGTTTTTTTTATTTTCTTAACTAGGAGATAATAACTTTTATAATATCCGTTTAGTCAAGATATTTTAGCTACATTTAAAAGTTTTTTGATAAAATTAGCCCAAATTTATTATAGGAGAAATTTATGGCAGTAGTTATTAACGATACTTGCATCAACTGTGGAGCTTGTATAGATGAATGTCCAGTGGAAGCAATTGTGGATGAGGATGATAATCCAACCGATGAGGATACTTACTATGTTTATGGTAACAAATGTGTAGAATGTGTTGGTCATCATGACGAACCAGCTTGCGCAACAGCATGCCCTACAGAAGGCTGTATTACCTGGGATGCTATTGGTGAAAGCCCTTCGCATCGTGAAGCAGTTACACAAGATCAGCGAACAAATAGAGAAGCTGTAGTAGAGTAAACTTTCGCTTTCATGGTTGTAAAGTGCATCTAATTTGCATTTTACAACCCCTTAATCTAACAAATCTTACAATTTAAACTTAAATATATTTTTTTTAGATATAATTCCACACTTATTTTATAAATACACAGGAGATTTGATGGAGCGTACACTATCAATAATAAAACCAGATGCAGTTGCAAAGGGTGTAATCGGCAAAATTTTAGATCGTTTTGAGAGCAATGGCCTTAGAATAGCAGTTACTAAAAAGATTCAACTTTCAGTAGGAGATGCACAAGCATTTTATGCAGTTCATGCAGAGCGTCCTTTTTTCAACGACTTAGTTGACTTTATGATTAGCGGACCAGTTGTTGTTACAGTTTTAGAGGGTGAAAATGCTATGCAAATCAACCGTGACTTGATGGGTGCTACTAACCCAAAAGAAGCGCAAGCTGGAACTATCCGTGCTGACTTTGCTCAAAACATAGATGCAAATGCAGTTCATGGAAGTGATTCAGTTGAAAATGCAGCTAATGAAATTGCATTCTTTTTCTCTGAGAGAGAAATTTCATAAGTTTTTATGAAAATAAAATTAATTAAAATTGGCAGAACACCATTAGATTTTGAAGTAAAATCTAATAAAATAACTTTTAAAGGTTATTTAGAGTACTATGCCGACAGATTGATTTTGTTAAGAGCAAAGCTAAACGGCTTTGTAAAAACTCAATGTAGCCAATGTGGACAAGAGATAGAAGTAGCACAAGATGAAGATATAGAGTTTTACATATCTGATGGTGCCTATGACGATAAACAAAACCTAGAGATAGATGTAGTTGAGTCTTTTGATTCACAAGCAGATTTAGATGAACTTCTAAACTCTGAGATAGAGCTAATTAAAAGCGACTATCATAGTTGCAAAGATTGTCGATAGATAAAACTTAGCTTTCAAAGAGCTAGGTAGTAGCGACCATAGCGGTCTATAATATAAAACTAAAAAAAGGAAAAAATTATGGCAGTACCTAAAAGACGAGTTTCTCATTCGCGTTCAGCAAAAAGAAGAACTCACTACAAAATTACTCTAGCTAAACCAGTTAAAGATAAAGATGGAACTTATAAACTACCTCACCACATCAACCCAACTACGGGTGAGTATAAATAATCAATGGTAAGAATTGCTATTGATGCAATGGGTGGGGACTATGGTCCTTCACCAATTGTTAAAGGGTGTATCCAAGCACTTAAAAACAAATCGTTTCAAGCAATTCTTGTAGGAAATAAACAAGAAATTTTAGCTCTGTTACCAAAACGTTATAGAACTAAGATCTCTATAGTTGAAGCTGATGATGTAATCTCTATGAGTGACATTGCAACAGATGCTATCAAAAGAAAAGAAAGTAGTATCTACAAGACTGTTGATCTAGTTAAAAATGGCGAAGCCGATGGTCTTGTTTCTGCTGGACACAGCGGTGCGACAATGACTTTGGCTACCCTTAGACTAGGTCGTCTAAAAGGTATTTCCCGTCCTGCACTTGTAACTTTGATGCCAACAAAAACATCTCGTCGTTCAGTTGTTTTAGATATTGGTGCAAATGTTGATTCTAAGCCTGAGCATCTTGTTCAGTTTGCGATCATGGGTGGATGCTATGCTCACGATCTTCTCAAAATTCAAAATCCTAAAATAGGACTTTTAGCAAATGGCGAAGAAGCTTCAAAGGGAAATGAAGTTACAAAAGCTGCTTATAAACTTCTTGAAGGATATGATGGTTTTATAGGCAATGTTGAAGGTGGAGATATTTTCAACGGAAGTTGCGATGTCATTACCTGTGATGGGTTTATAGGAAACTTAGTCTTAAAAAGTAGTGAGGGTATCGCTTCTGCAATGAGTAGCTTAATAAAAGACTATATAAGAAAGTCACCTATCGCCATAACTGGTGCTCTTTTAATGAGAAAAGTTTTTAAACTTCTAAAAAAAGAGATGGACTATGCTGAGATAGGTGGAGCTCCACTTATTGGGCTAAAAGGTTGTGCTATAGTAAGTCATGGTAAAAGCAATGCTAGAGCGATAGAAAATGCTATCTACCAAGCTATAGGCTATGTCGATACAGGTGTCAACAAACATATACTAGAAAAACTCCAAGAGTACAATCAAAAGGATAAGTAATGACCTATGCTGCATTTCGTTCTATCGGTGCTTATGTTCCAAGTAAAATATTAACAAATAATGAACTCTCAACAATGGTTGATACAACAGATGAGTGGATAACTAAAAGAACGGGTATAAAAGAGCGACACATTGCTGGTAAAGATGAGCATACTAGCGACTTAGGTGTAGAGGCAGCAAAAAAAGCTATACAAAGAAGTGGCATAGATGCAAGTGAGATAGATATGCTTATGTGTGCCACTATCACTCCTGACTATTTCTGTATGCCATCTACTGCTACTACTATCTCAAACAAACTAGGTCTTGGAAATGTTACTGCTTTTGATATTTCAGCGGCTTGTACTGGCTTTGTTTATCTCTTATCGATAGCTAAAGCTTTTATAGAATCAGGTGCTAAGAAAAATATTTTAATCATAGGTGCGGAAAAACTTTCGGCTCTTATGGACTATACAGATAGAGGGACTTGTATCCTCTTTGGAGATGGTGCAGGGGCTGCTATAATTGGTGCTACTGATAAAAAAGAAGAGGCTATCATAGATGTTCACACAGGAGCCAATGGAGAATATGCCGATCTGCTAATGACTCCAAATGGTGGAACAGGTTCAGCACATGATGCAATAGACAAAGAGGCTGCAAATTGCTTTATACAGATGAAGGGCAATGAAACTTTTAAGGTGGCAGTTAGAACCCTTACAAAAGATGTCATAGAAATCTTAGAAGAGAACAATATACAAAGCTCATCTATTAAGCATTTTATACCACATCAGGCAAACCTAAGAATTATTAAAGCAGTTGGGGATGCTCTTAAATTAAAAAAGGAGCAAGTAGTGCTTAGTGTAGCTAAATATGGAAATACTTCTAGTGCTTCTATACCTATGGCGATGAACGATGTTTTTGAACAGGGCAATCTTAAAAAGGGTGAGTTAATGCTCTTAGATGCTTTTGGTGGTGGACTTACTTGGGGTTCAGCTTTAGTTCCATTTTCACCGCTAAAGTAAGCTTTTTATAATATTATAATATTTTTACAAACTAGCTCACTTCTTTATTTTTTAAGTGATCTAGTTCAAAACTTACAGATGCTCTTTTATGCCCACTCCATCATTTTATCTAGGTTTTAAATATTTTTTCTCATAGCTTAGATAAACTACACTTTTCAAAAACAATTTAAATATATCTTTATCTATACCTTTCTCTTAAGTTGAACTAAGAATAGCAAGACTTCAACAAGAAATAGCAATATGCTTAGTATATATCAAACTTTATAAGCTTTTCTCAAACGCTTGAAAACCTTTTTTAAAAAGTCTTCTTTATCAGGAAGACTTAAACTAGCATCTCTAAGTTTTTCACCCCACATTGGGTTTGGAAAGTAGGAGTCATTTTCAAACCTAGCCATCACATGGATATGAACACGAGGAAGCATGTTTGAAAAAGAAGCCATGTTGATCTTTGTAGGTTTATAGTACTCTCTCATCTCCTCTTCTAAAATATCATAAACTGCCCATAGTTTATATCTTAACTCTTTTGGAAGATCGCCTAACTCTTTGTAAGGCTCTTTAGTAAATATCTTAAGCCATGGTATTTCACTTTCGTGTATCTCTATATATATCTCATGGTCTTCATAGATATTTGGGTTCATTGTTAAGCCTTTAAGTTTGAACATATATTATCATAAGTAGTATTAGTGTAATATTTGATATATTATATGGAGAGTTAAAATGAATAAAAAAAATGTAGGAATCTTTTTACTTTTACTTGGGGTAAATTTATCAGCAGAGGTTGAAGATAAGTGGAAAATAAATCTAGGAATAATGCATATAACAAACTTTGAAACAGAGATGCAGGTTTCACCTAAAAACATACCAATAGGAGCAACCATCAACACTAAAGATCAGCTTGATATGCAAACAGATAGTAATGCTTTTCGTTTAGATGGGTATTACCGTTTTACAGATACTCATAGTATGGATTTTTCATATTATAGTACAAATAGTGATGGACACAAGACAATATCTAAAGATATAGAGTGGGATGGTGAGACAATTTCTACAGGTGCTACTTTAGATAGCTACTTCAACATGGACATCTATAAACTTTCTTATGGGTACTCCTTCTATCATAATAAAAAAATTGAGCTTATGTTTACAGCTGGCTTGCATGTAACAAGCCTAGACTTAGGTTTAAGTGCTAGAGGCAAGATCGATGGCACTTATGATGAGAACTATAAATCTGGAGATAGTATAACTATTCCTTTACCTGTTTTTGGGTTTAAAGGAGAATATACTATCATAGATGAAAACCTTTATGTCATCTATAAGACTGAGTATTTTTATATGAAAATAGATGATTATAGCGGTTCTATACTCAACAGTTCTTTTAACTTAGAGTATCGTTTTATGGAACATGTTGGTGCTGGTATAGGGTATAATTCAAATAAAATCATACTCGAAGCTGAAGGTTCTGATAGGGATTTTGAAGTGAAAAATGACCTTACTGGTGCTATGTTTTACTTAACATATATCTACTAATGATAGTTTCGTAAAACTGCATAAGACTTTTGCGAAGTTTACACTATTGATATTAAGTTGTTTTTTATTTAATATAGTTTCATTATACAAAAAAAGGAATTAAATATGTTTTATTTAAAAAGTACTCATGAGTAAGTTACTAGTCATTGGCTTAGGGGTAGTGGCTTTAGTTGGTGTTGGTGCTGTTGTATTTTTCAATGGTGAAAAAAAAGAACAAATCATCCAAAAATGTAGAGCAGAGGGTGAACTTGCTCCAGAGTGGGTATGTGATGCAGAGATAGAAGGTTTTTATAGTGCTGTTGGTATAGGAAGATCAAGAAATCCCTCTATGAGAAATATGCAAGCGATTGCGGAAGGTAGATCTAAGCTAGCACGAGCAGTTCAAATAACTGTTAGTTCTGATAAAAATGGCACTAAAAGCAGTACTAATATAAGTTTGTCTGGCTCAAAAAAGATAAGACAGTGGGTTTCTAAATCAAATAAACTATATGTGCTTGTAACTATGCCGAAGTAGCCCAATCTCTACTTTGTGTCCATATCCATACAGCATCTCATAAGAGTTGTCTCTTTGCTTAATAGATCTGTTTTATGGTTTATTGTATCGTAGGTTTGAGTGAAGTTTTGTTTTTGGTTTTTGGATTTCTAGCCTCTATTTAACAGAGGCTAGGTAGATTGTCTTTTAATCTCTGTGTCTTGAAGAGCTTCCGCTAGATCGTTTTCTATCACGGTTACCTTTGTATCCACCGCCATCACGGTTTCTCTCACGACTTCCGCCGCCACCTGAACGATTTCTGTTACCACGATAGCCACCGCCACCACCGCCTCTTCTTCCACGACCTCCAGTATCTCTTCTTTTGCTAGCTCTCTCAAGTATCGCTTCTAGTCTATCGGCAGGAATTCCGATATTGTTTGGTCCCTTAATATCTTGCTGATCTAGTAGCATAGATATAAGTTTATATGCCATCTGTTCTTCATCTATATCTTCACGAAGTTTATCTAAAACTTTATGTGCTTCATCATAGATATGCTGAGCCTCTACTTTTGCTACAAGCTTGTCAATAGTTGAGCTTCTTAAGTCATTTTTACTTGGTATAAAAGCATGAGTCATAGTTGTTCCAACTTTTGACTTGATGCGTTGAAGCTCCTTAAACTCTAGTGGAGTTAAAAGTGTAATAGCCTTGCCTTTAGTACCAGCACGACCTGTTCTACCAATACGGTGAACATAAGACTCAGGATCAAAAGGAATATGGTAGTTAAATACATGAGATATGTTGTTTACATGGATGCCCCGAGCAGCAACATCGGTTGCGACAAGAACTTTTATGGAGTCACTTTTAAAGCCTTTTATGACAGTTTCTCTTTGTCTTTGCTCCATATCTCCATGAAGTCCATTTGCTAAATAACCAGCATTTGATAAAACATTGCTTAGTCTATCAACTTCACTTTTAGTTCTACAAAATACTATCGCTTTTTTAGTTCCCTCAGAGTCCATAAGACGAATAATTGCATCATCTCTTTCACTCTCTTCGATGACATAATACTCTTGGTCAATATCTGTATTTGTAGTTTCGCCTTTTGTTATGGAGATAAACTCAGGGTTATCTAAAATACGCTCAGCTAAAAGTTTTATAGGTTTAGGCATAGTAGCTGAAAAAAGTAGAGTTTGACGAGTTGAAGGAAGATATGAAAATATTTCATTTATATCATCTAAAAAACCCATATCAAGCATCTCATCAGCTTCATCTAAAACAACTACACTTGGAGAAAAATCTTTTAGCATATCTCTTTTTAAGATATCTAGTAATCTTCCGGGAGTTGCAACAACTACAGATGCTCCCCTGTCTATTAGGTCGATTTGACGCTTATATGAGCTACCGCCAAAAACAGTAACAGTTCTAGCATTTATATTTCTACCATACTTATACAGCTCATCGCTCACTTGAGTAGCAAGTTCACGAGTTGGAGTGATCACTAAAATCTCTACACCGCTTCTTACATCTATGTTGTTTAGTGCGGGAAGACCAAAGGCAGCAGTTTTACCTGTTCCTGTGTGGGCTTGACCTACTATATCACGACCAGCTAGTACAAATGGTATAGCCGCTGCTTGTATAGGACTTGGTATTGTAAATCCTGCTTGTTTAACACTTCTTAATATCTCTTTGTTTAAGCCTAAATCATCAAAAGTGATTTGAGGTTCCTCTTGTTTTGTTTCTTCTTTTTGTGCATTTTCTTCTTGCATCATAATCCTTGTTATTAAGGAGATGATACAAGTTTGCCAATTGCAAAGCACCTTCTCCTAAAATATTGAGCGAATTATACCCAGATAAAACAAAAGAAAGATTAAATATCTATAATTTACAATATTTTAAGCTTTCTTTGTGTAGATAAATACTAAGCTACTATTATTTACCAATCACAAGAGAAGAGGATTTGAATTATATGAAAATTTACTCAATGTTTTTTATTTTCAGTTGTATAGTTATAGTAGTTTTGCTTTATTTGCATCTAAAAGTTATAGAAGAAAAAAAAGTTTTAAGCATCGACAGTGAAGATTTAAGATGAGAGTGGACGAGAATAAAGTTATTCAATACCTTATAGTTGTTGTTCCTCTTGCCTTGGTTCTCACTGCTAGTTTTTTCATAACAACTTTTTATTTAGAAAAAGTAAGTCTCTATTTTAAAACAATAAAAGAGCGTTCTATAAAAGAGTATGTTGATACAAAAAAAAACAAAAGCGAGATTTGGGTAGAACAGCTAAACCTTTTGTTTGATTATAAAAGCAAGAGAATAGATGAGAGCATAAAAATAAAGTTAAAAAAAAGAGTAGATGAAGCTTATGAAAATGCTAGGTTTATCTACGATAAGTACAAGGGCAAGAAGAGCAGTTTTGAGATAAAAGGGCGAATCTTAGACTCTCTTAATCAAATGGGAGATAAGAGAAAACAAGATGCTCTTTATCTATCTGACTTTAATGCTAGAAATATTCTTTTTGGAGTTAAAAGCAACAAGACCATACACCAAAGAAACAGATCTCTTGAAGAGATTCAGATGGTTAGAAAAAATAAAGAGGGTTTTTTAGAGGGAAAATTTGATGGAGGCTCAACAAAGCAGGTTATTTTTGTCAAAGACCTAGGAATATATGATTGGTATATTGGCTCATCTATCAATGTTTTACAAGAACAAGAGATCTTAAAATCAAATCTTTTGGAAATGCTTAAAAGCATTCCTCTTGAGAGTTCTGATTTTATGGGCTTGTATGATAACAAAAAAGCGATATATCTATCTAAGAAAATGAGAATTTTTTTAGGAGATGAATCTTTAGATATTATTAGCAAAAATCTTTCATATAAATCAGATTGGCATAGATACAAACTAGATGACTATTACTACTACTCCAAATATTACAAGCCACTTGACTGGTATCTGGTTTATGGTTTTGAGATATCAAAAATGAGTAAAAAAGAGTTAGCTAAACAACATGAACTTGAGATTATTCTTGATAATGAACTAGAGTTTGTTGTCAAAGCATCTGCATCTATTGTTATTTTTGTTGTCATTCTCTCTCTTTTATTATCAAGGAAAATAAACCATATTTTTTCTCAATACCAAGAGGAAGTTAGAAGCAGAGAAGAGGAACTAGTAAGCTTAAATGAGTCCTTAGAACAAAGAGTCTTAGATGAGTTAAGCTCACATAGACAAAAAGATAAGATGCTCATTCAGCAGTCAAAAATGGCTGAAATGGGAGATATGCTAAGTATGATTGCCCATCAATGGAGGCAACCGCTAAACCAGATGTCATATCTTTTTATGAACTTAGACTCAGCTTATGAGTATAAAGAACTGACAAAAGAGTATCTTGATGATAAGCTAAAAGAGGGCAATGAACTCTTAGAATTTATGTCTATAACTATAGATGACTTTAGAAACTATTTTCGTCCAGATAAAGAAAAAGAGTTTGTTTTAGTAAGCGATGTTGTAAAGACAAGTGTAAAACTTATGCAAAAGTCACTAGATCTAAGCGGAGTAGAGATAAAGCTTGAGTCTAGTGGCAAAGAACTAACTCATATATATAAAAATGAGTTTATGCAAGTGATGCTAAACCTAATCAAAAATGCAAAAGATATAGTTGTAGATAAAAAAACCAAAAAACCAAAAATAACCATAAACACAAGAAGTGAAGAGAAGAAACTTCTTGTTGAGGTTTGTGATAATGGTGGTGGTGTTGATGAAGATATTATAGATAAGATTTTTGAACCATATTTTTCCACTAAAGATAAACAGAGTGGAACAGGGCTAGGTCTCTATATGTCTAAGATGATAATAGAAGAACACTTAGAGGGAAAACTAAGTGTCAGTAACACTAAAGATGGAGCTTGTTTTAAGATAGAGATATAACTCTATCTTAAAAAAGGTTTAGCATCTTTAACAAACCCCGATCAAAACTCTTTTTTACTTATATCTTCTAAAACAGAAGAAGCCATCTCTTTTACTTCGTTTGCTATGCTTGCTACTTCTTGAACAGTTTGTGCATTGGTTTGTGTTGTTCTATCTACCTCTGCCACAGCATCATTTACATTTGTAACACTCTGTGTTTGGCTTTTTATACTGTCATCTATCTCGATGATAGATTGTCTTAGAAGATTGAGATTTGCATTGATCTCTACGAGTGATTTTTGTGTTCCCTCTGCTAGTTTTCTTACCTCATCTGCAACTACCGCAAAACCTCTACCATGCTCTCCTGCTCTAGCAGCTTCTATAGCTGCATTTAGAGCCAAGAGGTTTGTTTGGTCTGCTATCGTGCCAATAGCTCCCATTATATCTTGAATATTATTAGATTGAGATACGACCTCATTTGCTTTTTGAGATGTAGCATCTACAAATTCATTGATCTGATTCATAGATGATGCTGTAAGTTTGAGTGTATCGGCTTGTTTTGTAGTTACATCATTTAACACTTGCATTTGAGAACCGAGATAATTTGACCTTCCTAGTAGTTCGTTAAAGCTAGTATGCGAAGCCCTCATCATATCAACTATAGCATCTCTAAGAGCTTTTGCATTGTTTATGAGATCGTCAAAAGAGCTGTCTTTTTCGATGCCCTCTATATCTATCTCATGTTTGTAGTTATAGTTAGCATACTGGTTTAAGACCCCATTTAAAGTGGCAAATCTAACTTCAAGAGTATTAAGAGAGGTTTTTACGATCTCTTTTAGCTCTTGAAGTTTTGGATTGTTTGAATCCACATGAATTTTTTCATCAAACGAACCCTGAGATACCTTTAGGAAAACTAATTCTATCTCATCCATAAACTTCTTATCTAGTTCTAGGTTTGCTGCTGTTTTGGATATGTTTTCATTGACTATCTTTGCCATCTGAGCTACTTCATCTCCCCTACTCTCATCAAGTAGTTTTACCTCTGAGCTATCTGAGTTTAGGTAGCTAAAAAAGTTTATAAGTCCTTTTTCAAATGATTTTAGATTTTTAAGTATATTTTGTCTTATTGCAAGAATCAAGGTAGTAAAGATTAGAGAGAAGATGGCTAGTATTATCAATACTAACTTTATTACAAGAGATGATGATTTAGGCATAAGCAGTGCAAACTCATCTCCTACTTTTTCAAGTTCTTCATAAAGAGGTGCTAATTTTTTTTGAGATTCTTGAAGATTTTCATGGTTTAGATTATCAAAAATAGTTAGAACTTCATCGGCAAGTCTTACCCCATCTTGAGCAGTACCTAAGGCACGACTGTAGCCAAGGAGTATAAAGAGTATTTTTTCTATAGGGTTTATCATTTCAAGTGCTTTGGCAGGTTGCGCTTGTGCTACTTTCATCAACTGTTTCATACCCATCTGATGAGGGTCTTGCGATACTCTATTGAGCAGTCTATTTGCTTTTTCTGGGTCGGTCTCTACTGTGCTAAAGTAAACTTTTGAGTTTGCCTCTAACTTTAAAAGATTGCTTATATAGTTCATCTCTAGGTTTTGAAAGGTTGTCATCTTGGAAAGTTCAATAGCTGATGTGATAGATAGGGCAACTAGTAAAAACATCAATATTAATATGGTGTTTAATTTTGCCTTGATACTTGATTTGTTTATATTAAAGATTGACATTTTTTCTTCTTTTTGTTAGATTTGTTTTGCATCTATTACAAACTTTAATCAATGCAATCGAAATGGTATATTAAACGATATTAAAAATGACTTAATAAAATCTTATCATTATTTATGCTTAC
>JAERRX010000090.1 GCA_016735225.1 Sulfurimonas sp. | reverse complement strand
CTATTCCAAAGGCTTGTGGAAAATTATCTTTTCTTTTTATATTTTCAAAACATAGATATTCGTTATCTCCATCATCTATATATATAATATCATCATATCCGCAAGATAAAGCTATATCTGCGACTACAAGTCCATGTCCACTTGCACCATAAATATATATAGTTTTACTCATTATTTAACTCTTTGAAACCTAAATAGTTTTGAAACAGAAAAAAGCTTAAAATCTTATCATTCATCACTTACTACCTTCAAATTTTTCCATCGTAACATCTGTATCTGAGCTTATGTCGCTTCTTTTTACAACCTTCAAAAAAGTCATCCAAAGTATCTTCATATCAAGTAAAAAAGATTGATTGTCAACATACCATACATCGTATTGAAATTTTTGCTTCCAACTTATAGCATTTCTTCCATTTACTTGCGCCCAGCCTGTTATGCCGGGCTTTACATCATGTCTTCGTTTTTGCTCATTATCGTATAGTGGTAGATACTCTGTTAAAAGTGGGCGAGGACCTACAAAGCTCATCTCACCCTTTAGTACATTAAATATTTGTGGTAGTTCATCTAAGCTTGTGCTTCTTATGAGCCTGCCAACTCCTACTAGTCGTTTCGCATCTGGCAAAAGCTTGCCATCGCTGTCTTTTTCATCTGTCATAGTTCTAAATTTGTAGATGCCAAATATTTCACTATTTAAGCCTGGTCTTTTTTGTCTAAAAAGGATGGGGGTTCCCATCTTTACAAATATCACAATAGAAACTAAAATATATATAGGTAGTAGTAGAACTATTAAAGTTATTGCAAGAAGTTTATCAAAGAGTAGTTTTATCATCTTATTTTGCATACCTCACTCTTAAAAAGATGGGAAATCTAGGCTTGCCTTTGGATGTTAAGCCATAGTATTTAAAAGAGATTGTACTGCCTAAACTAGGCGGAACAGCTCTTAAGCTATCGTTAAATCCACTTCCTATATTTATAACTTGCAAATCTTTCATGCGACATGAGAGTGAGCCAACTAAACCCTTGTATTTGCCTTTTCCTTTGTTGTAGCCTACCACAATGCACTCATCATCTGTGTAGCTTTTAACTTTTAGTGCATCTTTTTTTCGCCCACTATAGTATGGCAAGCTTCCATCTCTAACAACAACACCTTCTCCTCCTAGATGCTCAACATATACTAAAAACTCATCTAACTCTTTTTTAGATTTTACTTGAGTTTGGTTTATCACTTTTATATAGTTGCTTTTTTTATAGTTTTTTATCTTAGAGAGTCTTTGTGTAAGGTTTCCATCTGCTAGGGGAACTTCAAAAATATTATAAGTTAAGTTTTTCCAGCCACTGTGTGGATTTTTTTTATTTACTATTGAGACAATATTTGAAAAGTCACCTCTTTTACTCCAAAGCTCTCCATCTAGTTTAAAATCAGGAAAATTTTTAGTAAAAAACTTAGGTGCAGCTAAGACTCTACCAGAGCGAGAGATAAGTTTTTTCCCATCCCAGTAGGCTCTGATGCCATCAAGCTTTTCACTCATATACCACGATGCGACACTGCTGTTTTTTGTATAGTTTTTTAGTAAAAATAGCTCAGGCTTTTGTGCATTTAGCACCAGCGTAAACAAAAATAGTAAAATTATTTTATTGACAATCATAAACTTCCAAATATTTTTTAACTACGATCTCTATATCAAACTCTTTTAAAGCCTTTATTCTAGCATTTTGTCCCATAGTTTCTCGTAAATCTTTAGAATCTATAAGCTCTTTTATTTTAAGTGCTAGTGTTGCTGCATCTTTTATGGGAACTAAAAAACCATTTACACCATCATCTACGACCTCTTTGCATCCAACCGCATCTGTAGTGACAATGGGCTTTGCTAAAGATGCTGCTTCAAGTAAAGTCCTTGGAATACCCTCTCTATAGCTAGGCAATGCAAAGATATCACAAGATAGTATCTGATCTTTTATATCATCTCTATGACCTAGCCAAGTGACATTTCCACTCTTTAAAAACTCTTCATCTGCACATGAGGGATTGCCCTCATCAGTATCCCCTATCAAGACAAATCTTGCATCTTCATCTTTAAGTATCTTTGCAGCCTCATAATACTCCTTGACCCCTTTATGCCAAATGGCTCTAGCAACCATAAGAATAACTACACTTTGAGTGTCATCTTTTTTACTTTTAGTAGGATAAAACAGTTTTGTATCTATGCCAGAACTTTTTATTAGTATAGCTTTTTCTTTTTTTACAAGTCCTTTGTCTATAAAATACTTCATATCATCACTGTTTTGAAAGATGCAAAAATCTGCTTTTTTATTTGACTCTTTATATAAAATCTCCATAACTTTTTTAACTGCTTTTGCTTTTTTAGACTCACTTATATAAAAACTTCCTAAGCCAGTAACAGCATTTACAACTAAGGGTATTTTTGCAAGATGTCCCGCTATCGAGCCATATATATTTGGTTTTGCTGTAAAGTTTTGAAGTATGTCAAGGTTTAAAGGCTTGAGAACTTTATAGATGTTTCTTATAGTTTTTAACTCCTTAAAAGGGTTTAAACTTTTTCTTTGTATCTCATAGCTTAGTGCTTTTATATCATACTTAGCAAACTCATCAAACTTTTCACCCCTAGGACAGATAGCATAAACCTCATAACCTTTTTTAACAAGTGCTATCATTATTGGCAAGCGAAATAGATACAAGTTTAGATCAAGGTGAGAAAGAAAGGCTATTTTTTTGTGAGTCATTGACATTTTATTTTATCCGATATATCTTTTATGAATATATATAGTTTATTGTAAATCTCTATAAGTTCATCTGTTTTATCATAAATCATATTGATATTATCAAGCACTTCATCTTGATTGAAACTATATTCATAAGCTATCTCATTTCTCACAATCTAATCCCATTTTTCAATGCCTCTTTTTCTATAACTCTTGTTTTGTCTTTTGATATAACAACATCTATCTTTTGATCACCAATCTTTTCTTTTAGCAAAACTAAAAAGTTTAACTTTTTTTGAAGCATATTTTCACCACTTTCACTATCGATATAAAGATCAATATCTCCACCTTTTAAGCTATCATCAACTCGACTACCAAAAAGATAGATAACTCCTTTTTTAAAAACATCATAATATGTCTGCCTAATTGACTCTACTTCAAAGTTTGTTAGTCTCATATAAGGTTATCCTTCCAAACTTCTAAAGAGTACATATTCCAAAGCATTTTTGCTCTTTTTTCATCAGATACATTTAACTTTTTTTCTAGTAAATCATCTATAAACTTTGCATCTATAAAGCTTGCAGAGTAGCTATTGTGAGATAGCTTGTCAAATATATTTTCTTTTAAATCTTTTTCTATCCACCCTTTTAGAGGAACTTCAAAGCCTCTTTTTGGTTGAGTTATAAGCTCACTAGGTAGATACTTTTTAGATAACTCTCTTAAGATATGCTTAGTTGACTTGCCTTTTATCTTATACTCATCTTTTAAACTTGGAGCAAACTCTAGCATATATTTACTCAAAAATGGGCTTCTTCCCTCAAGGGAGTGTGACATAGTAGCAATATCCATCTTTACTAAAAGATCAGAAAATAGCAACATATTAAAGTCTAAGTAGAGCATTTTAGAAAGAGGATTTAGGTTTATGCTCTCTACAAAGTTATTCATCTTGTTTAAGATGCGATTGTTATCAAAAAGATACTCATCTTCAAACATATCTATAGTTGAACTAAGGTAGAAGTCAAGCCCCTCTTTGCTTGACATAGAAAGAAGTCTATAAGCATAGTTGTAGATAGACTTTTTGTTGTGTGGTTTTGGCAACATAGATAGTAAAAACGACAACTTACTAGCGATGCCTATCCAGCCATTTGCGGCAGGAACATAGCGTCTATAACCTCCAAAAAGCTCATCTGCTCCATCTCCGTTTAGTATAACTGTTACATGTTTTTTAGCCTCAGCACTTACATAGTAGCTAGGAACTGCACTACTGTCCATAAATGCTTGTCCATAGTTTAAAAGTATCTTTTCTATATCATCTTTTAGGTTCATAGAGATGGAGAGTTCATGATGCTGTGTATTGTATTTGTTTGCTGTGAGTCTAGCTAGGTGGGACTCATCATAAGCACCATCAAACCTAACTGTAAAAGTTTTTAAATTTTCTTTATATTCACTAGCTATTGCTACAACTAAAGAGCTGTCTATTCCGCCACTCAAAAATGCACCAACTTCTAAGTCAGAGCTAAGAAGTCTATCTTTTACACTTTTATGCAGTATAGCATCTAGGCGATCTAGTGAGTCAGCAAAGGAGGTATCTGTTTTTTTATTGTAGTAGTCTAGTATGTCAAAATATCTGTTTTTTTCTATATCTAGGCTATCTATATCAACCTCATAGTAGTGACCTGCTAGCATCTCTTGAGTGTTTTTATATGGAGTGTTGTCTTCAAAGAAAAAGCCACATCTTAAGTAGGAGTATATTGCATCTTCTTCTATACTTAGAGTCTTTACGCCTGCTTTTATGGCGTTGAGTTCACTAGCAAAAAGTAAACTATCATCATCTTTGTAGATATAAAGTGGTTTTTTTCCAGACCTGTCACGAGCTAAAAATATTTTGTTTTTTTCTCTATCAACTACCGCAAAGGCAAACATTCCATCTATCTTATCAAACATCTTTTCTTTATATTTTATATATAGATGGAGTAGTGTTTCGGTGTCTGAGGCGGACATAAATGAGACCTCTTTTAGTAGAGTATCTCTAAGTTCTAAGTGATTGTAGATCTCACCATTGAAAATGATGCTAAAAGATCCAAGATGAAAAGGCTGATGCCCATGACTAATATCTTGAATAGACAGTCGTGTATGCACGAGAGCGATATTGTCAGTTTCATATATATTTTGCTCATCTGGACCACGATGATATAGAGAGTTCTTTATAGACTCTAGGTCATACTTTTTGTAGTTAATACTACCAGCTATGCCACACATCTGCTAAATCTTTAACTTATAAACTTTAGCAAGAGGAGTTAAGATAACTGGCTCATACAGATCTTTATCATAGTTTTCTAAGACAAAGAGTTGAATATAGCTTGAGTTATACATTCTATCATCAAGGACTAAAAACTGATTGTAATTTTTCATAAATATTACAGATACTTTTGCTTGCGGGTTTATGGTTTGTGCGTTTTTTTGTAAGATCCCTTTTTCATCATACTTAGTCACTACAAAGTTTTTTACACCTGTTGTCTGGTCTCCTATCTGTATCTTTCCCCCCTGTTTATGCAGGATGATTCCCTGTCCTAGGTCAATAGTCTTTGTGGTCTCTTTAAAGTTTTTAGACATATAAAAAAATGCTCTTGAACCCTTGTCTCCGCTCAATATATCTAGGTTACTAAACATATCGATAGTTGGAAAGATACTCATCATTCTGTTTGGAAGATAGAAGTAAATATCTCTAGTTTTTGCAGGTCTTTGTATATCTTTAGCATTTAAAGAGTTTAAAAAATTATTTGGTTTTTTTACATTGTATGCCTTTAGCATACACTCTATAGATGCACCACAACTTTGTTTGTAGTCGGCTTCTGTAAACTCAACATCAAGTCTTGCCATATTTGCAGCAGCAGTTTGGTTATGAGTTAGAGCAAAGCTAACTGGAAAGTTTACAATTCCACTATGTTTTCCGCCATCTATGATGGTCTTTACATCAGCATAGTAGCGTATAGGATAGCCATAGTCCCACCATGATATTACATAGTCCTCTCTACTAGCTTGTTTGCCAAGAGCATCAAGGACCTTAACCTCATCTTTGGTAAATACTGTTGGTACTCTATAGCCTTGAATATGCTTAATATTTGGATATAAAACTGCAATAGTTGCTATAGCTACAAAAGCATACTTCGCAAAAACTTTAATATTTTGAGCAAATGCCATCTCAAGATACTTAGCCACTAAAAAAGTAAAATAACTAAAGCCAAGAGCCATAAACGGCACCGCAAAAACAGTAAACCTAAGACCACCTTGAAGGGCAAAAAAGCCAAGAACAACCATAGGTAAGCTTAGTATCAAAAGTCTATAACGAACAAGCAGTAAAAAATAACCAACAACACTAAACCAAAACGAGATAGTATCTCCACTGATGCGGTTTGCAAAAGTTTCAAATGGTATATGTCCTGCTTCTCTAACTGTGTTTACTACTCCAAAGAACTTTAAAGAGGCTAAGTCAAGCTCATCTGCTACTAAAAGTCTTGTTACATAAGCATTGTTTAGTATTCCTACTATCCAGCTAAACCCACCAAAAACCAAATAGACCAATGCGCTAAAAGCTACTATACCTATAATAGTTTTTTCACTAAGTTTTTTTCTAAAAATATGAAAAATAACAACTAAAGCTATCATAAGAGCGAACTTCACGAACATAGGCAGAGTCGTTAGAGCGATCACAAAAACAGCTAAAAATTTATAATAGTAGAGGTTTTTTCTTTCATAGACAAGTGTATATAAAAGTGTCATAATAAATATACCATTTACTATATGCACCATTCCACCATGCCAGTTCATAGCAAGCAGGGCAAATATAGGAGCTATAAGAAAACTATCGCTATCTTCATGTTTTAATGCATACAAAACACCCCATACTGCAAATGTAGGCAAGACCACAACTAAAAGGTCAGTATCATAGTAGCCCATCATAGTACGGTTATAATAACTCCAAGCAATAGAACCCAAAAGAGCAGCACTAAAACCTAAAACATCTTGCTTGAAAACTCTAGCAATAAGCATAATAGGCACAACTAAAAGTGAGCCAATTACTCCGGGCATCCATAGTATCAATGTTTCAAAAGATATAGGTAAAAAACTCGCTAAAGTTGCAGTAAGTCCAGAAAGTGGAGTCTTTATAGGAGAGAGGTCATTGGGCTGAGAAACACCACTCAAGATATCTCTAGCACCCTCAGCATAAAAATACCCATCATTAGTGTTTATCATCAACTGCCCAAGCCATTTAAAGCTCTCAACATCAGCAAAGGCATCTATCCAGATATACCGAACACCCACACTAAACATAAATGCTAAAAGCATCAACAATACAAAATATTTTACATTTAAACTATTTTCTTTTAGAGTTAAAATCTCTTTTATTTTATTCAACTAACAAATTCCTTTAATATAAGAATATAACATTCTATCATAATCTCTTAAACTCATCTCAAACCCACTTCCTATTATATTATTTTCTATACTTTTCAAATAGATTATTGAAATCTATTTCAGGCTTGCAAGTAGTATTGTCAAACCTGTATTTTTGCTTATAAAAATCACCTTGCTTATCATATTTGCCACTTTCTAGCTTGTATACTTTTGCTATTAGTTCATCTGGATACACCAATATATAGTAGCTTATTTTTTCTCTTTCATATATCTCAAACTTATATTTTTCATCTCTTTTTGCAGTTGATTTACTTATGATCTCCACAACAATCTCTGGTGCTTTTGTAAGGTAAGCATCATTTGGTTCATCACATATAACCACTACATCTGGTCTTAAAACTGTATCATCACTTACTTTATAATCAACTTCACTAAGAACTTCACATCTCTCACAATCTTCAATCTGATCATCAAACAGCTTAGCAAATCTAAATTCTAAACTTTGATGTTTTATCATAGGTGCTGGTGCCATAGAGATCGGCAACCCATCTATTAGTTCCCAATCCCCTTCCCATATTTTATAGTCATCATAAGTATAGTTTAGCTCTTTTATTTTCAATACACCCATCTTTCATCCTTTTGACTAAGCTATCAATTATAATTTGAATTAATTTTTTAATAATTATTATAGCATAAACTAAAGAACTCATCATTTAAAGATTGCTTCGTTCCTCGCAATGATAGGTTTTCCTCGCAGTGATGGCTTTATCATACTTCATAAAACCCCTATCCACTCACTCAAAATAACACTCTTGTCAAATTCACTAGATCTAGCTCTAGCTTTTTTAGTGTACTCATCTCTCAACTTAACATCTCTCATCATCAACTCCATCGCTTCGCTTAGTTTTTGAGCATTATTTACAGGTGTCAATACTCCATACTTTGCCAACTCTATGTCGTCTTTAAGCTCAAAACAAATATCACTATCAGGAGCCAATATCTCTCTAGGTCCACTTTGGCAGTCTGTGCTTATGATAGGAAGTCCACAAGCTAAAGCCTCTAGCAAAACATTTGGAAAACCTTCATAGTTGGAACTAAATAAAAAGCAGTCTGCTTGTCTTAAATATTTGTATGGATTTGCTTGTCTGCCCAATAATATAACTTTATCTTGTAAATCACTTTTTATTATCTGTTTTTCTAAAAATTCCCTTAACTCCCCATCACCTATTATATAAAGCCGAGCATCCAAATCTTTTATAGCATCTAGTATCAACTTATGATTTTTACCGCTGTCAAGTCTGCCTACGGTTATAAATGTAAATCTATCTTTTTCTAAAACAACCTCTTCCTTATATAAACTTTGTATTTTATCTATATCAAAAGGATTGTTTATAGTTACTACATCTCTACATCTAAAATTTTTAACTAGGTCTAAACTATTACCCTTAGAGTTAGCAGTGATTACATCAGCCTTAGCATATAAAAAGTTTATTAAAGTTTTATTTATAAGTCCTTGCACACCATTTTTATGCTGTAAGGATGGCATAGCTCTTTCACTAATTATAGTTTTAACTCTGCTTCCAAATAATTTTGCTAATATATTTATATAGTTTGGTCTATTCATAAATGATAAACTAATATCTATATCATTACTTTTACAAAGCTTTTTATATTTTAATGCTAATAGTGGTAATTTTAGCAGTTTAAACAAACCACTTTCTGTAGCATCTGAATGCTCAAGATAAACAACGGGTATATCTATAGGCAGATCATAAAAAATAGTATCATTCATCAAAACAAGTCTTATGTTAAACTTTTCTTTTAACTCCTCTAGCAAGATAGACACAACTCTTTCTGCACCACCTGAAGCTAGAGAGTATATAAGTATTGATAGGTTTAGTTTTGGCTTAATACTCATCTATCACTCTTTAAAATATCTAAAGTTTTTAGTTTATTTATCTGCATGATCATCCTTTTTAAAGTAGTTGCTGTATCTAAAGTATATCATTAGATACCTCTATCTATCGGCTATTTAGATATATCTCTAGCACAAACATAAGCACTAGCCCATGCAAAGGCAAAGTTGTAGCCTCCTCTTTTTCCCACAATATCGAGAACTTCTCCACAAAAGTAAAGGTTATTTTTTTTCATAGACTCCATAGTTTTTGGGTCTATTTCACTTGTATCGACCCCACCACCGCTAACTTCGCTATGGCGAAATCCATGAGTATCATTAACTTCAAAACGCCAGTTTAGCATCTGGTTTGCTATCTTTTTGCATTGCTTAGTGTTTAGTTGCTTTGCTGGTGTATCTATGTTTATCTCTAGGCTTTGGAGCAAACCTTTTGCAATTTTAAGTGGAACAAGTCCTACTAAAATATCTAGTATTAAAAAGTCTTGTGTTTGTTGTGATAGTTTTGAGATGTGAGCAGATAATTTTTGAGAGTCAAAAGATGGAAGGAGGTTTATACTAATATCTACCCTACTAAACTCCATCAATGCTAAACTAGCCCTTTGTGATATATCCAAAATCCCAAAACCTGAAACACCATAAGATGTAAATAAAATATCACCTAAAGTAGTAATATCTTTTTTGTTATTTACAAGTAGGGTGACCTCTCCTGAGGTCTTAGTTCCGCTCATCTTGTGTGCTACGGCTGAGTTTAGATGAAGCTGTACTAAAGATGGATAGACAGGAATGATCTTGTGTCCAAACTCTTTAGCAAACCTAAGCCCATCATCATTTCCACCTAGATGCTCCGCTGATTGTGAACCAGTAGCAACAACAACAGAGTCATACTTTTGAGTTAAACTTTTTATATCTCTTATTTTTGTATCGGTATATATATTAACACCTAAGTTTTTAGCATAGCTTAGAAGAAGAGAAACTACACTTTTGGACTCGTTGCTCATAGGGTAGCATCTACCATCATCTAAAACATTAAGAACAAGACCTATACTCAAAGCAAACTCTTTAAACTCTTTGAAGCCAAAACTATCTAGGGCATCCCTAGCAAAGTCAGGATTTTCACCAAAGTAGTCTCTTGCGCTTAGCTTAATATTTGTGATGTTGCATCTACCGTTTCCAGAAACAAGAATCTTTTTACCACACTTAGCGTTTTGCTCAAAAATATCGACTTCTAAAGAGTTTTTTGCACAAAAAACTGCACATAAAAGACCAGATGCACCACCACCTATGATGGCAACTTTTTTATTTTTTTGCATATTTTTCTAAAGCTATATCTATCTCTTGAGAAAAAGTCTTTTTGTTCATATAGCCTAGGGTTTCATAAACTACTGTTTGTGTTTTAGGGTTTATAAAGGCTATGCTTGGAACCTGTTTGGAGTAAAATTTTTTAGGATAACGACTTGCATCAAGAGTGTTGTTCATTATGAGAGGAACCAAGCTTGCATCTACTTTAGCTCCAATAAAAGAGGAGCTTAAAGTATTTTTCTCAAACTCTTCACACCAAGGGCATGACCTGCTAACTAAAACAAGCATTATAAGTTTGTCTTGTTTTTTTGCTGTTTTTAAAGCAGAGCTATAGTCTCTGCTGTAGTTAAAGTCAGAAGCAAACTTATCAAGCTTAGATGCATCTGATAGGCTAAGCATAAGTAGTAAAGTAAGTAGTATTTTCATCGTTTCTCTTTATGTTGTGATAGTTTTATTTTAGCACAATTTATATTAAAGAGTTACTATTTTTGCACCAAATCCACCAATATGCTGAGGTGCATCATCAAACTTTTTAACACTAGGGTGAGCCAACAAAAAGTTTTTAACTGCAAAAGATAGCTTTCCTGTTCCTATGCCATGATAGACAATAACCTCGTCCCAGCCAGATATAAGAGCATCTGAGATAAACTTATCTAGTACCTCTGTTGCTTCATCGGCTCTCATGCCGTGAAGGTCGCACTTTAGTCCAGCTTTTTTTTGAACATTTACTTTGATATTTGTTGTTGGTTTTTGTTTTATTATCTTTGTTGGTTTTAGGTGGGAGGTTTTTACTCTAACTCTCATCCCCTCTATCTCCACAGTAGCTTCTTTTTTATCTCGCATAGAGACAATTACCCCTTTTTTAGAGTGGTATTTTACCTCTTGACCTAGAGTAAACTTTATATCTCTAAGCTCTTTTGCTTTTGTTTCTTGAGGTAGTTTTTTATTTGCCCTATCCATCGCACGATGTATCGCTTTTGTATCCCCTGCTTTTGCTGCATTTTTGGCTTGGTTTATCGCAACTGCATAGCTGCTTTTTAAAGCATCTTTTTGCTCATTTAATTCTAAAAATATATTTTCTTTTAGTTGTTTTAGTTCTAGCTCTTTAACTCTTAAGTTTTCTAGCTTATCATCAACTTTTTTGTGTTTTTGTTTAAGCTCTCGTTCAAGTTGAGAACCTCTTTCTATGAGGAGATTTAGTTTTTCGCTGTTGTCGCCATAGATGCTCTTTGCTTCTTTAACTAGAGTGTTTGAGATACCATATCTACTAGCAGTTTCAAAGGCATAACTTTTGCCAATGATGCCCTGCATAAACTCATAAGTTGGCATCCTTAACTCTTCATCATATATAGCAGCCATCAGCTCAACATCATCTCTATCAGCCATAAGAGCAGCAAGACGCTTATGGTGTGTAGTCACAACGACCTTTTGACCTCTTTTTATCAAGTCATCTAGTATCACTTTAAAAAGTGCCGCTGCCTCATCGCTATCTGTTCCGAGTTCTATCTCATCTATACCGACTAAAGCCGACCTATGCTCAAATATCTTAGAAAACTCTTGCATACGACCAGCAAAGGTTGATATATCATTTTTAACATTTTGTGGGTCATCTATAATGGAGAGGATATTTTTAAATGAGCCTATGTGAGATTTGTTTTCATTGATACCCATAGGAATTATATATTTTGCCATGAGTGAAGCAGCTAAAATGGACTTAAGCAACATAGTTTTCCCACCAGCATTTACACCAGTTATCATAAGTATATTTTTACTAAAGTCTACTGTTACAGGCTTTGCTTTATGAAGGGCGGGATGTACAAAGTCATGCAGGATGATTTTAGCATCTTTTTTTGACTTGAGTATCTGAAGGTTTTTACTTCTAGCAAAAAGAACTCTTGCTTGGTAGTTGTCAAACTTTGTAAACTCTTTATCTATAAAGTTTATAAAGGGCTGTAGCTCTCCTAAAGTAGAGGAAAACTCTTTGGCATAGGTATAAAATATCGCCTCTCTTTCTTGCTCTATATATCGTATCTGCTCTTTTGCTTTTAAGATAGAGTCTGGAGAAACATAGAAAAAACCACTAGTGCTTCTCCCGAGTAAAGCACCCTTTAAAACATGGTTAAAACCACCTCTTACCAAAAGACACTCTTCATCATTTACAAGATGCACCTGTGTATCAACTAGGTAAGAGCTTAGTTTTGCACTTGACATCATTCTCTTAAGTGTGCCACTCATATTATTTTTGTGTTCTTGAATCCTCTTGCTTAAACCAAAAAGTGTTTCATCTAGGTTTTCTTCAAAGCGACCATCTACTCTAAAGTACTTTTCAACCTCATTAAACTTCTCATCAACAACAAACCTACTCATCCATTCGCCGATGATGCCGTTTAACTCACGCTTTTTAAAGTAACGAAAATATCGTACAATTTTCACTATTTCAAATATCTGCTCAAACCTTAAAACACCTCTCTTTTTTAGATGCCCTTTTATAGTTGTAAACTCATCTACCTTTGGTGGGGCTTTAAACTCCATAGCATCTAGTGCTTTTATATAACGAAAATGAAGCTCTTGATCACCCTCAATATATAAAGTATTTTCACGAGAAAAAAAGCTTTTAAACTGCTCTATATGCTCATTTAAGTCAAGTTGGGTTATAAGTAAGTCTAGTCTGGAGGTTTTATCTGTTTTCATATTCTCTATATCTATTGTGATTAATTGTGTATGTTGGTCTAATATTGCGAAAGTATAGCATATTAAATCTTGTTAAATTGGCGATTTAAAACTCATTTGTCAAACTCTTTAGTCCTAAGAACTTTTCAAAACTGCTAAACTCCTTTGATTGGGGTAGTGCTATTTAACCTTTAAAGTAAGACTTAGCTTTTTCTAGATCATATCTATCAAGTGCTGTTCTAATGTTTTCAATCATCTTATCATCAACAGTATTTAACTTATATATTTCAAATTTTGATAAAACTTTCTTATATCGTTTAGGTAGCATCGAGTATATGGCCGCTTTTAACTCATAAAAAAGCTGCTCTTTTTTATTTTTACTTAGCTCTATTTTAGCATCAATTTTTGTTTTATCTACTTCGGTATTTTCCAATATTTGTTCTATCTCTTCACATACCTTTTTTAATTCATCAACAAAACTAGCCAATAACCCTCTATCTTTTGTAGAGTCTAGTTTTACTGATATTTCATTTAATTTTATAGCCCCTACATTTAAGCTTAGACCTTTCATCGTATGAACAACTACACCAAGTTCCTTCTCAGAAAGCTCTTCTGGTTTTATATCTTTATATTTTAAAAATCTTGTTAAAATCTTTATATATAGCTTCTCATTTCCATCTATTAAATTTAAAGCAAGATTTTTATCAAGACTTAGAGTATCGATAAAACTGCTTGTTTTTGGTTTATCTATAGTATGAGTTATTGATCTTGCCTCATCTGGATATTTTTTTAGATATTTAAAAAGCATATTATAGAGACTGTTAATATCTATAGGTTTGCTTAAGTATTCATCCATACCAATCGCTCTTGTTTGCTCTATATCTGTTGTCATAGCATTTGCTGTTAAGGCTATTATTGGTATGGAACTATCGATATTTTTTATTATTTTAGTGGCTTCTATTCCGTCCATAATGGGCATCTGTATATCCATAAGAATTAGGTTGTATCTATTGTTCTTTATAAGATTTACTGCTTCTTGACCATTGTTAGCCACAGTTAAATATATGCCACTATCCTCAAGTAAGCCTATTATTATATCTTGATTTATCTCATTGTCTTCGACTAGAAGTATTTCATTTCCTCTTAATAGTTTAATATTGTTTAGAGGACTCATAGTATCCTTACCTACTTCGATCTCATCTGATAACTCTTGAAGCTTTATTTCAAATATAAACTTACTTCCAATATCTACTTTACTCTCACACCAAATCTTACCTTCCATCAACTCTGTTAGTTGTTTAGATATTGCAAGTCCTAGTCCAGTTCCACCATATTTTCTTGTAGTGCTTTCATCTGCTTGAGAAAAAGATTGAAATAGTTTTGATTGTTGTTCTTCACTTAGTCCTATACCAGTGTCGATTATTTCAAACCTATATCTATCTTTTTTAATTCTTAGTATATTTAAACTGATACTACCATTTTGTGTAAATTTTATAGCATTTCCTATTAAGTTTATAAGTATTTGTCTTATTCTTAAACTGTCAGCATTAAAATTAACACTACAAGTTTGACAATAGTTTATATTTAATCCAACCTTCTGTTTATCAACTTTAGAACTCATCAGCTCTTCAACCTCTCCAATCAAACTAGGAAGATTAAAATAAACTTTTTTTAGAGTTAATTTTCCAGCTTCTATCTTAGAAAAGTCTAGTATATCGTTGATTATGCCTAAAAGTGATTTTGCACTTATATCTATTTTTTCTATATAGCTTTTTTGTTTATCATTTAGCTTGGTCTGCAAAGCCAAATGCGACATGCCTATTATTCCATTCATTGGTGTTCTTATCTCATGTGACATGTTTGCGAGAAATTGTGATTTTGCTTTATCTGAAGCTTGTGCTTTTAGCTTTGCAATCTCTAACTCTTGATTTGTTTTATTTAAAAGATATTGTCTGTAAAGCATAAATAAACTAACAATAAACATAGCAATTAATATTTCCCAAACAATAGTATAATCTACTACCTTTTCATATTTTGTAGCGATCCATTTTTTTTTAATCTCTTGTATTTTATTTTTATCTATATTGTCAATGGTTTTGTTCATAATACTTAGCAGTTCGGGACTATCGTTTCTTACTCCAATATTTATCTTATAGTCGATGCCAACTTTTGATGCAATTCTTAGGTTTAGTGTTCCATATTTTGCTATTGCATATCTGATTGTTGCTGTTGTGTTTATAAACCCATATAGCTCTCCACTACTTACTTTTTCTAAGCCATCTTTCATAGAGTCAATTTCGATTAAATTTACACTAGGATATTTGTCTTTTAGCAGCTCTATCACTGAGGAGCCTTTTTTTGCACCTATTTTTTTATCTATAATATCTTTGAAATTTTCAATAAATACCTCATCTGCTTTTGTTACTATAACTTGCGGGAATTGTAGATATGTTTTTGTAAAGTTAAGATACTTTTCTCTTTGTGGAGTCCATGCGGCCGCACTAAGTATATCGCACTCCCTTTTTTGTGCTAACGTTAGCGAATCATCAAATCTTTTTGTAACTACAAGTTTTATAGGTATATGAAATGAATCTTTTATATGCCTATATATATCTGCAACAATACCAATATACTCACCATTTTCGATCAATTCAAATGGCATCCAGTCTGGATCTACACACATTTTTATCTCTTGTTTTTTCCATAGATACTCTTTTTCATTCTTTGTAAGTTCTATAGTCTCTTGTTTGATTTTTTTTGATTTATCAAACCATTTTGATTTTAACTTATTTTTAGACTCAGTAGATATTGAATTAAGTGCTTTTTTCAAAGCACTATGCAGAAGTGGCAAATTATTATTGATGGCAAATGCTTCATTCATAAGATCAATCTTTGTGTTGTTCAAGGCAGGAATACTTATAATCTCATCTAGCAAGAGGTGATTAATTTTGTATTGTATAACTTGATGTGTGGCAAAGATGGCATCGACTTTGTTTAATATTAGTGCATTTAAGAGTAACTCATTATTTGAAAAACCTATAAGCTTTATTTTAGGATGATATTTTCTTACAATATCTTGGGTGTAAAATCCACTAATGATGCCAACCTTGTGAGCATCTAGCTTTTCTAAAGTATTTAGGCTGATATTTCTTTTTTTTACTACTATACTTTGGTTATATGTCATATAGTTTTGTGTAAATAAAGCAAATTTTTGTCGCTCTTTAGTGTTTATTGCTTGAGCTATTATATCGATCTTTTTAGTTTTAAAATTATTGACTGCTTCATTCCAATCTTCATCTTTATTATATATAAATTCAATTCCAAGTTTAGAAGCTAACATATTTGCATAATCAACTGAATAACCTACAAAATTTCCATTGTTGTCTATAGTTGAATATGGAGCATAATTGTCTTCCATGTGAACTTTAAATTTCTTATGTTGTATTAAAAAATCACTCTCCTCTTTTGTTAAAGGCTCCATCTCTTGGGGAGTAAAAATATTTGAGCTAGCCACAGTATTGATTGTAAGTGCTATAAATAATAAAAAAAATAATCTAAATTTCATACTTTTAAGCTAGTTTTGCTTAGTCTGTAGGTTGTCATACTTGTGCATCTCCATATAAATTCTTCATATTGTATATAATTGTATCAATAATTTCAAAGATTTAGCTTAAATCAAATATCAACAAGACAATATCTTAGTATTTATTTATCTTTATTTTTCCTTTGCATGAAGATGGATTTTAAAGTATATCAAAAAAGTGGATATTCAATTACAGGGGTGTAATTATAATTTTTAAGCTCTATAATTCAGTATATTGCAGGATGTGACTCAAAAAATGCTTGGGTTTAGGTGCGAAAGTGAGGTATTTAACTCTTTTCAAGTTCAACAAAGAGTTGATTATAAAACTAACTATAATTATACAGCACTTCAAGTAAAACACGGCTTATTTTTTGAAAATGTAAAAGATGACTTTATTGACAATCCTCTTTATTTAGATTATATATTTTAATGCTTAAGCACATTGTTGGTATAATTACCGCTTTTATTTAAAAATATGGAGCAATATTGAAACTCTCTGAGATTAACTTATCAAGTGTATTAAATATATTATTATTATTGATAGTAATAATAGGACTTTTTATTTTCTACAGAATCTACGGTACGATAAAAGAGGTACAAAAAGATCTCTTTCATGTTCATATAGAAAACATAAAAGATGTAGCTGATACAATCGATAAACAATTTCAAGAAAAATTTCCAAATTTTTCATTAGATAGTTTTCTTGATAATGCAATCAATCAAGATGAACTCAACGAAATATTAAAAAGTTACGAATCTTCTACATATAATGAACTTTATATTCTCCTGCCTCCTGTTGATCACTCTATCGCTTACAAAGTATTAGCTTATGGTGATAATCATGATGAATACAGTATATATGATGATTTTGAACCTCTAAACGAAGATTGGAAGAGAATATTTATTGAAAAAAAGGATGTGTATTTTAAAAATGGTAGTGCTGGAATATGGTTTACTTATCAGCATCCCATTATCCAAGATGGTAAAATTATAGCAGTATTTACAGTAAATTTTTCTATTGAAAATTATTACAATATCAAAAAGACTTTGTCAAATTTGGAAAAATTTATTCAAGATTATAATATTTTGATCTTGCTGTTGCTTCTGTTTCTTATTGTGATTGCAGTTATAAATTCTAAAATCAGCAAACAAAGAGTCTCTCTGATACAAAATTTAGAACGAAAAACTGTAAAAATTGATAAACTGAACAAATCTATGGAAGAAACTATAACTAAAAGGACAAAAGAACTAAAAGATGCTAAAGATACAATGCAAACTTACATCAAAATAGTAGATAAGCATGTCATAGTAAGTAGCACTAATATGGCTGGAAATATTACTTATGTATCAAAAGCTTTTTGTCAAGTAAGTGGTTATAGCGATCAAGAGTTACTAGGTAAAAATCATCGTATGTTACAATCAGGGATTACCGATAAGAGTAAAATTAAAACATTGTGGAAAGACTTATTGGAGAAAAAACTTTGGAAGGGTGAATTTTGTAATAAAACAAAAGAGGGTGAAAACTATTGGCTTAGTAATTCAATTTCACCAATTTTAGATAAAGATGGAAATATAAAAGAGTTTACCTCTATTTCGGAAAATATAACGGATAAAAAAAGAATAGAACAGATCTCTATCACAGATAAACTTACACAAACATACAATCGTGTGAAAATAGAAAATATTTTTACTGAATATATCGCACAATCTAAGAGATATGAGAGAACATTTTCAATTATTATTATTGATATTGATTATTTTAAAATGGTAAATGATACTTATGGGCATAATATAGGAGATATATTTTTAAAAGAATTTTCAAATCTACTAAAAAAGAAGATAAGAGAAACAGATATTCTTGGTAGATGGGGTGGTGAAGAGTTTATTGTCATATTGCCCGAATGTTCCCTTGAAAATACCATATCTCTTGCAGAAAAGATTCGAGTATGTGTGTATGAGTATGATTTTGCTACGGTTGGACACAAAACAATAAGTTCAGGAGTTGCTCAGTATCAAAAAGGCGATATTCAAGAGACATTAATCGGCTTGGCAGATGAGGGGTTGTATGAGGCAAAAAAGACAGGACGGAATAAAACCTGTGCTATGCAAAGATAATCCACAACTTATTTTTGTTTGAAATTGCACCCATATAATTATAAATTATTTAAGGTAACCCAGTAGTAATTTATTTAGCTTACAATTTCTCTAATTTAAAATTAAAAACAAAGAATTTTTATGAAAACTCTCAAAAAAATAGCTCTTACACTTGTAGCTACATCTGCCTTAGTGGCATCGTTAAATGCAAGAGACCAAATTAAAATTGTTGGTTCTTCAACTGTCTATCCATTTTCTTCTGCTGTTGCCAAAGAACTAAGTGCTACTACTTCTTATCCTACTCCAATTGTAGAATCAACAGGCTCAGGTGGTGGTATGAAACTTTTCTGTGCTGGTAATGGAATGAATACTCCAGATATTACAAATGCTTCTCGACGGATGAAAATATCTGAATTTAAATTTTGTAAAAGGAATGGTGTTAGAGATATTACAGAAGCTGTTATCGGTTTTGATGGGATTGCTTTTGCTCATGCAAAATCAAATCCACATTTTAGTCTTACTAAAAAACAACTACTTTTAGCTGTTGCTGCTGAAGTACCATCAAAAGATGGTTCTTATTTAGTTAAAAATCCTTATACAAATTGGTCTCAAATAGATTCTTCACTTCCAAATAGAGAAATTATCATTTATGGTCCTCCTAGATCATCAGGGACACGAGATGCTTTTGAAGATATGATTTTAAAAGGTCAAACTAAAAAAATGTCCGTCTATACTTCTTTATATAAGGCTAATAAAGTTAGAAATAAAGCCTATAAAAAATATAAAAAAATCAGAACAGATGGTGTTTATGTTCCAAGTGGTGAAAATGATAATTTAATTGTTAAAAAATTAAATAAAAATAAAGCAGCTTTTGGAATCTTTGGATACTCTTTCTTAATGGAAAACGATGATAAAGTACAAGGGGCAAAAGTAAATGGTGTCTTACCAACTCCAGAGAGTATCTCAAGTGGAAAATATCCTATTTCACGAAGTCTTTTCTTTTACACTAAAAATTCACACCGTACTAAAGTTCTAGCAATGTCTAAATATATAAAACTTTTTATGTCAGAAAATATGATAGGAAAAGATGGTACCTTAGGAAAAATTGGACTTATCGCTCTGTCTGATGCACAAAGAGCAAGATTGAGAAAAAGTGTTGTAAAGAAAACACGACTTACCTTAGAAGACCTATCTCATTAGCACTAGACCTTAAGATAACAGGTAGAGCTTGTGCTAAGAACTTCGCAAAAACCTTAATGAGTTGATAAACTTTTTACAGACTAACTCTTGCCTAGCTAAAATTTTGCTATAATCATAAAACTAAAAATACTAAACACCCCTTGATGGTGAAAAAGAGAAAATTATGCAAAGAGTAGAACCTATGACTCTGTTTGGCTATGAAAAATTACAAGCAGAAGTGAAAAACTTAAAAGAAGTGCAAAGACCGCAGATCGTTAAAGATATAGAAGAGGCTTTGGAGCATGGCGATTTAAAAGAAAATGCTGAATACCATGCTTCAAAAGAGGCACAAAAAAATGTAGATCATCGCTTGGCAGAACTAGCAGGAATTTTAGGAAATTCACGCATTGTAGATCCTAGTGAGCTAGAACATGCAAAGATTAGCTTTGGTTCTACTGTTGTGATGACTGACATGGATAGCGATGAAGAACTGACCTATACTATAGTGGGCGGATGCGAATCAAACCCAGATATGGGACTTATATCTTTTGGCTCACCACTAGCAAGACAACTTTTAGGTAAAGAAGAGGGCGACGAGGTAAAGGTTAAACTACCTGGCGGAGAAAAAGAGTATGAGATAGATGAAGTGAAATATCAGGAGATAGTTTTTGAGTGCGATTAATGTAGGCATCATCGGGGCTAGTGGATATACAGGCTTAGAACTTGTTAAGATAGTTATAAATCATCCAACATTTAAGCTAAACTATCTAGCAAATTCTGAGGGAAAGACAAGCATAGATAAGATACATCCATCTTTAAATGGTGTATGTGAGATGCAAGTTCAAAAAGCATCTGTTGATGAGTGTGCTTTATGTTGTGAGCTTGTTTTTTTAGCACTTCCACATAAAACAGCGATGGTTTATGTAAAAGAGTTGATGGCAAAAGATGTAAAAGTTGTTGACTTGTCCGCAGACTATAGACTTCCTCAAAAACTTTATGAAGAGTTTTATACTCCACATACAGATGCTTTAAACCTAGACCATGTTGTTTATGGGCTTCCAGAGATGTTTAGAGATGAGGTGGCATCTGCTAAGCTTGTTGCAAACCCTGGATGCTTTCCAACATCAGCACTTTTAGCTCTACTTCCATTTATGGACAAAAGAGTAAAAAATACACCTATCATCATAGATGCTAAAACAGGTGTTAGCGGAGCTGGTAAAAAACTAAGCGAAGTCACACACTTTGTAAATGTAAATGATAACCTTTTTGCATACAACCCCATGATGCACAGACATGCACCAGAGATAGCTGTAAAGCTTGGTGTGTCATTTGATGAAGTAAACTTTGTACCGCATCTAGTTCCTCTGACTCGTGGTATGCTTTCTTCTATCTATATTCAAGTGAGTCAAGACTTTGATGCTTTTGAACTTTTAAAAAGCTACTATGAAAAAGAACCATTTGTAAGAGTTAGCCAAAATCCTGTTGATATGAAAAATGTTGCAGGAACTAACTTTTGTGACCTTTTTGTAAAACAAAAAGGAAATATGCTTTTTATATCTAGTGCGATAGATAACCTTATGAGAGGGGCTTCTTCTCAAGCAGTTGTAAATGCCAATATTATGATGGGCTTATGTCAAAAAGATGGGATACCAAATATAGCTTATGTCCCATAACCTAGAGCTAAAAGAGGGTGCATTTGTCATATCAGATGCACACTATTCTCACACAAGACCACAACTTTTAGACCTTATACTAGATATAAAACAAGATAGATTATGCCCAACTCAGCTCATTTTGATGGGAGATATCTTTGATAGCCTTTTTGGCAATGTTCCATATACTTACAAAATAAACTCTCAAATCATAGATGCTATAAATAATATATCAAAAAAGATAGAAGTTATCTATATAGAGGGCAATCATGATTTTAATTTAAAAAAAATATTTCCAAATACCGATGTATATAGTATAGATGCACAACCTGTAACTCTTTTTTATAATGATAAAAAGACCTTACACTCTCATGGGGATATACAAAGTCCTTTACTTTATAGAGTCTATACTAAGTT
>JAERRX010000003.1 GCA_016735225.1 Sulfurimonas sp. | reverse complement strand
AACAATTATCAAAAAGGAGATTGGATGTCGATATTACTTATCGGTGGAGACAAAATAACCAATATAATGGATCTACTAAAGTCGCTTGGAGCAACAAAAACAACTCATTGGGATTCAAGAAGAAACTCAACCTCGCATAAAAAGATACCTGCAAACACAGATGCGGTCATCATGCTAACAGACTTTTTAAAACATAACTCTATGAGTTATTTCAAAAAATCTGCTAAAAAACAAGATATACCTTTAATATGTACACGAAGAGGTGCTTCTAGTGTAGAACTAGAGTTTAACAAATTTTTGGAGACTCGCAATGCTTGTATTTAACAATAAAAAGAAGATAAAAGGATTTAATGGCAAGCCCTGTAAGCAGTTAAATTTAAATAATTTGAGGAGGTCAAAAATATAAAAAAATATAAAAAATATATATGAAGGCACTCTTCTGAGTGTTATGTGAATTTTATATATCAATGAAGAGTATGGCACCTCCTATGACATGCTGATATATAGATACAAAGTAAACTTAAAGATGAATTTTCAGTTAGACTCTTGCCTATCTTAGGGAAGAGTCTAAATCTATACACTTCAAAATACTTTATTCTTAAAATAATTCTAACATTGACAAAAGTCAATGATAATTAATATCAACATGCTATTATGTGGCAATTATTTCACATAGGAGAATTTTGAATGAAAAAAACAATAAATATAGGGATATTTACAATACTATTTTGTATAGGTTCATTGCAAGGGGATGCAAGGCTTGAAAAGATAGTTATTGCAGGTCCATTTGCATCAGTATCTCATCCGATTTTACACATGATAAAAAGAGATGCCCTAAAAGATGTAGCAAAAAAAGTTGAGTTTAGGCTATGGAAAAACCCAGATGAGCTAAGAGCTATCGTTATAAAAGGAGATGTTGATTTTGTAGCGATTCCTACAAACACAGCAGCAATCTTAAATAACAAGGGCGTAGATATAAAACTTTTAAATGTTTCAGTTTGGGGCATTCTTGGTATGATAAGTAGAGATAAAGATATAAAGACATTAAAAGAGTTTAAAGGTAAAAAAATTGCCGTTCCTTTTCGTGCTGATATGCCAGACATAGTCTTTAAACAGCTACTAAAAAAACAGGGTTTAGACCCTAAAAAAGATTTTGAACTAGTGTATGTTGCAAGCCCCATAGATGCGATGCAGATGCTCATCATGAGAAGGATAGACCACTCACTTTTAGCAGAACCTGCCATCTCAGTAGCTCTTCGTAAAACCAAATCATTTCCTATCAGTATAGTTGCTCCCGAGCTTTATAGAAGTGTTGACCTACAAGATGAATGGGCAAGAGTATTTCATACGAGTAAAGATATTCCTCAAGCTGGCATGGCAGTTTTAGAAGGGATGAAAGATAAAAAAGTCATCTCTCGTTTTATGCAAGAGTATGATAAATCCCTTTCATGGTATATGTCAAACCCAAAAGAAGCAGGTGTTTTAGTCGCTGGAGAGATAGAGATGTTAAGTGAAGATGGAGTAAGCGACTCTATATCTCATATAAATATGAAGAGTGTAGCGGCCATAGATGCTAAGCAAAAGATAGAGTTTTTCTTTGACATCTTAAAAGAAGAAGACCCTAAGAGTATCGGCGGAAAACTTCCTCAAGATAGTTTTTACTATAAAGCTCCTTAGATGAAGTCTGTTTTAAAAATACTAAAAGATTTTCCTGCTTACCTTTGGAGTGGCTGGGGGTCTATAGCATCTATACTTCTTTTTATCGCTTTTTGGGATATGGGAAACCAAATCTATGGAGATTTAGTTCTTCCATCTCCCTTAGAAACCTTTGAAACATTATATACAATGCTTGGAGACAAAGAGGTATTAGAGCAGATAAAGATAACTCTATACAGAGCTTCTGTAGGTTTTGGTATATCTTTAGTCTTTGGCTCCGCTCTTGGACTTATCGCTGGTTTTTTTGCCACAGCATCTATGATGAGTCGCCCTATAGTTACTATTTTAGTTGGGATGCCTCCTATTGCTTGGATAGTTTTAGCGATGATTTGGTTTGGTATGGGCGATGAAACTGTTATATTTACCGTTATAGTTGCATCTTTTCCTATCATCTTTGTTGGAGCACTTCAAGGAACTAGAACACTTGATGGCGACCTTAAAGAGATGGCAGATAGCTTTAACCTACCATGGCACATGAAGTTTTTAGATATCTATTTTCCTCACATATTTTCCTATGTTTTTCCTGCTTGGGTTAGTGCTTTGGGTATGGCTTGGAAGATAGTTGTAATGGCGGAGCTTTTAGCTACAAGTGATGGCATCGGAGCAAGTCTTGCAGTGGCTAGAAGTCAGTTGGATACTCCAACGGCACTAGCTCTTGTAGTTATTATGATAGGTTCACTGATGTTTATAGAGTATATAGTTTTAGAGCCTATAAAAAGAGAGGTTGAGCTATGGAGAAGTTAGAGGTAAAAAAGCTAAATCATCACTTTGGCTTTACAGAAATCTTAAGAGATATAAACTTTACTCTAAACAAGGGAGAGGTTCTTTCTATAGTTGGACCTAGTGGAGGTGGAAAAACTACACTTTTACATCTTTGTGCAAACTTGCTAGATGTAGAAGAGGGAAGTGTTACCAACACCTTTAAAAGTAGTGCTTTTGCTTTTCAAGATGCAAGGCTTCTACCTTGGAAAAATGTTATAGATAACATCTCTTTAGGTTTGTTAGCATCTGGAGTAGGTAAAAAAGAAGCTATCTCAAAATCGCAAGAGATAGCTATAAAGTTTGGTCTTGAAGAGAGTGACTTTAAAAAGTTTCCAAAAGATTTAAGTGGTGGGATGCGTCAAAGAGTTAGCTTTGCAAGGGCTTTAGTCTTAAAACCATCTCTGCTATTTCTTGATGAACCTTTTTCCGCTTTAGACATAGGACTAAAAAAAGAACTTCAAGTCATACTAGTAGAGATGATTAGTAAAAAAGAGATAAGCATACTTTTTATAACACACGACTTGATGGAGGCTATACGACTTAGTGATGAGATACTTCTTCTAAAAGCTGACCCTGGGCATATAGTCAAAAAGTTTACATACGACTTAGCTCAAAAACAAAGAGATGATAAATATGTTTACAATGAAAGTGCTAAAATCTTACAAGATGAAGCGATCATAAATACTTTTGAATTGGAGCTAAAATAATGAGTGAAATAAAACAAGAAGAAAAACTACATGCGACAAATCATTATTTATATTATTCAGATGAGAAAAATATCCCGCCATATCTAGCTTATGGATTTAGACCGATATTTTTACTACTTGCTCCATATATAGCTATCAGTATGGTTCTATGGGGGCTTGTTTGGAGTGGTATGATCAACATACCTTTTATGCAAGATCTATTGACTTGGCATATTTATGAGATGTTATATGGTCTTATCACAGCGGGAGTTTTAGCTTTTTTAGCAACAGGTCTTCCCGAACTTTTCCCTGGGCTTGTTCCGCTTGTTGGCAAACGGCTTAAGTATCTTGTTATACTTTGGTTAGCAGGGCGAGTTAGCTTTTGGCTCATAGATATAACGGGCATCTACTTAACAGCGATACTAAACTTAGCGATGTTAGGCTGGATAATATGGTTTGCAAAAGATGCAGTTTTTGATAAGCTTCAGCGACATGCTTCTATCGCTTATGCGGTAGTAGCACTCTTTATCATAGAAGTATGGTTCTTTGCATCTATGCTAGGTTTTGTTGAGACACAGGGTATAGATATTTTAAAAGTAGCACTTGGTGCGATAGTTGTTATAGTCTTGTTAGCTCTAAGACGGGTCAATATGGAAGCGATAAATGAGCTTATGGAAGATAAAGGTATAGACGATGTTTTCATATCTCGCCCTCCAAAAACAAACTTAGCTATTTTTATGCTTATTGTTTTTACTATTGTTGAGTTTTTCTACCCTCAAAACTCCGCTCTTGCTTGGTTGGGTTTTGGAGTTGGAACAGCGATACTAGGTATAACAAGTGAGTATAAACTTGAAGATGAGTTTATACTAAATCAGCCCTATGTTATATACCTAGCATCTATATATGTTCTTTTAAGTATAGGTTATATTATGATGGCTTGGGATCTGCTAGATGCAAACATAGATGGCATAAATCATTTTAGACACTTTATAACAAGTGGCGGTATAGGACTTTCTTATATAGTTGTGATGCTTATCATCTCTTGGGTTCACACAGGACGCAAACTAACATCAAATATATATACGCATCTAATGGTTTTACTCATCATCTTAGCAACATTTATGAGAGCTTTGATACCATTTTTTCAAGAGTATATGAGTGAGTTATATCTATACTCTTCACTTATTTGGAGCATACCTTTTGTTATCTATATGATACAATTTTCTTCCTTTTTGATAAAACCAAGAGCAGATGGGATTAAAGGCTAGCTTAGCCTTTAAAACCTCTTTTTATATCCATGACAGTATGGCAATGAGCCTTTTTTCTTATAGTAGTTTTGATGAGATTCATCAGCCTTATAAAACTCAGCAGAAGGCAATATCTTAGTTGCAACATCCAAGCCATTTTCATATAAAAGAGATATGAGTTTTTTTATGCTACTTCTTTGCTTTTCGTTTTCTACAAAAACAGCACTTAGGTATTGTACTCCAATATCAGGACCTTGACCATTTGCTTGAGTTGGGTCGTGAATCTCAAAAAATGTTCTCGCTATACTCTCATAAGAGATAATACTTTTGTCATAAACTACTTCGACAGCTTCGAGATGCCCTGTTTTTCCAGCTACAACCTCATAATAGCTCGGGTTTTTAACATGACCACCCATAAAACCAGAGCTAACCTCTATGACTCCATCTAGTTTTTCTAGGTAGTACTCAACTCCCCAAAAACAACCACCAGCAAAGTAAGCATAAGAAAGATTAGCATCTTTTTTCTCTTTTGTAGCATCTAGCTTTAAAGAGATGGAGTTTACACAGTGTCTAGTGTTTTTCTCAGTAAAACCCTCACCTTCAAAAACATGACCTAGATGCCCACCACACTTCGCACAAACTATCTCAACTCTTCTTCCATCTGCATCCACAACTCTTTTGACTGCACCCTCTATAGCATCATCAAAACTAGGCCAACCACAGTTTGAGTCAAACTTATCGCTTGATTTGTACAGAGGTGTTCCACAGATTTTACAAGTGTAGATGCCATTTGTTTTTTCATCTGTATATTTGCCAACGAAAGGTGCTTGTGTGCCTTTGTTTATAAGCACATGCTTTTCTTCATCACTAAGAGTATCTATCTTAGCCTTCCAAGGTTTTAAGTCCATTGCATTCATAGTAGCTAGTAGCAGTATGAAATATATTAAAAGTTTCACACCACGCTCCTTTATTATAATTTTACCTATTATATGAAAGAAGTTTTAAACAAACTGCTTAAAATATTTTACTATTATTTTTTCAAGATAGTATTTAGATTGAAAATCTCTTTATCTACTGTGTTAGGTTTGTCATTTTCATGTAAAACTTAGATGCAACGGTTGAACAGAAGCATAAATTTTCGCTAGGTAATTTATTGCGTTCGTGTGTTTTGTTGTGTGTTTCATCTCACTTTCCATCTTTGTCTAACTCTTGAAGTAATATTTCAAAATCACTCTTATATGATTTGTCTTGAATTACCTTATATTTTTCAAATTCACTTATAGCAAACTCTTTTGCAATTACGGCTGTAACTTTTCCTGCATTTTGTAAAATATCTCTTTCATTAAATTGTAAAAAAGCATTGAGTTTTTGACTCCAATCCTTCATAGTCATTGGTATATTTCTCTCTGCTTGATCTTCTGCATAATCAAGATGCATAGTTACAATTCTATTTAATGATTTTATCTCATATTGTGCTAGATAATTTTTAGCTACAACCACATCTGATTTTAACATTTTCCCATTTGGGGCTTTTTTCCAGAGTGTTTTGTATTATAGTTTTTACCATCACTAGCAGTTATTAGGAATTTCCTAATAACTGAATTTTCTTCTAATTCATTGTTTTTAAATATGTTTTTTAAGTGTTCATTTATTGTTGCTACATTTATATCAAAAAGTTTAGCTATTAGTTTTTGTGTTAGCCATACAGTTTCATCTTCAACTTTCACCTCTATTGTATCTTGTCCGTTTGCTGTTGTGAATATTAAAAATTCTGCTGTTGAGTTTCTTATTGTTAGGTTTTTTTCCATCTTTTTAATACATCTCCAGTTTATCTGATTTTATAGACTTTAATAATAT
>JAERRX010000033.1 GCA_016735225.1 Sulfurimonas sp. | reverse complement strand
ACACAAAGGCTATTGTAAAATAGCTCCATAGAGAAAACATCTGCATCTATAGCTTTAATGTGTGAGTGACTCTATGAGATCAAATCTATAAAAGGTTGTTATCGTGTATATAAAATCAAAATCTCTTCTACTTTCGTTTTTAGTTCTATTTGTCTTAAATAGTTCTTCTCTAGCTAGCCAACTCACTAGCCAAAAAATCAATCAAGTCATAAAAGAAGCTTATAACAAATATAAGGGCGATATGGGAGGCAAAAATGCCGACTATATAGATGCTCTTTCTGTTGTAGATTCAAAAATATTTGGAATTACTTTTGTGGATGTAGATGGTAATGTTTATGAGATTGGCGATACAAAAAAAGTTGTATCGATACAGTCAATCTCTAAAGTTTTTACTGCTGCTCTAGTTATGAGTGAAAAAGGGGCAAAGTTTGTTCAAAATAAAATAGGGGTAAACGCTACTGGTCTTGCTTTTAACTCCATAATAGCCATAGAGCAACATGGTGGAAGTGCTTTAAACCCTTTCGTAAATGCAGGTGCTATACAGTCCACATCATGGGTTGGTGCCAAAGACTCAAAAGAGCGTTGGATGAAGATAAAGGCAAATATGTCAGCATTTGCTGGTCGTGATCTTAAACTAAACAAAGATGTATATACCTCTGAAGTCAATGACAACAAAAGAAATCAAGCGATCAGCAAACTCTTAGATGCTTATGGAAGAATGGGAAGCGACCCACTAGAAGCAACTACTGTATATACTAAACAATGTTCACTTAATGTTTCAGCTCATGACCTAGCTATCATGGGTGCAACTTTAGCAAACCATGGTAAAAACCCTGCAACAAATGCACAAATCATTGATAGTAAATATACTCCAAAGATAATGGCAATAATGGCAACAGCAGGACTATATGACAATGCAGGAGACTGGCTTTATGATACAGGTGCTCCAGCCAAATCAGGAGTAGGTGGAGGCATCTTAGCAGTTATCCCAGGTAAGTTTGGTATAGGAATAGTTTCGCCTCCTTTAGATAGCTATGGAAACTCTGTTAGAGCTCAATTAGCTGCAAAATACATTATAGAAAAGCTAGGCTTAAACCCTTTGGCTCAATAGGCAGGAAAATATGAAAACATTAAGATACTTATCTATATTTTTTTTACTTTTAAGCAGTAGCATCTATGCATCTAAAGATCTTGACGATAGTTTATCTCAAGACCATACTTATGAAAAAGATGCTCAGGCAAAAGATGGTTTAGATCTTGGAAATGGATGGAAACTTTTTGGAGATATTCGTGCAGGTTGGGTTGGATACGACTATGACAATGCACCAGATGGCATAGACTCCAATGGCAACATAACCCCAACAAGCAGCAGTAAAAACAAAGGACATCTTGACTCTAAGGGTTTTTATATTATGCCTAAAATATCTGTTGAGTCCCCTTACTATAAAGGCTTGATGGCAAAGATAACAGTTGGCGGAGTGAGTGACCTTGATATAAATGATGAAAAATATGAATCAAGAACATTTGTTTATGACCCAAAAAAAAGAAAATCTTATGCTATCGTTCAAGAGGCTTTTTTGTTTTATGAAAACTCTAACAACAAAGTTTTGATTGGTAGAGAGGAGCTAACTACTCCTATGATAGATACAGATGACTGGTATATGTTTGCCAACTCATTTGAGCTAGCTCGTTATCAAAATAACTCTTTGGACAATATTGTATTTAACCTTGGTTACTTTCATAAAATGGCAGGTACTTGGGATAGTGGGGCAGATAACTCACAAGGACTTGATAAAACTAGCTTCAACTCCATGACAGATGTTTCATACATAGATGAAATAGATAAGACTGCTATTGGAGATCAAGGCATCTATTTTGTTTCTATGCAGTATAACGACAAAAAGAACCATAATATTCAAGTTTGGAACTACTATGGTGAAGATACTTACAATACCCTATTTATTCAGTACGATTACACTAACAAAAACAATATCTTTTCTTATGATGCTGGTGTACAGATCATAAACTTTAAAGAGACTGGTTTTTTAGCTACTAATGAAGCCAATACTAACATAGACTATAGTTTATATCAAGCTAGATTTGATGGAAAATTTGATATAGGGATAGACTTTGCAACTGGTATAGCTAAATACACAGATGGAGAGGGACAAGGTGCTACTCTTGGTGCTTTTGGTGGATATCCATACTTTGCAAACGGTATGATATTTCACTTTTTTGAAGCAGGAAGCCTACAAAATGCTTCTTCATATAAGGCTCAAGTTGGCTATGACTTGGCTAAGATAGGGCTAGAGAACACTTGGATAGGATATAGATATACTTTTTTTGATTTGGATTCAAAATACTCTAAAAGTACCACAGGAGAAGATCAAAATGCTATGTCACTAAATGGTATTCGTATAAGCTACACAGCACCAAAGGGAGGCTACTTTACAGGTACCTATGAGCATGTAAACCTAGACCATGAACCAAATACTTATGCACTAAGACTTATTGGTGGGTATAAGTTTTAAAGTCTCATAAGAAACGGATGCTTATAGCATCTGTTTCTAAGCTATGAACATCCATTTTGCAGCTATGACTATAAAAAGTCCAAGAACTATAACGAGTTTATGGAAGTGAAACTCCATAAAGTTACTCTTTTTGGATTTTGTCATCTTTGCATATAGGTTCAATACTACACCTGCAACTATAATAAGCACAAAACCTATCTTTAACATTAGTATTTTTTGCAGGTTAGTATCAAAAAAGCCTACATCTGAGTTCATATACCTAGAAAGCATCATGCCACCTGTTAGAAGTAAGAACAAAAGAGCAAGAGGAAATATCTTAAAACTTCGTTTTCCTAAAGTCTGGTCAATCTTTTTTTGAGTATCTTTGTCAAACTTATTTTTAAGTGTAGATATGACAGCTAAGTCACTAAATACATAACCTATAAATATAATGGCTAATATAAGGTGGATAATATGCACATAAGGATAAATTGTTTCCATAGATGACTCCTAAATTTTTGTGTGATTATACATAAAATATATAAATCAATCTCTTTTTGTAGTTTTTCTTTTTTTTCTTGATACTGGCTTCATAAAAGCTTTTCTTGAAGGCTTTGCAACTCTTGGAGCATCTACTTTTTTATGCTCACTTTTTAGGCTTAACTCATCTTCATCTTTTCTTCTTATGTTAGGGTCTGGCTCAAAACCCTCTACTACTTCTTGTGGAATTTTTTGACCTATAAGTCTTTCTATATCTCTAACATCATACTTTTCATAAATATCTAAAAGAGAGATGGCCTCTCCATTTCGCCCTGCTCTACCAGTTCTACCCACTCTGTGGACATAGTCTTCTGGGATGGACGGAAGCTCATAGTTTATAACAAACGGTAACTCTTCTATATCTAAGCCACGAGATGCTATATCTGTAGCCACAAGAACTCTAACCCTACCCTCTTTAAATTGTGTAAGTGTTTTTAGTCTATTTGCCTGTGTTTTATCACCATGAATTATGCCACATTTTAAACCATCTTTTTGAAGCTCTACAAACAGCTCATCAGCACTAACCTTTGTTCTTGTAAAAACCAAAACCTGGGGGAAGTTTCTTGAACCAATAAGATAAGCTAAAAGTTCAGCTTTTCTCGCCGTATCTACCATATATGCCACTTGATTTATAGTATCGACTGTTGTGTTTTTCTTAGCCGTTTCAATGAAAGCTGGTTTAGCAAGTATCTGTTTTGATAACTTTCTAACTTTATCGCTATAGGTTGCAGAAAAAAGTAGTGTTTGGTGTCTTTTAGGAAGTAAAAGGTGGATCTTTCTTATCTCTTTAGAAAATCCCATATCTAACATTCTATCAGCTTCATCAACCACAAATATCGATATTCCTGTGAGCTTTAGACCATTTTCTATATGCTCCATAAACCGCCCAGGTGTTGCTATGACTATATCTATGCCTTTTTTTAGTATGCGCTGTTGAGATAAAATATCTTTTCCACCAACTAAAACGGTACTCTTAACACTCATATTTTTAGCATAGTTTTGTATATCTTGTTCTATCTGAATAGAAAGTTCACGAGTTGGTGACAATATAACAGCTTTTATAAGTCTATTTTCATCCGCTGTTGTATTACGAAGTTTTTGAAGTATTGGCAATGCAAAAGCTGCAGTTTTACCTGTACCTGTCTGAGCAGTTGCAAAGATATCGCTCTTTGCCATAACTAAAGGGATTGCTCTTTTTTGTATAGCTGTTGGATGCTCATATCCTAACTCTTTTATCGCACTTAGAAGTGGCTTAATAAGTCCTAATTTTTCAAATGACATTGTTTCTCTTTTATTTTAATTGGCAGATTCACATCACAAGCGAATACCATGAGCCAACATTTTAGCATCTAAACCTGTAAGTTCCATAAAAGCCTCACACAGAGTATGCTCGAGGCACTTCTGAGGTCGCCTATGGAGATTATAAAAACTTCCTATCACCTCTTTTCTCACTATATCAGCAGTTGAGTAGATATAGCCGTATGTAGTTCTTCTTGCAGGTAATTTTTTAAATATAGGTCTAGTATATCTTATATTAGAAAAATTTATAGGTCTTAAAAAGTAATTATAAAAGGTCTAATGGCGAAACAAATTTATCTTTGTTTAGCTCTTTGACAATATGAGTATAAATCATCGTAGTACTTATATCTTTATGCCCCAATAACTCTTGAATAGTTCGTATATCTGTCCCATTTTGGAGTAGATGAGTAGCATAGGAGTGCCTAAAAGTATGAGCTGTAATTTTTTTGTGTATCGCACATAAATTTACTGATTTTTTAATTGCACGATTAATATTAACATCGTTTATATGGTGTCTTCTTGTAACATCTTCCCTTTTGTCGTACGATATTTTTGAAGCAGGAAACAGATACTGCCACTTTAATTCTTTCGGTGCATTTTTGTATTTACGAGCTAATGTATGAGGCAAATAAACTTCCCCATAACCATTTGAGATATCTTGAGTATGGAGTGTTTGAACTCTGATAATCTGATGTTCCAATCTTTCTTTAAGCCTACTTGGCAATGGGACTAGCCTATCTTTTGTAGATTTACTATCATATATATAAATATTATTATATCCAAAGTCTATATCCTTGACTCTTAGCCTAAGAGCCTCTTTGACACGAAGCCCACAGCCATATAGTAACGATACGATGATGCTATATACTCCTGTAATATTTAACAATATTTGTTGCACTTCCTCCACACTCAAGACCACAGGGATTCTCTCTTTTGCTTTGGCTCTAAATGCTTGTATATTTTGATCTTTCATATCTATATCTAGCACCTCTTGATATAAAAATAAAATAGCATTGAAAGCTTGGTTTTGTGTTGTGGGTGCTACCTTTCTTTCAACGGCTAAATATGTAAGATACTGCTCTATCTCACTCTTTCCCATATCTTTAGGATGTCGCTTATTGTGAAAGAGTATATAATTCTTAGACCAATAAGAATAGGTGCTTTCTGTTGATTTGCTATAATGTTTGAGTCGTATTTTTTCCACTAAAATATCAAGTATTTTTTTCTTTGGTTGCATATATTACTTCTCCTTTGAAAGTGTTCTTTTTTATACTAAAATTATGATATTATAACTTATTTATAGTAAATTTCTATTGATTTTGATTTATGATATGCATAAGTTTTGGTTTTAAGGTTATTTT
>JAERRX010000181.1 GCA_016735225.1 Sulfurimonas sp. | reverse complement strand
TTTATGTCTGGCAATCTCATATTTGGATTTCCAACACTTTCTAAAAATATTATTTTTGTCTTTTGGCTAAGAGCCTCTTTTATCCCATCTATCTCATCAACATCAAAAAACTTAGTTTTAACACCAAAGCGACTTAGGGTTTCACTAAAAAGAGCATAAGTTCCACCAAATAGACCACCAATAGAGATAATCTCATCTCCCATAGAGACTATAGACATCGTTGCTAAAGTGATAGCTCCCATACCAGAGCTTGTTGCTACTGCACCAGCACCACCATCCATTTGGGCAAGAATACCTTCAAGTTTTGCAGTTGTAGGGTTTCCCATGCGAGAGTAGAGTGGTTTTTTAACACTACCGTCAAATATACCTTTTGCCGTTTGTGCTGTTTTATAAGCAAAAGATGCTGAGTTAGTGATGGCTGGACTTACAGCCCCCTCTTTGCTTCCAACACTCTGTACAAACTCTGTACAATAATTTTCAAAATTTTTCATTTTTTCACCTTCTTTAATATAAGATAATTATATCATATTTAATAATTAGACTTCTTTAAAGAGATTTTTGACATAAACATCAAAAAATTTAGCAAGTTTGTAAATGTGCTCAAGGTTAAACTTTTTGTTCTGTCGTTCTACTGTTTTGAATCTCATTTCACTTTAAACTATTAATTTTAATAAATTTAAAGAGTTGTTTGTTTTTATTGAGGTAGTTTATCGATTGTAGAAAAAAGATAACTTATAGTTAAAGCTTATTATCATATAATCACAAAATGAAAAAACAAATTTTTGTAACTGCAACAAACACAGATATAGGTAAAACTTATGTGACAAAGCTACTTTTAAAAGAGTATGCATCTAGGGGCTTTAGGGTTGGTGCTATTAAACCCATAGAGACTGGGGTGGTGAATGGTTTTTGCCCAGATGGGAAAGAGCTTTTGAGCCTAGTTAAAGAGTTAAACAAAGAGTTTAAAAACATAAGTGTAGATGATATAGTGCCTATACAGTATAAGCTAGCAGCCGCACCATTTGTGGCATCTAATAATACTTTGCTTGATTTAAAGAAGATAGACAGGGCGATACAAAAGCTTGAAAAACTATGTGATATCTTGATAGTTGAGGGTGCTGGAGGACTTTATGTTCCCATAGATGATAAGACTATGATGATAGATCTGATAAATTACCTAGATGCATCTACTCTTCTTGTATCGCATTGCTCTTTAGGATGTATAAACGATACACTTTTAAGCAAAAAAGCACTTGAAAGTAAGGGTATAAAGCATCTTGTTGCTTTTAACCCTCGGGGTAACGAAGAGAGTTTTGCAGAAGTTTCTGCACCATATTTTGAACATCTAGGATTTAATCTACTTAAAGTTAATAAAAATATTGACACTATTTGTGATGTTTTGTATAATCTATAAATCTATTTAACTTGAGGGACAGATGCAACACTTAATTCGTACAGATGATTTTAGTATCAAAGAGATAGAAGAAATTTTTAAAGATGCACGACAATATAGCGATGGCAAATTTTATAGAATTCTTCAAGATAAGATAATAATTACACTATTTTTTGAAAACTCAACAAGAACTAGAAGCTCTTTTGAGATAGCCGCAAAAAGATTGGGTGCAGAGATGGTTCACTTAGACTTGAGTAAAAGCTCCACAAAAAAAGGCGAAACACTGGTTGATACTGCTATGAATTTAGATGTTATGAACCCTCATGCTATAGTAGTTAGACATCAAAACTCTGGTGTTCCTAAGATCTTATCAAAGCACACAAAAGCTTCGATAATAAATGCAGGAGATGGCGCCCACTCACACCCAACACAAGCACTTTTAGACCTCTTTACACTAAAAGAGCATTTTGGTGATGTGAATGGTTTAAAGATAGCGATAGTAGGAGATATAAAAAACTCCAGAGTTGCAAACTCAAATATAGAACTTTTATCTCGGTTTGGTATGGAAGTTATACTGGTCGCACCTCCTCACTTTTTACCAAAAACAAAGCTAAGAACAACACATTTTTTAGATGAGATAGTTGATGAGGTAGATGTTATTATGAGTCTTAGAACTCAAACAGAAAGACACTCTTCTCAAAGCTATGCATCTTTAAAAGACTATGCAAGTGATTTTTGTATTACAAAAGAGTTGATCGGAGATAGAGATATAGTACTTCTTCACCCTGGACCAGTTCATAGAAATATAGATATTTGCGATGCACTTTTAGCAGATGATAGATGCAAAGTATTGCAACAAGTTACAAACGGTGTATCTATAAGAATGGCAGTACTAAAAAAACTTATATATGACTTTTGAAGAGGTAAACTATCTAGGTAAAAAGAGAGTACCCTTTCTTTTTATAAGTGACTTTTTAGCTAAAAACATCGTAGTAATTAAGCTAGAAGAGCTTCACCTACACGATATAGAGTTTTGCATAGATGAGAACTATATATATAAAAAACATAGCAAATCATTTGAAACAACAGCTCAAAAACTAAAAAACTATCATAAATATAAAAAGAAATTTGACTTAGTTATAGAGGAGATAAAGTCAGGAAATACATATCTTTTAAACCTAACCGCTCCAACAAAAATAAGATCAGACCTAAAACTCAAAGAGATTTATAGGTACTCAAATGCCAACTATAAACTAAGATATAAAGATGAGTTTGTCTGTTTTTCACCTGAAAAATTTATAGAGATAAGAGGCAATAAGATAAACACATACCCTATGAAGGGGACAATTGATGCTTCTTTAGAGGGTGCAAAAGAGAAGATCCTTAAAGATGAAAAAGAGTTAGCTGAGCATATTATGGTTGTAGATCTGTTGAGAAATGATCTCTCCATCGTTTCAAAAAATGTAAAAGTTGAAAGGTTTAGATATGTTAGAGAGATAGATGCAGGCGAGAAAAAACTTTTACAAGTAAGCTCTCATATAAGCGGTGAGCTAGAAAATGATTGGCAAGACAGACTCGGCGATATTTTACACTCACTACTTCCAGCGGGTAGCATTAGCGGAACTCCAAAGAAAAGCACCCTAGAGATTATTGAAAAGCTTGAAGAATACGATAGAGGTTATTTTAGCGGAGTGTTTGGTGTGTTTGATGGAAAAAGTTTTGACAGTGGAGTGATGATTCGTTTTGTGCAAAAGAGTAAAGATGGATATATTTATAAAAGCGGAGGAGGTGTAACTTTAGATAGTGATGCTCTTAGAGAATACAATGAATTGATAGATAAAATATATCTACCCTAGATGCTACTCTTTAAAAACATACTCTTTATAGTAACAGCATCTGTATTTCACCTCATTTTGTTATATCTTTTTATGTCAGACCTCTATGTTTTGTACTTTATAGCCCTTATATTTTTTGGATATATCTTACACAGATATTACTGTTATTTTTCAAATATTAAGTTTTTTCTTTTCACTATTTTTTCTATAGTTTTTATAAACTCACAACTTTATGAAACTCTATATTTTGAGTGTTTGTTAAGATATGATTTGGTACAAGAGAGAATATATGTCGATAGTGAGGTAATGTATATCTTAGTAGTAGTTCATTATCTTTTTTTGATCAGCAGTCCTGTATTTCTAAAACAAAAAAGTTATGATCTTTGAATATATTTATCTTAAAATAAAATCTTGAGTATTTTTAAGAGGTTTTAAAAAGCTCCTAAAATGGTGCGAAGAAAGGGATTTGAACCCTCACACCAAAAATGGCATTAGCCCCTCAAGCTAACGTGTCTACCGTTCCACCACCTTCGCAACAAAAAGTAAAAAAAAGCTTAACTCGAAAATGAGTTAAGCTCTGAGGTATATTTAGTTTAGTCTAAGACTGTCCTAAATATGGGTTAGCATATAGTGCAATTAGTGAAATTACTAGTGCATAAATAACCTGTGCTTCGATCATTGCAAGAGCAATAAACATTGTAGTCATTAGCTTAGCACCAAGACCTGGGTTTCTCGCAGTACCAGCGATAGTAGCAGCTGCAGTATGACCCATACCGATAGCTCCACCAAGAGCAGCAAGACCAAGACCAAGACCAGCAGCGATCATAGAATAAGCTTTAAGAGTTTGGTTAGCAACATCGCCATCAGAAGCGATTGCTGCAGTTCCTAGAACTAGCATTAAAAATAGAACTTTTTTCATAAGTTTCTCCATATAATTATTACAATATTTTTCGGATAGCGTAACCTCATATTAACTATGAAGCAACCCAAACATAAATGCAAGGATTTCCCTACTAAAAATTGATGTGAAATTATACTAAAAAAGTAATAAAAATGAGTTTAAACAAGCTTCAAAAAAAGAGAACTTGAAAAAAAGAAGCTCAGTCAAAGTTAACTTTTTTTTCTTAATTTACTAATAATCATAAAAACAATAAGTGAAAATGCTGATACTAAAATAATAGATGCACCAGATGTTAAATCAAAAGTATAAGATAGATAAAGTCCTACCATTGTGAAAAAACTAGCAATAAACCCAGAGATTATCATCATAGAGTAGAGTGAAGAAGATATATTTTGAGCTATATATATAGGAATGGTAAGAAGGGCAATAACTAAAATAAGTCCCACTATTTTCATAGTAACAACTATAGTCAATGCTGATAAAACAAGTATAAGTGTATAGTAAAACTTTACATTTATGCCACTAAGCCCAGCATACTCACTATCATAAGAGACTGCTAAAATATAGCGATATTTAAATGTAACGACTAAAAGAATTACTACAAACAAAAAGCCCATAAAATACAAATCTGAATCATTTACTGCCAATATAGAGCCAAAAAGATAACCCATCAAATCTACATTATACCCTGGGGTTAAGTCTATAAAAATTATCCCTATAGCCATTCCAACTGCCCAAATAAGTCCTATAAATATATCTATTTTATCTCTTTGGTTGATAGTAACTAGAGCCATTAGAAGTGCGGCAATAACAGCAAATATGGATGTTCCTAAAAATATCGGAATACCTGTAAAAATCGCAATTCCTATGCCACCATAAGCAGCATGTGCAATTCCACCAGCTAAAAATACCATTCTATTTACTACTATTAGTGAACCAATAATTCCTGCTGCAAAACTTACCAATAGACCTGCAATTATAGCATTTTGAATAAACTCGTAGGATAAGATTTCTAGCATCTATGCCTACTAAGCATCTCTAAAAGTTCTACCTCACAGATGTGACCGCTATTTGTATCAAACTCTTTTTTCAAAGAATTTAAGTCATGATAAGAGAGTTTTTTATTGATATGTGCAACCTTTGTAGCATACTCTAAAGTGATTGATAAATCATGGCTGACTACTATAATACAAACTTTTTTATTTAACTCTTTTAACAATTCATAGATTTGTTTTTGACCCTCTACATCTATGCTTGAAGTTGGTTCATCAAGTAAAAGAATTTTTGGATTTGAGTAAAGAGCCCTAGCTATCATCACTCGTTGACGCTGACCACCAGAGAGCGAAGATATTTTTTGCTTAGCAAAATCTTGCATTCCAACCTGACGGAGTATCTCCATCGCATGGCTAATCTCCTCTTTTTTGTATCCAAAAACAGAAGATATGCGAGAGTTATCTCCCATCATTACGACTTCAATGACTTTTATAGGAAAGTTTATATTTATATTTGTATTTTGAGCAACATAACCAACACTAGGGATACTTTTTCCTACAGGTTTATTTAAAATTTTTATAGAGCCATCTTGGATATGATTTATACCCAAGACAAGCTTAACGAGTGTGCTTTTACCCCCACCATTTGGACCGATGAGAACTAAAAAGTCTTTATCATAAACATTAAGGTTTATATCTTCTAGTACCAACTCTTTGTCATAGGCGAATGAAAGATTTTCAATCTCTACAACTAGCAGGTTTTTATTTATTTGCAATTATCTTTGCCATATTGATTAGATTTTGAGACCAGTTTGCATCTAATGGAGTTATCTTTTGTACTTGGACATTAGTCGCTTTTGCAATCATTTTTGCACTTTTATCGGAAAACTCAGGTTGTGTAAAAATTACTTTTACTTTTTCCTCTTTCGCTTCTTCTATGATCATAATCATCTCTTTGGCTTTTGGTTCTTTCCCATCTACTTCAACAGCTACCTGCTCAAGATCATAATCATGCGCAAAATACCCCCAAGATGGGTGAAAAACCATAAACTTACTATGTGGTTTCATATCTCTTAGTGCATATATTATTTGTGTATTTGTATAATCAATCTCTTTAATAAAGTCATCCAAATTTGATTTGTAGAACTTTTTATTTTTAGGATCTAACTTTGATAAAGCTATATAGATAGTATTTGCCATAATAGCTACATTTTTTGGTGAAGTCCAAATATGTGGGTCAATTTCACTATGCTCTTCTTCTTCATCATCATCGTGATGATCTCCATCGTGGTCATCTTCATCGTGCTTGTCTTCATCGTGATGCTCTTCATGATGGTGATGTTCCGCCATCTGAATTTTAGGAATATTTGCACTGATGTTTATAAATTTCAAACCCTTGTTTTGCGATTTAAACCTATCTAGCCAAACATCCTCAAACTCAACACCAATACTAAAGTACATATCAGCTTTTGATATTGCTACCATTTGCGATGCTTTTGGCTCATAAGTATGTGGAGAACTTCCAGGTTTTACCATTACAGTTACATCTACCATATCTTTAGCAATCTTTTGCACAAAAGTTTTTTGCGGGAGGATACTAACAACTATAACAGGTTTTGCAAAAGCAAGAGTACTAAAAAGTACAATACTTAACAATATAATTTTCTTCATCTAAATTCCTTATAATTAAATTTGACTGCAATTGTACTAGAAATAACTTTAATGCAACTTAGTTGCATTTAGATATGCTAAAGATTTAAAATGATAAAATATAACTATGAAAATCACAGATATTATTGAAGAAAAAAACTTAAAACTTACATCTGCTCGAAAAGAGCTTTTAGAGATACTAAATAAAGCAAAAAAACCTATATCTTTTGAAGATATAAAGCATAAAATAGGCATGGACAAAGCAACATTTTATAGAAATATTTCAAAATTTGAAGATAATTCTATTGTCAATAGCTTTGAGTCAAATGATAAAAAGAGATATTATGAGGTACAAAGTTCCCCACACTCTCATTTTATCTGCAATACTTGCAACACAATTGAATGTTTAGAAAATGTTTCACCTGCAAAACTTGTAGGATATACTGTTATAGATGTTATCTATAAGGGTATATGCAAAAGTTGCAATGAAACAAATTTATAAAACTTTATGCACGACCTAAAGAGATCTTATTTCCTTTAAATTCTAATATTTCTACTTTTATATTTTCACCCTCACTAAGAACATCACTTACTCTCTCGACTCTGTGATCAGAAACTTTAGAGATATGAAGAAGACCATCTGTTCCATCTGGAAGACCTATAAAAGCTCCGAAATCTACTATCTTCTTTACAGTGCCATCATATATGTCACCAACTTTGTATTTTATTTTTTCTACTTTTGGTGCATTTACTATATTTTCTATATGCTCTCTAGCTCCAGATACACCAGTTTTGTTTTTACCAGTAACTTTTACTTTTCCATCTTTTTTATCTATATCTATAGCAACTTCAAATTTTTCTATAATCTCACGAATAACCTTACCAGCTTGTCCGATAACTTCACCTATCATACCAGGGTCGATATGAAAAAAGTCTGTACTTGGTAAAACTCCATCATTAAACTCTATCTTTTTCTCAGCATCCATCATAATGTCTATGATATGACTTCTACCCTCTTTTGCTTGGTAAAGTGCTTCTTTTAGTATATCTAAAGATATTCCACCCAGTTTTATATCCATCTGCATTGCTGTTATGCCATCTTTAGAGCCTGTAACTTTAAAGTCCATATCTCCATCATGGTCTTCAAGCCCCATAATATCTGAAAGTATCGCATAGTTATCTCCATCGCTAACCATACCCATAGCAATACCAGCGACAATATCATTTGTTTGTATATCTGCAGCTTTTAGTGCCATATATCCGCCACAAACAGTTGCCATAGAAGATGAGCCATTTGATTCTAATATCTCAGATACCAAACGAACAGTTTGTCCATCTAAATCAACGATAGGCTCTAATGCTCTTTTTGCTAAGTTTCCATGTCCTAACTCTCTTCTTTTTGTTCCTAATATTGGAGAAGCTTCCCCTACACTAAAACCAGGAAAGTTGTAGTGAACCATAAAGTTTTCATTTTGAGTTGAACTATCTGTAAGATTTTCAAACATCTGAGCATCTTTAGCACCACCCATAGTTAAAACTACTAATGCTTGAGTTTGTCCTCGTGTAAACAGACAAGAAGAGTGTGCTTTAGGTAGTATATTTGTATCTATGCTAATTGGTCTGATCTCTGTTAAAGCTCTTCCATCTGCACGAATTCTATCATTTAAAATTTGAGAACGAACCTGCTCTTTTTTGACTTTTTCTATCGCATCTTTTAACTCTGCTTCGCACCACTCTTCTTTTAAAGCAATGATTTTTTTTCTAAGCTGTCTTAGTGCTGTTGAACGCTCACTTTTAGCCATCTGATTTGTAGCATCTACGATCTCTTGAAGGTGGCTCTCTTTTAGGTAAGCTATCATCTCTTCATTTATCATATTTGCTTTATAGTCGATAGCAAGTGTTTCTTTTTTATAGTTTGCAAAAGAGTCTTCATACTTAGAGTTTGTTGCAAAAAGTAACTCCCCAGTTTTTTCAAAAATAGTTATAAGCTCATCTTCTGCTAAGGCATTTGAGCTATGAATAGAAACACTAGGCATACTCATAACTGGATCAATCATCGGGTCTATCATTAAACTTTCTTGCATCTGTATTTCATCCGAAGCTAAAGAACGCATCTCTATCATAAGTAGATCATCTTTAGTACCTGATAAATAGAGGTCAAGAGTTGAGCTTTTAAGCTGGCTAAGAGTTGGGTTTAAGACTAACTCTCCATCAACCTTTGCAGCACGAACAGCAGATACAGAACTATTTATATCGATATCTGAAATGTATAAAGCAGCAGAAGCAGCATTTAGGGCTAAAACTTGCAAGTCAGCATCTGCATCTGCACTAAAAACCATAATAGTTATTTGAGTTGGATGTCCAAAACCTTTTGGAAAGAGTGGACGAAGAGAGCGATCAACTATGCGAGATGTTAAAGTCTCAAAGTCGCTCGGCTTTGTCTCTCTTTTGAAAAAACCACCCGGTATCTTGCCTGCTGCATAAGTTTTTTCTATATACTGAACAGTCAAAGGTAAAAAGTCATCTTTAACAATCTCTGTTTCATCTATAACTATAGTTGCTAGGATAACACTATCTCCAGACTTTAACCAAACAGCACCATTTGCTTGTTTTGCTACATCACCAAATGAGTAATCTTCTACTCTGTTTTCTAACTCTAAATTTACATCATATTTCATTTTTAATCCTCTAAGTATTTTTCTAATTTTTCTTCATCGACATTAGGTAACTTTTCATAGTAAAGCCTTGTTTCTACATAGTCACCTATATCATGTAGAAAAAAGATTTCATCAGCAAATGGCTCCAATAACTCCAATGTATCTGCTGGTAAGACACCGACACCTACATAAACTGCTTTTGGCTTCATCGACAAAATAGTCTTTAGTGCTGTCATCAATTTTAAACCCGTTTCACTTCCTTCATCTATTAGTATAACTATCTCATCTTCAACAGATATAAAAGGTCTTCCTTTTCTATACTGATAAACATAGCTTAAAATTTTTTCTTCATGCTTTCGGTGTGCTTCTCCATAGATATAATCATATCCTATGTCAAATGCTTTTATCAAGCTCTCATTCATAACTATCTCTTCTTTCTCACTTACTCTAGCGACTTCACAACTGCTATTGTTTGGAGCCATTATAGACTCTGAAAAAAGAAAATCTATCTCATTTGAAAGTTTGTTTCGTATAAGATGTGCTAACTCAAGACCACCACTTGAGACTGCAACCATCTTCCATGACTCATCTTTTAGTTTTTGCATCGGTATTATATCTATAAGTTGCCTAGCAGCATCTTGCCTATCTTTTAGTATATGTTTATATTTTTTCACCACTTATAGTCCTTTCATCGTTTTTGGCAACTTGTATTCAAAAAGGGGAGAGCCTCCTGACTTCATCATAGGTGTTAAGTTGATTGTAAAGTATATATATCTGTCATATATAGAACCTGACCCATTTTCATTAAGAATAGGTCTATTGTTTTCAAGATACCTCAAACCAAAGTCCCAACATCTTTTTTTATATAAAAAGCCTATCTCTGCACTTTTCTTTAAAGAGTTTTCATAGTCATAATTATATCTTATGTTATATGAATAGTGCTTATTATAGTCATAAGTTACACTTGAAGTCAGATAGCTTGTAAATTGTGTTGTGTTTGGAGTAGCTTTTAAGAATGTGTCTCTAAATAGATGAGAGAGTGAAAGAGTGATTCCATGTTCGGCAACTGAAAGTTCATTATACATTTTTGAAAATGAACTCTCATCAAAATTATAAAAAAAGTTGTTATAAAAATTGATATTTTTACTTATGTGGTAGTCTAGCTCATTTTCTAACTCCCCAACACTTTGGTCTTTGTCATAAGAGATGCTTTGAGCAACTCTATGATAGATAACTTCAGAACCCTTTGCATCATAAATATACTGGGTAAAATCTAGCTGTAGCTGTTCTTCAACATCAACTATATTGTAAAATTCACACTGCTTTGAATTTTTATTTGCTGGGTTAGAACAAAAGTTTTTATAATCTTTATAAAAACCATCTCTTATCTCTGAGCCACCTGTTGTATATTTAGACCCAAAAACCATAACATGAGTAAAACTATTGTAAGCCCTAGCTACCTGTGATGAAGCAGATAATATGTGATAGTTTCTTGTAAAATATCCACTATCATACTCGCCACTAGAAACTTTCTCTGTTCCGCCAAATTTTGAATACTGAGCATAAAGATAAGCTTGATAAGAGATATTTAAATACTCATCAAAGAAGTTCTCTTGAAGTGTGATAGGGATGTTTAAATTTGTTTGAGTTACATTTTTTCCACGCTCTCTATAAATATTGTTCGATTGCATATCTACATTGTATATTAAATGGTCGCCAAAAAGTGTATCTAAGTAGTGGTGATACTGGAAAGTAGGAAGCTTTTGTAAAGTATCTTTGTTACTTACTTTAGCTAAATCTTGATAGTATTTAAAGTAAGCTGCAATGTAGTTGTCTTGAGTATTGTAAAAAAGGTTTACTCTTGATAATACTTGTTTTGATGTTAAATTATCTACCGTATCATTTGTAGATAGATTTATATAATCGACATCATTCATATCATTGACATCCATATATAAGCCTGATTGTCCCTTGAAGTTTGTGCCAAGCCATTGGTTGATCACATCTTCGTTACTGTATAGGAAATTAAACCCATAGTGTGTGTCATGGGCTAGTTTCTGCTCTACAAAATAATCATCTTTTTCTGCAAAATAACCAGCTGTAAACTCACCTTTTGATACCTTAGAATCAACAAATCTAAAAACAGAGTATCCCCCTGAACCACGGTTTGTTCTTACTTGTGGTCTTAGCTCTAAATCCCACCAGTTTTGTTCAGCTATGTAGATAGGCTGTTCATAGTAGAAGCCTTCCATCTCTGATATACCCATAGAGGGAGAGAGAAGCCCCGATCTTCTTTGTGTATCCAATGAATAACCAAAATAAGGAGTATAAAAAACTGGAATATCATAGATAAAAATTCTTGCATTGAAAATATGAAGCCACTTTGTATCTGAATTGTATGAAGAGGAAGAAAAGTGCATCTTCCAAAGTGGGTCATTTGGATCGCATCCACTCATGACCCCTGATGTTATGCTAAAGTCCTTACCAGATGCACAACCCTCATCTGCACTCATCCATACTTTTGAACTTTTGTCTAGCATATAAAAGGGTTTAAATTGTCGCTCTTTTTTTGCTATGTTTAATTTTGCATATTTTCCTAGTAGCTGATACTCTGATCCTTGATTTGCTCGTACATTTTCAAATAGTTCTAACTCTCCACTTTTTTTGTTATATACAGCTCTCTGTGCACTTAAAAAGTAGTCTTTATAAACAACCGTTACTCCATTGAATGCTTTAACTATATCTTTAGTTGACTCTATATTTGTTGCATATATTTCAACTTTTGGATCTGCTAAAAGAGATGTGGTTAAAAGTAGTAGAAATAAGAAGAGTTTAAGCATCTACAACCAAGGTTCGTGCTGTTTTGTCATGCCATGTTTGCCGTTCTGGATTTAAAAGACCCCATAAAAAACCAAGATAAAAAATCATCTCAGAAACTACACGAAAAATAGAACGATTTAGAGCTACTAAAACATTTGGAGTTTGCATAGACTCTATCTCTATAACTCTTATTTTCATAGCTATCTTTCCTAGAGATGCTCCATACTGCATCACGAAAAAAGCTTGATACACTATCTTCATAAGCATATACTCTAAAACAAAAGTATTTGTTATATCTATAAGTTCTTCTACTGTTTGTGCATCTGCAAACGAGTCCCACAAGGCAACCGTAAGTAAAATAGAAAGGAGTATCTCATCTATAAAGAATGCTATTGCTCTTTTTCTGTTTAGTGCTAAAACAATACCTTCACGATGAAGGTTATTTTCTATCTCTTCATTCATTAAAGCTATCTTTATAGGGCTTGATAAGCTATATCTGTTCTAATCTTTTTACCAACATAATGAACCTGTCCGCATCTAAGATATGCCCTGTCTCTAGCCTCTTTTATACTATCGCCTAGACCAACACAAACTAAAACTCTCCCACCATCTGCATAAAGTTTATCATCTTGTTCACTCACTCCAGCATAAGAGATATGTGTAAACTCTTCTATCTCTTTATGTTTAATATCATCTAAAATAATTTCAGCAGGTGTTGAGCTTCCATAAGGGTAGTTTCCACTAGCCATCACAACTCCAACTGCATATTGAGATGAAAACTCTACTTTTATCTCACTAAGTTTATTTGTAGCAGCTTTATAGAGCATATCGCTAACACTTGAGGTCATAAGTGGCATAAGTATCTCACACTCTGGGTCACCAAAACGAACATTAAACTCTAAGGTTATTGGCTCACCATTTACAACCATAATACCTATAAAAAGAACTCCTTCATAGGGCGATCCCTCTTTTTTCATGCCATCTAAAGTAGGGCGAATAACTCTATCTCTTACTTTTTGATATAGCTCTTCATCGACTAAGGGAGTTGGAGCATAAGCACCCATTCCACCTGTATTTGGTCCCTCATCTCCATCTAAAAGTCTTTTATGGTCTTGTGCAGCAGGTAGCAATATATAGTCATCTCCATCACAAATAGCAAACATAGAAAGCTCATAACCATCTAAAAACTCTTCAACTATTACTTTAAGTCCAGCATCTCCGAAACTTTTGCCACTTAGCATCTCACTTATCGCAACCTTTGCTTCATCGTGAGTTTGTGCGATAATAACACCTTTTCCACCACATAAACCATCTGCTTTTACAACGATAGGAGTAGATAAGGTATCGGTAAATTTAAAAGCATCCTCTATAGATGCTGTTTCTATGTAGGCAGCTGTTGGTATCTCATACTTTGCTAAAAAGTTTTTCATATAAACTTTTGAGCCTTCAAGCTGAGCCGCTTCTTTGCTTGGCCCAAAGATATTTAGACCTTTTGCCTTAAATATATCTACAACTCCATCAACTAAAGGAGCTTCTGGACCAACTATTGTAAGTTCTATATCTTCATTTTTTGCAAAATCTGCTAAAAGTTTATAATCTTTAATATCTAAATTTGTTCCTAATGTTTTTGTAGCACCATTTCCTGGCATAAAAAAAAGTTTATGTTTTTCTTCTTCGTTTAAAATTGCTCTTGCTATAGAGTATTCTCTACCACCAGCGCCTAGTATTAATATTTTCATTGATTGTTTTCCTAATTAAAAAGTTCATAGTAAAGCCCGAGTAGCCGTTTCGCACAGGCTTGGTTCTAAAAGCCGAATTTGGGTGAAGAGAGAGAAATCTATTGGCGGCATTATCTCGACAGAGCTAACATATCTCAAACGATAACACTGGCACACAACAACTCTACTTGTTCACAATTTGAATATGTAGAACCCTCATAATTACGATATATCGAACTACTCAGACTTATAAATTTATTATACTAGAAAAAACTTGATTTGTAGCTAAAACGAAAGGGCTAATTCTATACAACTTTGGATTGATGTTATTTTAGAGATTTTATATTTTATATTTTTTGGTAAAGATGCGGCAGTTGTTTTGCCAATAACAACAATATTTGTATTGTTTTTAATAGTATGAGTCTTTAAAAAACAAGATATTGCAGATGGGGAGGTAAATATAAGAGTTGATTTTTCACAAACCTCTATATCTAGTAGTTCCCTAGAGCATTCACTTTTATAAAGAACTTTTTCCTCTATATCAAAGCCATCTGATTTGCATCTATATACAAAGTCAGATGCTATAAGCTCCGCTCTTAAATAAAGCCACTTTTTTTCTTTTGGCTTGTTTTTTATGTTTTTTACTAAGTTGTCTCCATAACCATCACCAACATCTAAAATCTTTCCGCCAAACTTTTCATAAGCAGTGGCAGTTTTCTCAGATACACATAGTGCAGGAATATCTATAAAATCTTTTTTTGTATATTGCTCTAGTGCTTTAACTGTTTGTTTTGAAGTGATAATGAGATAATCATAAGAACTAAAATCGATAGAAGGTTTTAAAAAACTTACCTCTAGCGACTTTACACTTATGGCATCTGGATGCTTTGAGCTAGCAAAAAGATAGATTTGCTCTTGCATCTAAGGGTTTATTCCCACTCTATGGTTGCTGGTGGTTTGCTTGATATATCATAAACAACTCTGTTTATACCATCTACTTCATTGATAATTCTTCTTGATATTCTCTCTAGCAAGTCATGAGGAAGATGTGCAAATGTTGCTGTCATGCCATCAACTGCTTCTACTACTCTTACACAAACTGTGTTATCATAAGTACGATTATCTCCCATAACTCCAACTGATTTTACATTTAGTAAAACTGCAAAAGCTTGCCAAGTTTTAGCATAGTATCCACTAGCTTTTAACTCATCTAGTAAGATCACATCAGCCTCACGAAGAATATCTAAGTCACTAACATTGACATCACCCATGATGCGTATGGCAAGTCCTGGTCCAGGAAATGGATGACGATTTATCATAGACTCTGGAAGTCCTAGCTCTAGTCCAATTTTGCGAACCTCATCTTTAAAAAGTTCACGAAGTGGCTCTATAAGCTCAAAGTCCATCCACTCAGGTAAACCACCAACATTATGATGTGACTTTATAACCTCAGAAGGTCCATTTACGGAGATGCTCTCTATAACATCTGGGTATAGTGTACCCTGTGCTAAGAACTTTATCCCATCATGTTTTTTGGCTTCTTTTTCAAACTCTTCTATAAAGGTATGACCAATTATCTTACGCTTTTTTTCTGGGTCTGAAATACCCTCAAGCTTTCCTAAAAAGTTATCAACTGCATCTACAGTTATTAGAGGTGTTTTTAGATTTACTTTAAAAACCTCTTCAACTTGCTCTCTCTCGCCTTTTCTAAGCAATCCGTTATCAACAAAAACAGGTATAAGTTGATCGCCTATAGCTTCATAAAGCATAGCCGCAACAACAGAGCTATCAACCCCACCACTTAAACCACAAAGAACCTTGCCTGTTCCAACTTTATCACGAATGATATTTATCTGTTCTTTTAAGAAATGCTCCATTTTCCACTTTTTAGTAATGCCACAAATATTTTTTGCAAAATTACGAAGCATAAGATAACCCTCTTGAGAGTGTTGCACTTCTGGGTGATACTGCATCGCATAAACTCTTTTTTCCTCATTTGCTATAGCTGCATAGGGAGAGTTAGCAGAAGTTGCTATAGGAGAAAATCCAGCGGGAAGTTTATCAACCTTATCGCTATGACTCATCCATACTACTGTGTCATCATCACAATCTTTTAAGAGTGGTGAACAATTTTTCTCTATATCTTTTATGCTCAGTTCTGCCTTACCATACTCATGATGGTTAGAACGAACAACACTTCCACCAAAATCAACTGCAATTCTTTGCATACCATAACAGATGCCAAGTATTGGAAGCCCCATCTCATAAACACCCCTATCTACTTTATAAGCATCTTCATGATAGACAGAAGATGGACCACCACTTAGTATAATTCCCTCGGGATTTTTTGCCTTTATCTCTTCTACTGATGTGTGATATGGAAGAATTTCACAATAGATCTTATCTTCACGAAGGCGACGAGCTATAAGTTGAGTGTATTGAGAACCGAAATCTAAAACGATGATACTAACATTTTTCATTGGAGAAACCTTTTTAATAAGTATAATATATAAGTATGAAAGGATACTATAACTTAGGTTAATGTAGAATTTATAAGGAACCCCAAAATAGAGGTTCCGAGGAGTTTTATATCATAAAGAACTTAGTAGTATTAGACGCCGATGCCTAATACTTGATATTGTAAATACCAAATTCCTATAGATACAAAGTAGCCTATAAGGATTGTCCATGAGTATTTCATGTGAGCACCAAAAGTATAAACTCCATGAAGTTTGCCCATAACACCAACACCCGCAGCAGAGCCAAAACTGATAAGACTTCCACCAACACCCGCTGTTAAAGTAACAAGCATCCATTGAGCAAGAGGAAGATCTGGAGAAGATTTTAGGACCGCTGACATAACAGGAACATTATCAACTATAGCTGACAAGAAACCAACACCCATATTTACAAAAGTAGGATCAAACATATCATATAGTTTAACCGCATGACCTAAGAAACCTGCAAAGTGCAATGCACCAACAGCCGCTAGGATACCGAAGAAAAAGAGTAGTGTATCGTTTTCTATTTTTGAGACTGATTTGTAGATATTGATATCATGGTCATGATATCTTTTTAACTTATATGCATAAAGTTGTAAAAGTGAAAGACCAAACAACATTCCCCACATTGGAGGTAGATGCATAACTTGTTTTCCTACTACAGCTGAAAAGATAGTAAATACACCAAGGAAGATTATAACCTTACCGCCAGGATGAATATGAACTGGCTCTGCACCCTCAACCTTCTTAGGATGACCTTCTGGAACAAAACGAGATAGTAAAAGTGCTGTAATACCCCAGCCAATAATAGAAGCAGGAAATAAAAATAAAAAATCAACAAAAGTACCCTTGCCAGCAGACCATGCCATCAGAGTTGTTATATCTCCAAAAGGCGACCAAGCACCACCTGCATTTGCCGCAACAACAATATTTATAGCTGCAGGAACAAGAAAGGCTTTGTTATCTTTTTCTATAGTGATAAGCACAGTGGAGAGAATAAGAGCTGTTGTTAGGTTGTCGGCAACTGGCGATATAAAAAAAGCCAAAAGACCTGTTACCCAAAACAATTTTTTGTAGTTATAGCCAGCTTTAAGCAGTTTTTCTTTAAGAGCATCAAAAACATTTCTTTCTATAAGTGCTTCGATAAAAGTCATCGCAACAAACAAGAAGAAGAAAATTTCTGCTATTTCTAAGATCAAGTGTGCTATCTCTGTATCAAAAGCCGCAAAGTTTAGGTCATTAAAAGCATAGTAGCCACCTAAAAGCATAAACATAGAAGTACCTATAAACAGGGCTGGTTTCGCCTTGTTAATATTGTACTTTTCTTCCGCGGCTATAAAGTAGTACCCCACTACAAAAATACTTAGCAATAACCATCCAAACGGCTCTGTAGCCAAATCCACAGCATGACCTGCAGCATGAGCATCAGTTGTTGCAAGAGCAGCAACACTACTTAAACCTAAAAACACCAATATTTTAAACATCACATCTCCTTAAATAATTGTGTGAACTCCGAGAGATTTTTCCCTAGAAATAGAAGAAAGTATAATCTCTTTTGCCGTGAGTAAACGAAATTTCAATAGTTTACCAATATTTTCTTTTAAAAGAGCATTAATTTGCTCTAAAGCATCATTTAAACCATCATTTGTTCTAACAATAGACACTTTCTCCCACATAATACAACGCAACAGGTTCTTTTTAGCCTTGTCTTCTTTAAGGCTCATAACTTCTTTTGAAACTTCAAACTTCATAGGTTCTCTTGTTTTAGTATCTTTTATGATTTCATTAACTGCCTCTTTTGCAAAAACTAATGCCTCTAAAAGAGAGTTAGATGCAAGTCTATTTGCGCCATGAACTCCAATAGATGCAACCTCTCCAACTGCATAAAGACCGTCAATATTTGGAACTTTTCCTTTTAAATCTGTCTTTATTCCTCCTATGGCATAGTGAAAAGCTGGTGAGATGGGTACTCTTTGAGATGGAACATCAAAACCGATATTTTGTAAGTTTTTGTAGATATTTGGAAATCTTTTTATAAAGTAGTCTTGTGAGAAGTTTCGTAGGTTTAGATATGTTTTTTTACCTGTTTTTTGAGTATAATCATAAATAGCCCTGCTTACAATATCCCTAGATGCTAACTCACCTCTCTCATCATAATCAAACAAAAATCTTTTTGCATCTTCATCTTCCACACTAGCTCCTTCACCTCTTAAAGCCTCACTTAAAAGCTGTTTTTGAGCATTGTTGCTATCTACATATACAGTTGGGTGAAACTGCATCATCTCCATGTGTTCTAGTTTTATGCCTTTTAGCAAACAAAGTCCCTGTAGGTCAGCACTGATGCATGGTGCATTGGTATGATACTCAAAAAGTGAGCCTACACCGCCACTAGCAATGATGATATCTTTTGCATAGATATTTTCACTTTTTCTATCTTTTAATACACTAACCCCATAACAAGCACCATCTTTTATAAGCAGATCAACAACTCTAGTATCTCCTAGCATGTGATGTTTGTTTTCTTGAAGTAAAAAGTAGTGTATATGCCTTCCTGTCGCATCTCCGCCAGCATGAAGTATTCTATGTGTTGAGTGAGCCGCTTCTTTAGTGTAATGCAACTCCCCATCATCATCTCTATCAAACTCAAAGCCAGAATCTATCAAATCTTCTATAACTTTTTTTGACCTTTTACTCAAAATGTTTACCGCCTCTTCATCACAAAGACCTGCTCCAGCTTTTATAGTGTCTTTTATATGTAGCGAAATATCATCTTTATCTTTAGCAAGAGCTACTCCACCTTGTGCATAAAAACTATTGCATTTAAAAGTTTCTCTTTTGTTGATAATAAGTACTTTTTTTGATACTGGGATCTGTGAAGCGGCATAGAGTCCTGCAACTCCTGCTCCTATGATAATGATATCGTATCGCATCATTTATCTTGTTTTTTTATAATAAACTTAACATTTTCATCACTAGGAGGTGCCTCTTGTTCATAATATGGTGCTTCTTTATAGCCACATCCATCTACACTTAATACAAACATCGCTATAATTAGCAGATGAAAAACAGATATAAAACAATTACTTCTTTTCAAAATAAACCTTTACTTTATAAGATTGTGACAATCATAAAAGTATATCTAAAAAACAATATATGACTCTTAAACAAACAGTTGAGCAGCTTCCATCATCTGCTGGTATATATGAGTACTTTGATAAAGATGGTCATTTGCTATATATAGGAAAAGCTAAAAATCTTAAAAATAGAGTCAGAAGCTACTTCAATTCAAAGCTATCTCTAAGAATACAAAAGATGATAGAGCAAACTACTTCCATGAGTTATATAGTAGTAAACAGTGAGCATGATGCACTAATACTAGAAAACTCTCTTATAAAGCAGTTAAATCCAAAGTACAATATCTTACTTCGGGATGATAAAACATACCCCTACATATATATAGACAACTCTTTAAAATACCCAAGGTTTGAGATAACTAGAAAAATCATAGATGCTAAAGATATAAAATATTTTGGTCCATACTCTGTTGGAGCGAGGGATATTTTGGACTCTATCTATGAGATTTGTAAGCTTGTTCAAAAAAAAGGCTCTCTTAGTTCAAAAAAACTATGCCTTTATCATCAAATAAACAAATGCTTAGGACCCTGTGAACTTCCAATATCTGAGCAAAGATATAAAATAGAGCTGGACTTAGCCATAAAACTGATACAAAATAAAAAGTTTTTGATAAAAAAACTTCAGGACAAGATGGAGCTATATGCCCAAGACCTGCGTTTTGAAGAAGCAGGAGAGATTAGGGACAGGATAGAGAAAATATCTCGTTCTGAGATAAAAAGTGAGATAGACTTTGCAACAAATGAAAACTATGATATTTTTGCCCTGCAAAACTCCGATACTAGAGCTGTAATTGTGAGAATATTTATGAGAGATGGAAAAATCATCTCTTCAACTCATAACTATATACAGCTAAATGAAGGTATAGATGAAAGTGAGCTTTATCAGCGTGCAATACTGGACTTTTATGCAAAAGAAAAACCTCCTATAATCGCCCCGATATTAGTTGCTTTAGAGTTTGAAGGACTAGAGACAATACAGACATACCTAAGCACAGTGTTTGAGAAAAAAGCATCTCTAAGTATGCCAAAACAAGGCAAAAAGAAACAACTTATAGACTTAGCAATACTCAATGCAAAAGAGCTACTTAAAAAAGATACAAACACTTTAGACACAAAACTTTTAGATGAGCTTAAGGAACTTCTCTGTTTAAGTAGAGTTCCAAAAAGAGTAGAAATCTTTGATAACTCTCACATATCTGGAGTTGCTACTGTTGGTGCTATGGTTGTTTATGAAGATGGAGCCTTTGATAAAAAAAGCTATAGAACATATCATCTAGATGCAAAGGATGAGTATGCTCAGATGCGAGAAACTTTAACTAGAAGAGTCCAAAGTTTTACAAAAAACTCTCCCCCAGACTTATGGATAATAGATGGAGGAACTACCCTACTTAAACTAGCATCAGAGATACTAGAATCTTCTAGTGTTTTTATAGATGTTATAGCCATATCAAAAGAGAAGATCGACGCAAAAAGTCATCGTGCAAAGGGTAAAGCCAATGATATTCTTCATACAAAAGATGAAAGTTTTAAGCTTAAAAATTCTGACAAAAGACTTCAGTGGACACAAAACCTTAGAGATGAAGCACATAGAAGTGCCATCACTTTTCACAAAAAAACTAAACTCAAACTAGATAAAGAGAGTAAACTTTTAAATATTAAGGGTATATCTCAAGCGAAAATAAAAAAACTTTTAAGCCACTTTACAACATTTGAGGCTTTAAAAAAATTATCTATTGAGGAGATAGCTTCAGTTTTAAATGAAAAAGATGCAAAAATCATAAAAAATATTTATAAATAAGTATAGATTTGTTTCTTTTATGATATATTATCTCAAAAATTTTGCGAGGTGTGTTTATGTTGATTTATAACTATAAAAAAGAATTTCTAGGAATTGATGAGCTTGACTTGAAAGCATTAGGTTTCTCAAGTTTAGCACAACTAAGAGATGTATCTGCTGATTTTGCAGATCTATTTGTCAAGAAAGCAGGTTTTGTTTATAACTTTAAACATGTGCATTGGATAGACTTTATAACTTGTGCAGAAGATGGCGAGGACTCTAAGGTTATTATAGATGTTAATGAGAAAAACTTTATATGCACTCTTGATGTAAAAACAGCTTTTTTAGTAAAAGACCCACTTCAAAAAGCATATACAGTGAGCTTAGTAGGTTTAAGGGAGATTGACCATGAGGAATATGAGCATGTTGTCGATAATGATCAAGCTGAAAAACCAGTAGCAAAAAAACAAGTACAAAAACCAGTATCGGAAAAACCAACTTTTATAAAACCAGCTCAAAAACCAGCATCTGCCACTTCTGCTAAGCAAGACTATAAACCAGACTCAGACCTCATAGCTATAGATGATACTTATGAAGTCAATGCTATTGATTTTAGTGAGCTTCCCAAAACAGACGATGAGCATTTAGAAATTGAAGAAACTGAAGATATTGTCGTTGAAGAAGTTGAAGATAAAACTGATCTTTTACCAGATGCTCTAATTGTTAGTGCTGTATACCAATATGACCCACTTTTAGTATCTAAAGAGTTGGGTCTTCCTTTTGAGTTAGTTGAAGAATTTATAGAAAATTTTATAAAACAATCACAAGATCTTAAAACATCTCTTTATGATCTGCTAGATAGTGCTGATATTGATAATGTTAAAATACTCTCTCGTGAACTAAAGGATACTGCAGAAAACCTTCATATACAAGATGCTTTTGATAGACTTAGCATCGTAGATATATCTGATGATGAGAATGAGATAAAAACAAATATAGATAGATTTTATACGATTGTTGAAAAACTCTCTGATAGCTCTGAATCTACTAAAATACCTCTTGAAGAAGAGGCATAAACAACTAATAACACAGAAATTTTATAGCTTATTTACCTTAACAACATCAAGTGGTGGTCTTGGAGTTTCATCGTCAAGTCCACATTTAACACAGATAAATTTAACTTGTGAAGTTTTTTTAATATCGTTTATAATTTCTGAAAACTTATCTAAAGAGGTGATAACTTTTTCTTCTACTTTTATATTTGAAGCTTTTGCAATAGCTATATAATCTACATGACTTTGGTAGGTGTTTTGCCCGCCTGTTGATTTGTTTTGTTCATTGTCAAATAGTATATATGTTAGGTCTAAGTTTTCATATCTACCAGCAGTAGTTAGTCCGCCCATGTGCATAACAAACTCAGCATCACCACCACATACTATAACTTTTTTACCAGCCATAGATGCACCTAGCCCTAGACTCAATGCTCCACCCATATTACCAGCCATATAAAAGTTGTTTGTATTTGGCATAAAGCTGTATATCTCTCTTGCTGTATTTCCTGTTGTTCCTATGAAAAGTGTGTCTGTATCTTTAAAATTTTCGTTAAGATTTATCAAAAATTTACTTCTAGGTATATATGAAGAGAGATCTATCTTATGCTCATTATTAAGCTCAACTTTTGTAAATGTATCTTTTTTTATGATGCCTATTGTAAATGAACTATCGCATCTGTTTATCTCTTGTATAGATCTCTCTAAACTATCTTTACTTAAAACGCTATATTCATACCCATAAGCTTTTATAAGCTCAGGCAGTTGTGTTGCTAGATGCTCATGCTGTATCTCACTATCTCCATCTTTGTAAGTTCTCCAAGAGGTAAGTATAGGAAAGGTTATACCATAGGGTTTTAGCAAGCTTGTGATATTACTTCCCATATTGGTAAGTCCAGAACTCTGCACTATTACTATTGGTTTTTTACCACTCATCTTAAGACCAGCTGCAATAGATATTCCAATAGCTTCACTTGCACTAGGTATATACTCAATATTTGGGTTGTTTATGACCTCATTTATCACATTTTTTGCAAAACTGCACGGTACTACACAAAGATGCGAGTAACCATTACTTATAAGTCTGTTTACAAAGTCAACAGTATCTAGTGCCATTATTTAGTTCCTGGAATAAGCTCTAATATCTTTTTAATAGAAAGTAGGTCTTTTTCTGCTTCAAAACTTCTGTCATTTTCTAAGATAGACTTAGCAACACGAACCATACCAGGATAAGCAGCACGAAGCATGTGGTTTGCATATATCACTACATTTATCCTAGCTTCACTTAACTCTTTAGCTGTTATTTGATTGTAAGAGGTTGGTACAACTATAATAGGAACAGTTTCATCATGCTCTCTTAATATCCTGCAAAACTCTAAAACTTCATCGGGTTCTTTATGTCGTGAATGTATCATGATAGCATCTGCACCTGCTTCTATATAAGCTTTAGCTCTCTTTAGTGCATCATCTATTCCTACCTCTAATATTAGACTCTCTATTCTAGCGATTATCATAAAGTCATCTGTTATCTGTGCTTTTTTACCTGATTGGATTTTTTGGCAAAAGTTTTCTATTGTATCTTGAGTTTGTGATACATCATTACCAAACAAAGAGTTTTTTTTCAATCCTGTTTTATCTTCAATAATTACAGCACTTATACCTGTTCGTTCGAGAGTCCTTACAGTAAATGCAAAATGTTCAGCTATTCCGCCAGTATCAGCATCGTATATCATAGGCTTTGTTGTCACTTCAAAGATTTCATTGATAGTTGTGATCCTTGTACTTAGATCTACGGCTTCTATATCTGGCTTACCTTTTGAAGTGGAGTCAGTTAGAGAACTACTCCACATACCATCATATTCTGCCCCATTATCAGCTTTTATATTTTCAACTATTAAGCCACTAAGTGCATTGTGAGACTCCATAATCCTCACAATAGGTTTAGCATCTATAAGTCTTTTTAATCTACCTCTTCTTATATCAGGTGTAGTACCTATCTCTTTTAGTGAATTGTTCAGTTGAGTTGAAGAGATGCCAACTGTATAATCAGGCTCGACAAGTTCTCCATCCCATTTATCTAAGGTATCTATCACTTGTTGTCTTGTCTTTGATTGCACTCCCTCTTTCCAATCACTTCCATGAACTACTATGTCTGGTTTTAGCTTTTCTAAATTAGGTCTATAGTCTAGTGTTTCTTGAGGGATTACTTTCACGACCCCTTTTATATTTTCTATAACATCTTTTCTTTGCTTATAAGTCATAAATGGAACTCTTTTGTAGCTAGCGATAGCCCTGTCTGTAAGAAGTCCAACTGTAACTTCTCCTAGTTTTGCTGCTACTTTAAGTATGTTCATGTGTCCTGGATGCACTAGGTCAGCACTCATTCCTACATAGATTTGCTTTGGGTTTGGTCTCACTTTAGTTATCTTTTATATTTGCATATCTATCATAAGACCACTCTTTTACAACCTTCATCCAATCTCCATAAAGTAGTGTAAGATATTGTTTAGTCTTCTTTGGTACCTTTAGTTTTTTATCTTTAAAGATAAAAGAGGATGAAGGAAAACAAATATCCTGTGGGGAGGATAGTTTTCTTGAGCCAACCATCCAGTATAGATGATTGTTGTGTTGATATTTTAGTTCTATATCAACAAAAAAAGAGTTTGAAGTTTTGTCATCGCTTTGGTTAAATACTTTTATGACCATTGGTAGTTCTTCCTCTTGTTTATTTAGAGTCATTTTGCAGTTATGGATTGAGCATTTCCAATTGTTGGCTGTACAATACTGTGATGAGTAAGTTTTTAGAAATATTTCTAAAGTGTTTATTATTATATTTTTATCTTCAGCTAAAACTGCAAAATCCACATCTATATCCCAAGGCATTAAAGATTTGTCTCTAATGATGCCTAGTAGTGTTCCGTGGTCTATATGATAGCTGATATTTTCTTTATTAAAAAGCTCTGCTATGTCGAACATTAACTCTTGTGCTAATGATAACCTATCTCCTTTTAGTTGTACTTTTATCTTGTTTAGATTTAAAATGTTGATTTTGTTTTTATCTATATTTATACTAAGAAGTTGTTTATATATTTCATCATCAAAAGAGCTTGCAATAGCAACTTCATCATAATTAAGATTTGAAATTTCGCTTGGAGGAATGATCTGTATATCAAAAAAAGTTGTATTGTGAATGTCAGAGTTATTATCACTGTATGCTATTATATTGACATTGCTCTGGGCTTGGTAAAATCTGTAAGCATCTTTTCCGAACTCTCCTGCACCAAAAATAATGATATTTTTCATTATCTTTCTACTTTTGCTTGAAGAACAAAGTAGTAGCCCTTAGACTCGCCAATATGTTCTGCCTTAAACTCTTGAGAAACTTGTGGGATGCAAAAAGGCTCAAAAACAATATTTTTTTTATTTTCTTTAATTTGTAGATATTCTTTATATGAATTATAATCAATAATAAAGTTGCATCTAACACTGTTGTATCTTGAGTATCTTATCTTTGAAAGGTTGTTTAAAGATGATAGTAAAAGTAGTTGAGAATAGTTTATACCATAAGCGAAATTGATCATTTCGCTTCTCATTCCACCTGTCCTTGAAGCTATCTCTATCACATAAATCTCATGCTCTGGGGTTACTCGTAACTCTATGTGAGATGCACCATATCTTATATTAAAGGCACTTAAAATAGCTGGGGTTATCTCTTTGATCAGATGCTTAGTAATAGTATCAATATCAGCTGGGATAGTATGACTAACCTCCATAATATGAGGTAAATCATCTATAAATTCACTATTAATAGCAACAATTTGATGAGCATTATCGCAAGTGATGGTCTCGCAGCTAAATTGGACACCCTTTATATACTCTTCTATCAAAATTTTGCCATTGCTTGAGTAGCTCATCGCTTTATCAAATGCCACTGCTAATTGTTTTTTATCTGTGCAGTAGCTCAAGCCTCTACCAGCAGAACTATCAGATGGCTTTACAATACATGGAAACTCGTCCCAACTATGCTTTAAGCTTCTATCTACTATTTGATATTTTGGATTTTTAATATTTGCTTTTTGTAAAATATCTTTCATTAAAGTTTTATCTGTAGTATTTTTAGCACAGAGGTATGAGTTGGTATTTAAGCCTAGCTTTTCGCCAACATAACAAGATGTAAGGTTTCCAAGTTCTGTAGCACTTGTGAGTATCACATCTATCTTATACTCTTTAGCTTTTTGTAGTACAGCTTCTTTGTCGGCAATATCAATATGTAAAAACTCATCGCACCATTTAGAACCAACACAGTCCTTATCCATATCTAAAACGACAGTATGAAAAAACATCTTTTTAGCTTCTAAGATCAGGTCAAGTTGTAGAGTACCTCCACCTAGTATAAATATCTTTTTCATTAGTTTACTACTCCCCATATTACAACTTCACTGCTGTTTACTTTAAAATCGTTTTGAATGTTGTCATATCTTAGATGCATAGTCTGAAACTCTCTTAAGTTTAACTCTTTTTTCAATATACCGATCATCTCATCAGTATCATAAAACTTGCAAAAGACACCATCTTCGCCAGTAATGCCATTTTTTATAATGATACTGTTTTCTTCTATTATCGTACCTTTGGTATTTCTAAAATCATCAAGTTCTCTAAACCTTATAAAAAAAGGTATATTTGATTTGATTAAACTGTTTTGTTTTATATCTTTTAAAAGTTTTACAAAATCATCTTTAGGGATATAGTAAATAGAGTTTGCCAATACTAAAACATCTGCTTTAAGTTCAGATGAGTTATGACAGAAGTTTCTCATATCAATAGAGAAAAAGTCAAAGCTATTGTCTTTCTTTAGAGCATCAAAATTTTGATCCGCATAAGCGATCAAGCTATCATCTATATCTACACCTATCACATTGTTATCAAACTCAAATGGAAGCATTAGGTTACATCCATTGGAGCAGCCAAGCTCAAAATATTTCAGTTTTTGTTTTGTGTGCAACTGATATTTAAAAAAGAATTTTATAAAATATTCATCTGGATATTTTAGTCCTTTAATATTTTTAATATCCAAGTCTCAACTCCTATCTATATGTTTATCTATTATACCTACTATTTGGTAAGCATTTTCTTTAGTAAATCTAAAATCATTAAACAAGTTTATGATTTTATCATGTACTTTTTTTGTATTGGAGTTTTTTAATGGTTTTGAAGTGTAGTTAGAGTCTATTTGTGGGTAGTGACTACTAGCAAAGAGAGTATCAACTTTAAATATCTCTTTTAAAAGTATATCTTTGTTTTCTACTAATATTGAAAATCGCCAATTATTAAATTTTCCCCCAAGGTGTAGATGCTTTGGGATATGCTCAAGATAGATATTGTTTAGCTCTTTTTTGTGCTTTTTCATAAGTGCTATCTGTTTTATGATCTTTTGCTTATACTCTAAAAACTCTTTTGTTGTAGCTTTGTCATTAAAAATATTTTGAAATTTATCATCTTTTAAAAACCCATATCCACCATAACCAATATCTACATATTTTGAATAACCAGAGCTAAAGAGTGCCATATCGGCATAAGAACTCTCTATATCATAGTCAAACTCTTGGATGCAAGGACACATATCATCAATGATAAATATATCTTTATCTATTGACTTTATCTTTTTAAACAGCTTTTGAGTATCAAGCTCGATCCCAAATGTTTTTACAAAAAGTACCCCATCTATTGTGTCATCTTGCTCGATTTTTCTTAGTAATAACTTCTCATCCATACATAAGGTATCAAGCTCAATATCACAAAATTCAAACTTTTTATCTGCTCGTATAAAAGTATCTGGAACAATGGGGCATATATTTAAGGGCAGTAAAAACTTTTTATTTTTTATAGATTTTAGTAGATTATATAAAACACTAGCAGCTCTATCTTCAAATAAAATCATTTTGAAACCTCTAAGATAGCATCTACTAAGCATAAAGCACCATTTGCATCTATATATGGTTTTGCCTTATCTTGCATACTCTGTCTTATATTTTTATCTTGTAATGAGAATATAGTTTTACTTAGCTTGTCTAGTAATTTCTCATCATCATACCAACCAATATTTATCAGAGTTCCAACCTCATTCCACCCTAGAGTATCATCTTTAGCATTTTCAACAAGCAATATAGCTATTGTGGGTGTTCCTATGCGAGCTAGTTCATAGAGTGTTTGTCCACCACTAGCTATAGCTAGGTCACTCTTTTGCATCAACTCTATCATAGTTGAGGTGCTAGCATTAAAAATCAACTCTGTATTTTTGTCTTTGTGGGACTCTATCTCTTTTATATTTGTAAATCCCAAACCGATAACTATACTTTTTTTAATATCTGGAAAACTATCCACTAAACTCTTTAAAATTATGGGGCTTAAATCTCTCACATCAGAACCGCCAAGTGTGAGCATGATACTTTTCAGATCTTTTTTAATACTATTTTTCTTAGCTAGTGTAAACTCTTTTCTCAATGGAGTATATCTACTTCCCAACAAATATCTTACATCTTCCTTTTTTACTATAAAATGCTTATCCTCACTTAAAACTGTCCAATCAACAACAAAACCTCTGTTTAATATATTTCGTCTTTTCTCATCATCTATAAAGATAACTTCTTTTCCTAAAGCCTCTATGTTTAGTATTTCTTGATCTGTTATCTGCATAGAGTCTATTAAGATAAAGGAGCTTTCTAGGAGTATATTTAGAAGTTTGTTCTGCTCTTTAGACCAGTCAAAAACTGTATGCTTGGTTTTATCTAAAATAGAAGATACACTACTATCTCCATTGAGTATAAAGTTTATATCAAAGTTGTATCGCTCAAAGATGGTACTTATAGATAAACAACGGGTAATATGCCCAAACCCAAACATCCGACCACCCTCTGTAACTACACTTAAAACTCTATTTTTCATTTAATATTTCTTCTGTTTATCACTTCATAGATGATTTCAGCTCTTTTCCAGTCTTCAATAGTGTCAATATCTTGCACTAAGTATCTTGGCAAAACAACAGGGATGCTATCTTTTGCAAAAAATATTTCATCACTTTTTTGCTCTAGTTTTGTCCAGCAAAATTGCCCAGCATCTTGATATGCAGTTTCTAAGTCTTGACTTCTAGTTAAATAGTGTTCAGGTGTAAACATTTCGCATCTGTTCTCGGCACTAATTTTAAAAGCTCTTTGAATTGGAAATGGCATAGAAGTTACACTAAAAGAGTTTATTGCATCAGTGTTTTGCAATAATTTAAATCCTTCTACTAAGTATTGTTCTTGTAGGAGCGGAGCCGTTGCATATAGGGTGCAACAAAAATCATACTCCTCACCCTTATCTTTTAAGTAACTTAGTGCATGAGATACTACATCATCTGTATTGGTAAAGTCATCAGATAGATTATCTGGTCTGATAAATGGTACTTCTGCTCCATATTGCTTAGATATTTTTGCTATCTCTTTGTCTTCTGTACTTACAATAACCTTATCAAAAAGTTTACTTTTTAAAGCTGTTTCAATACTATAAGCGATAAGTGGCTTTCCAAAAAAGTTTTTAATATTTTTTCTAGGTATTCTTTTGCTTCCACCACGAGCAGGAATGATAGCAACTAGTTTAGGCATCTATTCAGAATCAGCATTGATCATCATTTGTAAAGATGAGAACTGAGCATTTATCCTACTTATCATTCCATCATAAGCTGTAAACCTTTTCGTCATGATCTCATAACGAGCATTTAGTGATTCTGTAGCACTTAGATGGGTCTTAGATAGATTTTTACCCTCTGTTTCAAGATCTGACTCAAAAGTACTTAGTAGTTTGTTGTAGCCAGTATAACCTTTTAACTTTTCATCAATAGTCTCAAATACTCCTGTTTTTTCATTGCTATTGCTATCTGTGCCACCTGCAAAAAATAGCTTAACTGCATCTGGGTCATCTTGTAGCTTAGTTTCTAAAACACTTTTGTCAAAACTCATAGTACCACTTCTATCTAAGTCAATACCATAGTTTAAAAGGGAATTTCCATCTTCATTTAAGTCTGTTATAGCCTTTGTTAAGTCTTGTCTAATAGACTTTACAAAAGTATTGCTGTTAAAAACACCCTCGGCACCAGTCTCTTTGTTTTTTAGAGTCATGTCATGTATATTTGTCATAAGCGAATTGTAACTATCTACAAACTGCTGCATCTCTCCAGTAATCTCCTCGGTATCTTGAGAAACATCAACCGCTGAAACATCACCTTCCTCTTTAAGTGTGATATTGACACCTAAGACAAGGTCATCTATATCATTGCTTGATCTTGTCATTGAGATACCGTTATATTTAAACTCTGCATCTGTTGCTTCTTGAACTTTTTGGTAACCAGTAGGGTTTGTGTTTTCATCATAAGCATTAAATAAAGCAGAGTCTAAATTGCCACTTGTGTCACTAATGCTTAAAGCTTGGTTTTCGCCTGTTTCTTTAGATGTTAATATTAAGCTAAACTCTCCATCTCCAGTTTGTAAGATAGAAGCGGACATATCATCACCAGCTTGGTCTGTTACAGCTTGTGATAAGTCGTTTAGTGTCATTCCAGAAGTGTATGCAATATTTATAGTTTTGTCAGGGTTTGCTGGGTCAGAACCAATTTTGACCTCTAGTGTGCCATCTCCAGAAGCAATATTTGTAGTTTTACTTGCAACTGCTCCTAGTTTTGTTATATCTTTTTTAGCTAGTGTAGTGGTCTCTAGTGTAAATGACTCTACATTAGCACCTGCATCAATCTCTACATCAGCTTTTCCGCTTACATCAACACTTTTGTTATCGAAAATAGTACTATAGCTTAGAGCAGATGCACTTGCTTTAAATGTTTTCATCAAAGATGTTAAAAGCTCTTGAGCATCTTGTTGTTGGTTGTTTACAGTGATTTTATTTTCTATTGGTTTGATGATTCGAGATTCATCAGCTTCTTTGAGTTGATCAATCACATCGGCAGTTAAAACACCTGAACCAATGCCTAGTGAGCTTATTGAAGATCCCATAATAAATCCTTTTTTATATAAAGTATAATACTATTATCGACAATAAAATAATAATATTAAATTTTAACTTAAACATACAATCGAATGGTTTTTACTTGAGAGTTTCTTTGTAGAGTATAGTCTCATTCTATCAACTATCAAGCACAAATTTGTTTTCACATCACTACTCTTCATCAATAGAATTAGCAACAGCTGTTTTACCCCTCAAAGACTTTAAAACCCAGTTTGTTTTTCAGGATAAAAGCGATATCTTTCGCATCGTTTTTAGCATTTTTTAATTTTGCACTCCCTGGATAGTCGTTGTTTCCAATGACTAAGGCTACTTTGGATTCTGT
>JAERRX010000055.1 GCA_016735225.1 Sulfurimonas sp. | reverse complement strand
AGGAGAGTCGCCCATCTGTTTTATGAGTTTATCTTCAAACTCTTTGAGTTTCTCCTCTATCTTTTTATAATTCATATCTGCAAGAAAAGCTATAGCACCTTTTGAAGTTAAATCCTCTATAAATTGTAGAACTTCTGGATCTCTAGTTTTCTCTTCAATATCTTTTTTGCCATATGCATTTTCAAATGCTTCCCAAAAAGTGTTAATTGCCGCCATAGTAGATTCAGAAGTTACAGCACCATTAATCGGGTTTAGCATAGAATCAACTCTTTGACTTAGAAAAGCATAGTCTATAGTTTGTGGGGTATAGGGAGTGTTGTTTATCTCAGAGATTACGCGACCCATATCAAATGTAAGTGTCATAGCCATCAATCTATCTTTTCCATCAAGAGTGTTTAGAGCCTCTATATAAGCCGTACGAACACTAGAAGGCATTGTTCTTGGCACAGCAGAAACCATGCTAGCAGCCCCGACTTTAGTGATGCCGTCCCCATTGAAGTCAAATTGTTCATTATCATGCACTAAAAGATTGTAAGCAGCTTCACTACTTAGAGTGCCTTTATCGATAGCATCGGCTAGACCATTATAGTTTTGTATAGTCCTTAACTCACTCTTTGATAAGCTATCTATAAAGTTTTTTGCAGAATCGAGGTTCATATCTTTGCTCATGGCATTTTCATATATGGTTTCAAAGCCATCAGCATAAGGTACTTGAGCATTCAATCTACCTTGCATGGGTTTTAGGTTTTGTGTGTCAGCTATATAGCTTTGATACTCTATATTTGTTTCCATTATAAACTCCTCGTAGTATAATTATACAAGCAAAAAAATAACGAGGGTTTAAACCCATTTAGGGAAGAAAAGTTAATATTTTATTAATATGTTTCCACTATTTAAATTTCACTTGATGGTTCAGAGAAGTATCTAAAAAATAGCTAAAATTCGCAACAGGATTATTTTAACAGCTATAACTTTTTCTTAGATTATATATATAGAGAGGGGGGGGACAGTATAGCTTAGCTATACTGATGAATCTCTCCACCTTTTGAGGCATAAAGCATTAGGTTTGCAATATTTACACTTCTATCACAAGATCTCTCTAGCTTTCTAAGTGTTCCTAGAACTTTTACATACTCAGCTGAAAGCTCTTTTTCATCGATGATAGTAGTTAAAATATCTTTTTCTAGTATAGAAAAAAGATCATCATTTTTACTCTCCTCAACCATAACTTTTGCATAGTAAGATTCTGTTTCACACTCTTCTAGCTGTTCAAAACATTCTAAAATATATTGCAGTGCATCAATACTACTTTTATGTAAAAGAACTATAGTAGCATTGAGTGGTTTTAAGTCGCATAAACTATGTGAATGCATTTGCATACGGTTTGAGTATTTTTTAACACCTATACCTATGCGGACTATCTCATTTGTCATTTTTAGGCAAGCCACAAGAGAGCGAAGTTCATTTGCTTCTGGACCATAAAGAGCAAAGGTTCTTATGATCTCATTGTCAATCATATCACCTTGCATACTTATGTTTGTAAGTTTATTTTGAACCTCTTTGTATAGAAGTTCATCTCCACTATTATAAGCTTCTAAGCATGTATTATTTGCATCTATTATAACCCTTAATAAGTTTGAAATCATCTCTCTTATCTTGTAGATTTTACTATTATATTTTACTGACATATACTTTCCTTAAGTTTTATTTTTAACCGAATTTACCTGTGATGTACTCTTCTGTAAGTTTTTCTTTTGGTGTTACAAAAAGTTCTTCTGTGCGACCAAGTTCTATAAGCTCACCTAGGTACATAAAGCCTGTGTAGTCACTAACTCTTGCAGCTTGCTGCATATTGTGAGTAACTATGATAATGGAAACACTTTTTTTAAGCTCAACTATCAACTCTTCAATACCTGATGTTGATATAGGGTCAAGTGCTGAAGTTGGCTCATCAAATAGTAAGACTTCTGGCTCAACAGCTATGGCTCTTGCTATACAAAGTCTTTGTTGTTGTCCTCCTGAGAGACCATCTGCATCGTGTTTTAACCTATCTTTTACCTCGTTCCAAATAGCCGCATTTTTAAGTGCTTTTTCAACTCTATCATCTAGTTCGGTTTTGTTTTTTATACCTTTGAGTCTCATGCCATAAGCAACATTGTTATAGACACTCATAGGAAAAGCCGTAGGTTTTTGAAAAATCATCCCTATATTTATACGAAGGTCTATTAGATCTTCTTTTGCATCTAAAATATTTTTATCCTTAAAAAGAATCTCTCCTTTATAGTTGTTGCCAGGATATAAATCATGCATACGGTTGAAACTTCTAAGGAGTGTAGTTTTTCCACATCCAGAAGGTCCAATAAGTGCCGTTATAGAGTTTTTTGCTATGGGCATTGTTAGTTTTTTGATACTAGGTTCATCAGCTCCAGCATAGGTAAACTCAAAGTCCTTAACTTGTAGTGCTTTTTCTTCTGTTACATTTACGATAGTAGCCATTACTTTTCTTTCCTTTTCATTATTAATAGTCTTCCTATGATGTTAAGTGATAGTATAAACATACTAAGTATAAAAGCTGCCGCCCAACCTAGTTTTTGCCAGTCTTCATAGGGACTAGTAGCATAGTTATACATTGTTACAGTTAGAGATGCCATAGGCTCACCCATATCTGTGTTTAAAAAATTGTCATTAAATGATGTAAAGAGTAGTGGAGCAGTTTCTCCAGCGACTCTTGCGATACCTAGTAATATACCAGTCAATACTCCGACTTTTGCACCACGATAAACTACTTGCATAATGACCTTGTACTTTGGAGCACCAAGGGCAAAAGCAGCTTCTCTAAGTGTAGATGGAACAAGCTGAAGCATATCGTCAGTTGTTCTTAGTATTATAGGTAGCATAATAATCGTTAAAGCAACAGAACCAGCCCAACCAGAAAAATGTCCCATAGGAGCAACCACTATAGAGTAAACAAAAGCACCAATAACAATACTAGGTGCAGACATCATAATATCTGAAACATCACGAATAGTCTCTGCTAGTTTTGACTTTTGTCCATACTCACTAAGATATGTTCCAGCCAAGATACCAAAAGGCACTCCAACAATCGTGGCAACACCAACAATCATAAACTGACCAATAAGAGCATGTTTTAGTCCACTATTTTCATAGCCAGGAGGAGCTCCTTCATTTGTAAATATACTAAAGCTTAGAGCATCTACACCATTTATAATTAAAACACTTAAGATCCAAAATAGAAAACCCATGCCAATAAGAGCCGATGTAGTTGATAAAACCATAACAATATTGTTTGCGATAATTCGTTTTTGCGTATGTGTCATTAACTTCTCCTTTTTCTTCTAAGGAAGTAAAATTTTGCAATTGAAATAATTGTAAAACTAATAACAAGAAGCAACATAGATAGCTCAAACAATGACGAATAGTAAAGATCTGTGTCTGCTTCTGTAAATTCATTTGCCAAGGTTACAGGTATAGAGGTTGCAGGGGCTGTTAAGTCTAGGGAAATTTTATGAACATTACCCATAACAAAAGTAACAGCCATCGTTTCTCCAATCGCACGACCCAGTGCTAATATAAATGAACCAATGATACCAGCCTTAGCGTAAGGGATAATAATATCTTTAATAACATCCCATTTTGTTCCACCAAGAGCATAAGCTGATTCTTTTAAGATGTCTGGAGTGGTATTCATAGCATCTCTAGTGACAGCAGCCATAAATGGAAGTATCATTATAGAAAGAACTATACCAGCAGTCAGCATACTTATACCGATACCACCAAAAACATCACGAACAATAGGCACAAAGTAAAAAAGTCCCCACATACCATAGATAACAGATGGTATAGCTGCTAAAAGCTCTATACTAACACCAACAGGGGCTTTTACTTTTTGAGGAGCTAACTCACTCAAAAATATTGCTACCCCGATAGCAATAGGAACAGCCAAGACCATCGCTATGAATGTCGATACAACTGAACCATATATAGCAGGTAAAGCACCAAATTTTTCCAAATTTGGAGCCCATTTTGTACCAGTAAGAAAATCAAAACCTAAGGCCTGAATCGAATCCATTGATTGGTTAAGTAAAACTGTAAAAATCCAAGCAACTATAAAAAGTATAGACATAGCTATAATTTTAGTAGATGAGGCGAATACAGTATCAATTATTTTATTCAAAAATTTATTTCTCCCGTTTAATAAAGTATGCAAGTATAAAAAAATTTGATTACAAATAGATTACTAAGATTATTAGAAGTATTTTTATTGTAAATTGTTGGAAATGGATAACTTAAAGGGAAGATTTATGGAAGTAAAAACAAATAGTATGTTTGAAGTAGATGGCAATGTTGTTTCTTTAGAGGAGCTAATAGAAGCTTATAGAGGCTCAAAAGTTAAAGACAAGAAAGGAAAATCATATAAAAGCAAGGCAGATATTAAAAGAGCAGATGAACAAAAACTGAAGCCTTATCAAGCTGAACTTATAAAGTTGCAAAAGCATCTTGAAAAAACAAGTCAAAAAATGATAATTCTTTTTGAGGGTAGAGATGCGGCAGGAAAAGGCGGTACAATAAGAAGGGTTACAAGATATATGGATGAAAAGCATTATCGTGTAGTAGCTCTTGGTAAACCTACAGAGGAACAAAAGAGTCAATGGTTTTATCAAAAATATGTACAGTATTTTCCAGTTGCTGGTGAGATAGTTCTTTTTGATAGAAGTTGGTATAACAGAGCTATGGTTGAGTCAGTATTTAATTTTTGTACACAAAGAGAGTATGATGATTTTATGAAGGGTGTCAAGGGTTTTGAGAATGATCTAGTTCGTCAAGGTATAATACTTATAAAGCTTTACTATAGTGTTACAAAAGATGAACAAGCTAGAAGGTTTGAAAGACGAAAAAATGACCCTCTTAGACAATGGAAACTTAGTGAGATAGATATGCAGGCTCAAGAAAAATGGGATGAGTTTACAACAACAAAATACAACATGATAAAACAAACTCACTCACATAGAGCGCCATGGACCATCATACGATCAAAAGATAAAATAAAAGCAAGACTAGAGTCTTTAAAGGTAATACTTCATGCTGTTGATTATGAAGGTAGAGAAGAGTCGCTAAATTATGCTCTTGATTCTGATATTGTTATATCTGGAGCAAGAGAGATAGAGATAATGGATGCCCAAATATCAAGTACTGGTAAATTTATAGGTTAATAAGGAGTTACAAATGTCAAAGAAAGAAAGAAGATCAAGCGATCTCGATAGAATAAAAAATAAAAAAGAGGGCAAGGTTCAAGTTTGGGTTAAAGAGGAAAAAATAGCTTATGAAAAAGAGTTAGCCCAACTTCAAGTAGAGCTTTTAAAGCTTCAAAACCATGTAAAAAACAAGGGTCTTAAAATTCTTATGATTTTTGAAGGTCGTGATGCCGCTGGAAAAGGTGGGACTATAAAAAGAATTACAGAACACTTAAACCCTAGGGGTGCAAGAGTTGTAGCACTTGAAAAACCAAATGAAAAAGAAACTACACAATGGTATTTTCAAAGATATGCAGAGCATCTACCTAGTGCAGGAGAGATAGTCTTTTTTGATAGAAGTTGGTATAACAGGTCAATGGTTGAACCAGTAATGGGATTTTGCACCGAGAGACAACAGCACAAGTTTTTAAAAGATGCTCCAGCATTTGAAAAAATGATAGTAGATGAAGAGATCAAGATATTTAAGTTTTACTTTTCAGTTTCTAAAGAGGAGCAAGAAAAAAGGTTTAAAGCACGAGAGACCGACCCTCTAAAACAGTACAAACTTTCGCCAGTTGATAAAGAGTCACAAAGACTTTGGAATGAGTACTCACTAGCTAAATTTATGATGCTAAGTGCAACCCATACAGAAGCAGCACCTTGGACAATAGTAAAAAGTGATAATAAAAAAAGAGCCAGAATAAACACTATAAAGCATATTTTAAATTTTGTAGAGTATCCAGACAAGATAAGTGCTCAAAAGATAGAAGTAGATAAAGATATTATCATCTATGGACGAGATGAAGCGGTTACAATGGAGAAGATGTTTAAATTTTCACTTAAGAAGTAATAACTTTTGTAATATAACTGTAACATAACAATTTTATACTTTCAAATCTCAGAACAAAAAAAGGTTAGAAAATGTTAAATAAAATTCTTGGTGTTGCATTAGTTGCAGCAGTCGCATTCAGTTCATCAGCAGTAGCTGCTGATAAAATCAACGGAGCTGGTGCTTCTTTTCCTGCTCCACTATACTATGACTGGGCATTTAGTTATAAAAAAGACACTCAAAATCGTGTTAATTATCAGTCAATAGGCTCAGGTGGCGGTATCAAACAAATTACAAAAAGAATTGTAAACTTTGGTGCATCTGACAAACCACTTGACTCTGTAAAATTAGGAAAGTCAAAACTTTTACAATTTCCAGCAGTTATAGGTTCTATAGTTGTTGCTTTTAATGTTAAAGGTATTGCTGATGAGAGTTTAAAACTTTCTAATGATGTTGTTGCAGATATATTTGCTGGTAAAATCACTAAATGGAACGACTCTAAGATAGCAGCTAACAATGCTAACATCAAACTTCCAAACAAAAGAATCATCGTTGTTCGTCGTTCAGACGGAAGTGGTACAACTTATAACTTTACTTATTACCTAAGTGGTAGTTCAAAAAGTTGGAAAGACAACTATGGAAAAGGTAAAGCAATCGACTGGCCTGTTGGAATTGGCGGAAAAGGTAATGAGGGTGTTGCAAACTTGATAAAACAAACTCCTTACTCTATCGGTTATATAGAAAATGCTTATAAAGAGAAAAATCATCTTTCAGCTGCAATCTTAAAAACAGCAAATGGAAAATGGGTTAAAGCAAGAGAAGCAAACTTTAAAGCAGCAGCAAAATATGCAAGCTGGACAAAAGAAGATAACTTTCATGCTATGTTAGCTTTACAACCAGGTGATACTTCTTACCCGATCGTTGCAGCAACTTTTATTTTACTACCTATCGAAAAACCAGCGATGAATAAAAAAGTAATAGCATTTTATGACTATGCTTTTAAAAATGGTGATAGCTCTGCTAAGAACTTAGGTTATATTCCTCTTCCAGAAGCAACTAAAAAAATGATTAGAGAATATTGGGCAGCTAATATTAAATAATTAAAATCTATACTTCATACACTCCTATCTGTTCTCAACAATAGGGGTATCGGCATTTAGTGCCGATCGTTCTCCTTAAGCCTCTTGCACCTTGACAATGCAAGAGGTTCTCCTAAACAAACATTATTCATTTCTCAAAACTGACATAATAAATCTATATTATCATAGATACTAGATGGTAAATTTTCAGTAGTTTTATACCCTCTTTTAGAAAGTGACTATCTATACTTTTTTATGACACAATATGATAGAGTGAGAAAACAGCTATATGAATCTACAGTTTATTTAAGACTAAAACTTTCTTTTTACCTCTTTTAGTCTCCTAGCATCAAAATCAAACCTCCAAAGAGCTTTAATATCACATCGTAGTTGCTTTACAGCCTCATTTATTGTAATAATGATGTAATCATATCTATATATAATACCTCAACAAAAAAAAGGAATCTAAAAAATGAACAAAATCGTTTTATCAGCAGTAGCTGCATTAACAATAGGAGCACTATCTGCATCAGCAGGTGGAGTTAAATTATATTCAGATACTGATGGACAGGTATTTACATCGGCTGGGGAAGGTCGTACAGAGATCAAGGATTCAGGTACTTCAGTTTCTGCAAAAGCATCTAAGCTTAAGTTTAGTGGTAAACATTATTTAGGTTTTACATATAAAAACAAAGAAGAGTTAAGTGCTGCTGATGGTGGTCTAAAAGCTGAGAGAAAAACAGGTAACTTTGAAATGAGACGAAACTACCTCCAAGTTAAAGCTTATTTACTAGAAGATCCTAAAAGTTACCTTCGTGTTACTTTAGATGCAAGTTATACAGAAAGTAAAGCTAATGATGATGGTAAAAATCCTAGCAATTACGCTCAAGTATATGTTAAGTATGCTTACCTTTACTTAAATGATATCTTACCTTTTACAGGTGTTGAACTTGGTATGGTTCACAGACCTTGGGCAGACTATGAGCAAGGTCAAGGCTGGAAAATGCGTTCGATCAGTAAAGTATTTTCAGAAGGAACTGCTCACTTACTAAACTCTTCTGACTTAGGTTTTAACTTTAGAACTAAAACTGACTACTTTACATCTGAACTAGGTATATTTAATGGTGAAGGTTATCATGGTAGCAATGGTGATGAAACTAAGATAGGAACTGGTGTTTCTGCTGAGTGGAGATTGACTGGTGCAATGCTTGGAAATGGAACAAAGAAAAGAAAGGTTACAAAAGATACTTATGCTGATGCATCATTTTTTGGTCAATACAATGCAGATAACTCTAAAAATGAAGTAAAAAATGATGCTGGTGGTGAAGAAGCTTATGACTATACTATTTTAGGTGTTCATGCTGTTTACAATATGCCAAACTTTTTGATTGCTGCACAATATGTAAGTTCAGATAATGATGGTTCTGAAATAGGTGCAGGTACAAGTAAATATAATGGTACAGGTTACTCTATAAATGCTACTGCTCGTTTTGGCGACAAAAAAGAATATTCAGTTATCGCTCGTTATGATGATTGGGAAGCAGAAAATGAAGCTTTAGATGAAAAATATCAAACAAACACTGCTATATATGGTGTTGCTTGGAGACAAAACAAAAATGTAAAATGGTTACTTTCTGGAGAATCATATAGAGCTGATGACCATAAAAGTTACAAAGGTAAAGCAACTCAAGATTGGGATGCTGCGATGGTTACTGCTGAGATTAAGTGGTAGAAATCTAAATTATCTAAAACTCCCTACTCCTCACTTCCAAGTTTTACTTGGGAGTGATATTTATCATTTTAATCATATCAATCTACTATCAAATTTTACTCCTATTTTTAAGCATAAAAAATTATTATGATATAATTTCATAAAAATTATACAACAGAGGCTTACAAAATGTCAAAAAAAACAACAGACCAAGAAGCACTTGATTATCACGAGTTTCCTCAACCTGGAAAAATATCAGTAGAGATAACAAAACCTGTAAAAACTCAAAGAGATTTAGCTTTGGCTTATACACCTGGTGTAGCTGTTCCATGTTTAGAGATCGAGAAAAACCCAGAAAATGCTTATAGATATACATCAAAAAAGAATTTAGTTGCAGTTATATCAAATGGTACTGCAGTTTTAGGACTTGGTAATATTGGAGCTTTAGCATCTAAGCCTGTTATGGAAGGTAAGGCTATTTTATTTAAAAGCTTTGCAGGACTTGATTGTTTTGACCTAGAGGTAGATACACAAAGTATAGATAGGTTTTGTTCTGTTGTAACAGCTGTCGCTCCAACTTTTGGTGCAATAAACCTAGAAGATATAAAAGCTCCTGAATGTTTTGAGATAGAGCGTCGTTTGGTTGAAGAGCTAGATATACCTGTAATGCATGATGACCAACATGGGACAGCGGTTATCTCGGCAGCGGCTATTATTAATGCTTGTGAAGTAACACACAGAAAAGTAGAAGATCTAAAAATAGTTGTAGTTGGTGCAGGTGCGGCTGCTATTTCTTGTGCTAGACTATATCGTAGTTTGGGTGCTAGAGAGATATATATGCTTGACTCTAAAGGTCTTATCCATAATGGAAGAAGTGATTTAAATGAGTTTAAAAGAGAGTTTTGTGCATCAGGATATATGACTCACTCGGAAGTTTTTAAGGCTTCTGATATTGTAGTAGGGCTTTCTGAGCCAGGCTCATTTACGATAGAAGATATTAAAATTATGGCAGATGAACCTATAGTGTTTACTTTGGCAAACCCCATTCCAGAGCTTTTTCCTGATGATGTTATGCAAGCAAGACCAGATGCTATTGTTGCAACAGGAAGAAGTGACTTTGATAACCAAGTGAACAATGTTTTAGGCTTTCCATTTATCTTTAGAGGAGCGATGGATGTTCGTGCTAGCAAAATCAACCTTGAGATGAAACTAGCTGCAGCAAAATCTTTAGCCAACCTTGCAAGAAAAGAGGTGACAAAAGAGCTACAAGAACTTTACTCAAGTGATATAAAGTTTGGTAAAAAGTATCTTATCCCATCTCCATTTGACAAAAGACTTATAGTTGAAGTTTCTAGTGCTGTTGCTCAAGCTGCTGTAGATAGTGGGGTAGCTCAAGTTGAAGATTTTGACATAAAAGCCTATAAAAAAGAGTTATCAAAAATCCTAAACTAGCTTAGACTTTGTATAAAAAGCTTTAAGACCTCTTAGAGCTTTTGCATCTAGTTTGTATGAGATATATTTAAGATAGTTAAGTATCTCTTTTTTTTGTATGCCTGTTCTTTTTGAAGCTTGATATAGCATATATTGAGGAATCTTTATCTTTTTATGTAAAAAGTTTTTTTCTATCTTTTTATAAAACCTCTTATCCTTGTGATAACAAAGAAGAGCAAACACAAATGGAGTCTTATATCTCCTATTCCACTCTTTTGCTAAGTCAATATGAGGCTTATCATCAAGATAATGTTTTAAAGCTTTGTCTCCTATGAGAACCCTACCTTTTATATCTAAAATATTAGCAAGAACATTAGAGCTAGCCGACTCTCTATCTATTTGCTTAGTCTTAGATGGAACTACCAAAACGCTAAGAACTTCTTTTTTAGCAATAATTCCAAGATTTATATGCTTGTGCTTTTTTGCACCTATGCTAGAGATGAATGCAGCATCTACTCTGCGATACAAAAACTCTCTGTTTATCTTTGCTGGAACACCTTTTTTGTAGTTCATGCTCATATTTTGCTGATTGCTTTTTGTAAAGCGTTTCATAAATATATGAAAGGGTAAAAGATTTAAATATTCTATTTTGCCAAAAACCATACGAAATTATACACCGCTTAGCTTATTTTGATATAATCGCTTAAATAATTAGGAGTTTACCTTGGTAAGAGTTGAATTTTTAGGACCTATACAAAAAGAGGTCTTAGAGTTAGATATAATAAATTTGAATGAATTAGCAGATATTTTACAAGATGATAAAGATATGAAAGAGTGGCTAGATATTTCAGCAGTTGCTGTAAATGACACACTTGTAAGCAATAGAGATTTTGCCCTAAAAGATGGCGACAAAGTAGCTATCCTTCCTCCAGTTTGTGGCGGTTAATCTATGCTATATCTTTATGATGGCTCTTTAGATGTGGCTAGCATCTTAAAAGACTGGTACGATATAGAGGCAAAAAGTAACTATGGGGCTTATGTGACTTTTGTCGGAACTGTAAGAAGTGAAGATGATATAGATGGTCTTAGCTTTGATATATATGAGCCAATCTTGCAAAAATGGTTTGACACTTGGAGAGAAAAAGCAAACTCGAAGGGTGCTATTATAAAGATGGCACACTCTCGTGGCGATGTGATGCTTCACAAATCATCTTATATATCAGCAGTATTTTCTCCAAAAAGAAGAGTTGCTTTAGAGCTTATAGATGAGTTTGTAGAAGACTTTAAAGCATCTGCTCCCATCTGGAAATATGATCTAAAAGATAAAAAAAGAATTTACGCAAAAGATCGCTCAACTGCTATGGAACATAGTGGTTTATTAGCTTAGATAGTCACCTTAGTCATCGCTACTGTGTGAGCTAAGTAAATTAAGGAATCAGTCATGAAATTATTATCGTATGAAACAAGTCAAACAATGTTGGATCTACTAGATGTTGGAACTATAAAAACTCAAAACTTACCTCTAAGTGCCTCTTTGGGATATATTTTAGCTCAAGATATAGTAGCAGAGTTTAATGACCCCCAGTTCCCAACAGCATCTATGGACGGTTATGCTCTAAAACATGAAGATTTAGATGAGAAAAGTATCTTAATTCTTGGAGACAATCCCGCTGGACATAATGAAACAAGAGTAGTAAACAGTGGCGAATGTATCAAGACTTTTACAGGCTCAAAGATGCCCGAGGGAACTGACACACTTATACAGATAGAAAATGTAAGTGTAGATGATGCAAAAATAACTATCGATGAGAAAGTTCCTTTTGCCTCTTCAGTTCGTCCTATCGGTGAAGGGTATAAAAGTGGAGATATTCTTATACAAAAAGGGACTAAAATAGGCTTTGCGGAGATAGGAGTTATGGCTGGTTTAAACTGTGTCATGGTTAAAGTTGCCTTGAAACCTAGAGTCGCTGTCATCTCAACAGGTAGTGAAGTTTTAGACCTTGGAGAACAAAGTGATAACCCTGCTCAGATAAGAAGTTCTAACAACTACACTCTTTGTGCCTTGTTTGAACAAGCAGGAGCAGAGGCTATACAACTTGGAGTTGCTCCTGATGAAAAAGATGCGATTGCACAGACATTTGAAAATGCTTTGAGCAGTGCTGATATTCTTGTTAGTACTGGTGGTGTTAGTGTTGGGGATTATGATTTTGTAAAAGATATTATTCCTCGCCTTGGTGCAGAGATAGTTTTTAAAGGTGTGGCTATAAAGCCTGGAAAACATGTCATAGTTGCTCAAAGAGATTCAAAGTTTATCTTAGCTCTTCCAGGGTTTGCATACTCCTCAACAGTTACCGCCATACTTTATGCTCTTCGGCTTACCTCAAAGATGCTAGGAGTAAAAGAGCCATATAAAAAAATAGAAGCAAAACTAAGTGAAGAGTTTATAAAAAGAAGTCGTTTGACAGAGTTTACTGCTTGTAATGTTGAGCTGATAGATGGGGAGTATTTTGTGAACTTTAAGGATAAAAAAGTTGGTAGTTCCGCCATACTTACAAATCTTCTAAACTCTAGTGCCTTGATGATTACAGGTGAAGATGATGGTGACCTTGAAGAGGGTACTTTTGTGAGTGTTATTTTATTGGATAGTTTTTAAATGAGACTCTATTTTATAAGTCCAAAATAAAAATATTGTAAATATTTTTATTTGCGATATAAATGCGATTATTTTTCTATATAATGTAGCCAATTATAAAAGGAAAAAAATGAATTTAAATATACAAAATAAAACTGCATTAATAACAGGATCAACACAGGGTATCGGTTTTGCAACTGCTAAAAAACTTTGCGAAGAGGGTGTAAATGTCATCATCAATGGAAGAGATGTCTCTAGGGTAGAGAGTGCTGTTGATAGCTTAAAAGGTGAGTTTCCAAAACTTAGTATTAGAGGTATAGCTGCTGACTTGAAAGATGAGAAAGGTTGTTTTGAGCTTACTTCACAGATAAAACATATAGATATTTTGATAAACAATGTAGGGATATTTGAACCAAGAGATTTTACAGAGATCTCTAATGATGAGTGGCTACATATGTTCAATGTAAATGTTATGAGTGGAGTAAGACTTTCTCAACATTATCTACCTAAAATGTTAGAACAAGACTGGGGAAGAATAGTATTTATTTCAAGTGAGTCCGCACTTCAGATACCTAAAGAGATGATACACTATGGTATGACAAAAACTGCACAAATTTCAGTTGCTAGAGGTATCGCTGAACTAACAAAAGGCACAAAAGTTACTTCTAACTCTATTATCGTTGGTCCCTCTAAGTCAGAGGGTGTTGCCCAGTTTATGGAAGACTTAGCAAAACAAGAGGGCAAAACATTTCAAGAGATAGAAAAATTCTTTTTCAATGAAGTTAGACCTACATCTTTGATAAAAAGATTTTCAAATGTGGATGAAATAGCAAATATGATAGTATATGTTTCAAGTCAAAATGCAAGTGCTACAAATGGTGCAACTCTTCGTGTAGATGGTGGAGTTGTTCAGTCAGCATTTTAAATAAAAAAGGTTTAAATTTATGAAAAACTATAATATATCTATCATAAAAGGCGATGGCATAGGTCCAGAAATCATCGACGAAGCTATAAAAGTACTAGATGCTGTTGCTAAGGTTTGTGACTTTACTATGAGTTATAAAGAGTATCTAATGGGTGGTATCGCCATCGATGAAACAGGTGTTCCGCTACCAGAAGAAACAGTAGTCGGAGTCTTAGACTCAGATGCTTGTTTGTTTGGGGCTATTGGTGGAGAAAAATGGGACAAACTAGACAGAAGTTTAAGACCAGAAACAGGACTACTAAGCTTTAGAAAACAAGTAGGAGTTTATGCAAACCTAAGACCTGCTGTAGTCTATAATGAGCTTTTAAACGCATCTACTCTCAAACCAGAAGTTATAAAAAACTGTGATATTATGGTAGTAAGAGAGCTTATAGGCGGTATCTATTTTGGAGAACCTAGAGGCAATGATGGTCAAAAAGCTTTTAATACTATGGTATATACAAGAGAGGAAGTTTTAAGAATTGGCAAAAAAGCATTTGAACTTGCTATGAGTAGAGATAAAAAACTATGCTCGGTTGATAAGGCAAATGTTTTAGATGTTTCTCAGTTGTGGAGAGAGGTGATGAGTGAGCTGTCTAAAGATTATCCTGAAGTTGAGCTAACTCATATCTATATCGATAATGCACTGATGCAACTTGTGAGAAATCCTAAGCAGTTTGATGTTATTGTGACAGGAAACATATTTGGAGATATTTTATCAGATGCTGCATCTATGGTTGTTGGTTCTATCGGTTTACTAGCATCCGCTTCACTTGGTGATAAAACTGCTGTTTATGAGCCTATCCATGGTTCTGCACCCGATATTACGGGTCAAGGTATCGCAAATCCTATAGCAACTATACAAAGTGCTGCGATGATGCTTAGACACTCACTGGGTGAAGAAAAAGCAGCTTCTTTAATAGAAAAAGCTATCAAGGGTGTTTTAAAAGATGGTTACAGAACAAAAGATATATCACTTTTTGATGCTAAAGAGATTTTAAACACTTCAAAAATGGGCGATATAATTGCCTCTTATGTTAAAAAATAAGTTTATAGGTTTAAATACTTAGATAGTATGTAGAGTGAAGCTATACTCATTAAATATATTTTTAATGAGTATAAAATATTTAAACGAAATATCTCTTTAGTATCTACGCTGTACTTAGATGCCATGGTCAGATTTAGTCCGCTAAATGGAGATGTAGAAACATTTGTAGCCCACCCCATAAGAAATGTAACTGCTAACAAGGTGTGATCTACTTGAGTTATATAACTTCCTATGATTGATATGCTTATAATAGGATGAATCCCAACAAATCCTAGAAAAATGAAAGCTAAAAGTAAAACAGAAGCACTAGCCCAATCAAATGAACTAGATGCAAATGGCAAAGATATATCAAGCCCTGATAATATAGAACTTACAGACACTCCAAACATACCAGCTACTAAAAAAAGAGATATTTCACTTTTCATTTTTGGCAACTCTATTAAGATGTGCGACCTAATTTTCTCTATTGATTTAAGATAGTTATTTGTAAAAATTGTAACAAAAAGAGGGAGCAGTAAAGAAAACAATGAAATCAAAACAATAACTTTAATATTTGGATAAAAATAGTTTGTAACTAAAACTAAAAAAGCAAGGAAGCTAGGAAGTAAAAGGTTGTTTAAAGAGAGTGGATAACCTATAAATTGATCTATTTTAAGCTCTTTATTTTTTGTAACTTCATAGTATGTTAGTAGGTAAGCTATAAGTGAAAAGAGTATGCCGTTGAGCATCACTATGGAGGTGTTTAGATCTGGTGCATAGGTCAATACCACTGCAAAAGATACAAAAAAGGGCGACCAGTATGCATTGCTAGCAAATGATCTTGTTAGTAAAATGATTTCTAGTTTTGATAGGGGTGATTTTTTATATAGTTTATCTGCAACTAAGACCAATGATGATATATTTAAAACTGAGCTAAAGAGATAGAGGTTAAAGTATGTTGCAAAAAAAGATCTTTTTCCTTTTGGCATCTTAGTATTATCATACTCTGGGGCTATGATAAGTCTTAAGAAACTAACACAGATGAGAAGTGTTATCAGGTTTTGGTTTATTGTAAAAATCTTTCTTATGTCAATACTATAGCCATTTATAAAAGATATAAAAAAAGCTAAGATGCTAAAGACAAACAAAAAGACAACTATCTTTTTCTTCTCTAATGTTCTAAACAAGATGAAAAATGAACACCACAAAAGTAGCCCAGCATAGACTAAGTAGCTAGGTTCTAAAAAGTAAGAATACAAAGTAAGAAGAACTGATAAAAATATTAAAACACCAGATAGTTTTACCAAGCCTTGCATCAACTATGCTTTTTTGCTCTTAGCAAACATCGATAGATATATACCTATGGCTATAAGTAAAATTCCGTAAATGTGAAAAGACTCTAGGGTTTCTCCTAAAAAGATAAAAGCTAAAAATATCCCAAAAACTGGCATAAGATGTGTAAATTGTCCTGTGGTATTTGCTCCTAGTTCTAGTATCCCTTTGTTCCAAAAGTAAAAAGAAAGTAAAGATGGAAATATTGCCATATATAAAACTATAAGATAAACACTATTGTCATATCCCAGTATTTTAGCATCTAGTTGATGACCCGTAGCATAGTAGGTAATTAGCAAGATGATAAATCCAAGAAGTGCGATCAAAGACATAAACTCAAATGGCTTCAACTCTTTAGGTTTGTACTTTAAAAATATAGAATACAAAGCCCAAATTAGTGATGAAATGATAATGAGAAAATCACCCTTGTTAAAACTAAGCTTCATAATATTAGTAAAATCACCTTTTATGACTAGGTAAATCACACCAATAGTCGATAGTATGATGCCAACTAGCTGTTTATTTTGTATCTTTGTTTTAGTGATGAGTAGGTTTAGTACAATTATCAAGATAGGAATAGATGAGTTTATAAGTAGTGAGTTGGTGGCACTCGTGTATTGTAGTCCAAAATACAAGACAGCATTAAACCCAGCAATACCTAAAGCTCCTAAAAGTAACAAGATAAGAAAGTTTTCTCTTAATGCTTTAAATAAGATAGACTTTTTTGTATAGATATATGGTAAAAGTATCGCTACGACAAAAGACCAACGCAATAAAGATAGTGTCAAGGGGTCTATGCTATCATGAACATATCTTCCCAAAACAAAATTAGTTGACCAAAAAAAGACCGTCAATATCAACAATATATAGATTTGCAATCTAATATGCTCTAGTATAGCTTTGATTCATCAGGTCAAGATTTTCATATTTTTTCGCATTGTTTACAACCCAGTATGGGTTTCTTAAAAGCTCTCTTCCTAGGAGTACAAAATCAACATCACCTTGGTTTAGTGTATGTTTTGCTAGCTCATAAGTATCTATCATTCCAACAGCAGAAGTAGGAATATTTACCTTTTCTTTGATTGTTTTAGCATACTGTATTTGGTATCCAGGGTATATTTTAGCTGTGTAGTTTACAGAGTTTCCGCCCGTGCTTACATCTATTAGATCTACATCTAGTTTTTTTAACTCTTTAGATAAGTTGATACAATCTTCCATGCTAAAACCAGTATCTTCATAATCAACAGCCGATAATCTCACAAAAATAACTCCATCATAAAACTCTCTTGCCTCTTTTATCACTTCAAGTAAAAATCTATTTCTATTTTCAAAACTGCCACCATATTCATCTTCTCTTTTATTTGTAAAAGGAGACAACATTTGGTTTATAAAATATCCATGAGCCCCATGGAGTTCTATCATATCAAAACCTGCAAGAACCGACCTTTTTATAGCATCTAAAAACTCTTGTTTGATGAGTTTAATCTCTTTTATACTTATCTCTTTTGGCATATTATAATCATCACTAAATCGTAACTTACTTGGAGCTAGTGGCTCATCACTGCATTCACATTTTCTACCTGCATGGGCTATTTGAATACCAATCTTACAATTATATTGATGCACTCTATCTGTTAGGTTTTTAAGTCCTGCTATCTGCTCATCATTCCATATACCTAAATCTTTATCGCTAATTCTTCCCTCTGGAGAAACAGCAATCGCTTCACTAAGGATAAGACCTACTCCACCCACTGCTCTAGTTACATAATGCTCAATATGAAATGGGGTTACCTTACCATCAGCTTTTGCACTATAGATACACATAGGTGCCATTATTACTCTATTTTTTAGTTCTAAATTTCTAATTTTTGTTTTTTCAAATAACATTTTTTTCCTTTTATTTTATATATATTTATCTACTAATATAGCCATCTTCTTATATCAATCCTATCATCATTTTTATACTCAAAGAAAGAGTTAAAACTGCAAATACTTTTCTTAGTGTATTTATTGGTAACTTATGAGACAAACTTACACCTATTGGGGCAGTTGCATAACTAGCAATTGCGATACAGATAAAAGCAGGAATATATACATACCCGATCATAAAATTCTCAGCATATGTATAACTCCAACCATTTACAATATAGCCTAGTGTTCCAGAAACAGCTAGTGGAAATCCGATGGCAGAAGATGTTCCTATGGCCTTTTTCATATCTACACCCTGTTTACTCAGGTATGGAACACTTAAGATACCTCCACCAATAGAGACTAAAGCGGACAATCCACCTATCCCAAAACCAGCAAAAAATTGCCCTTTTTTTCCTACTTCAGTGGCTTGTTTTTGAGGTTTTTTACCAAAAAACATCTTTAGAGCAGCATAAAGCATAAATAAACTAAAAAATACAGAAAGATAAAATGACTCTACATTAGATGCTAAAAATGTAAAGGTAAAAGTACCTACAATTACACCCGGAGCCATCAAGGCAAACAAATCCCATCGCACTGACTTTCTTTTGTGTTGAGCTCTGAAACTAGATATGGAAGTGATAGATATGATAGCCATACTAGTAGCCAATGATATTTGCACAACATCCCTTGTTTCAAAACCATTTGACATGAAAAACATAGTTAGAACTGGGACTATAACACCACCGCCTCCTATGCCAAAAAGACCAGCTATTACACCAACAAAAGAGCCTAAGATTATAAATATCATAATCGACTGTATATCTAACAAAACCTAGCCTTTTTATAAGACAAAGTATAAAACTATAGGAATACTAATCAATGAAAATATATTTCCAATAGCAACAACAGATGCTACTAAGACTGAGTCTTTTTTATACTGCTCTGCCATAATAGCATTTATAACAGCAGGAGGCAAAGCCCCAAAAAGTACAATCAAAGCTTTTTGAGTTTGAGTATAATCAAAAATATAAATAGCTAAAAGTGCCATAATAATTCCCGAAATAGGACACAACAAAGCACCCAATAAACCTAACTTCCAATACCTTAGTTCAATATGAACAAGCCTTGCACCTAAAGAAAAAAGCACTAAAGGAACTGAGACTTGAGACATCATTTTTAAAGATATATTTATAACATCTGGAAGATGAATATCAAAGTAGTTAAATAGCAAGCCAAATATTGTAGCTAAAATAACTGGGTTTTTAAATACTTTTGATAGCTTTGTTTCTCCACCATACATCAGAGGAGCAATCATAAACTGTCCTATAACCTGCACTAAAGAAAGAGATATAAACATCACTAAAGCATCTTCTCCAAAAGCGAACAAGGCTAGAGGGAAGCCTAGGTTAATGGAGTTGTTAAACATCATAGATGGTAAAAAAGTTTTAGGGTCTATGCCCATCATCTTTACTATAGGGTAGAGTATCACTCCTGAGCCAAAAACTACTAGCACTCCACCTAGAGAAAAATAACCTAGGTTTAAAATAGATGGCAGTTTCTCACTAATAGAATAAAAAACTAAGATAGGTATAAATATATCTAAATTTATTTTATTTGTAGTGTCCATACTAATATGGTATTTTTTAGAGTATAAAAAACCTATCAGAGCTATAAATACAATAGGAAAAATGATAGTAAATATCTGTAAAAGCACTAAATACCCATCATCATCCTGCTGCCATAGCAGAAATTATATCTATCTTATCTCCATCTTTTAACTTACTTTTTGAAATATCACAAATCGTGATGATTTTACCATTGACAGATGCTCCCATCATTTTATCACTCATACTAACCTTGTCTATAACATCTTGCAAGCTTACATTATCATCAAATGTCATCTCTTTTCTATTTACTATCAACTTCATCTATCATCCTTTATCGTAATTCTTCTTCTTCTTTTGGAAACAACCAAAAGTAAAACAGTTTTGTAAACCTAGGCATCAGCACATAAGACATTATTAGCATCGCTGATGATGTTACTATCAAGGTTCTAAAAACTAGTGGTACCTCACTCAATATATCACCAAATAGAAAAAATATAAGAGTGATGAGTGGGTAGAGTGCAAGCCAACTTATGATAGTAATTTTATACTTTTTTGGTGCTTTTACCTTTGCTTGTCCTGGTAAACTAAGCCAAGTTATAAGACCTAGTGAGCTGCTAACCTCGCATGGTTTTTCTAGTAGTGGTGCAATTTTACTTAGTGTTACTGCTCTTTTTTTTGACTTTAGCCATTTGTTTAAGTTGTCTTGATTGTCAAACTTATAGACAAGTCTATATTCAGGGTCGTCTAAAGAAGCGGGACGAATCATTATCGCTCCTACATAACCTGTAAAACTTGCAGCTGCTTTTGTCAAGTCATCACTCAATCTTTCAAAAAGTTCTTCTGTACCTTTTTTTATTCTTCTTGAAACAACAGTTGTTACATTTAAATTTTCTTTATTTTTACTCAAGTAGTTCCCTTTTGTATATATATTCTAAAAGTGTTGAGATTGTCCTAGTGTATGGTGCATCTAGGTCTTGATCTTCGCAGTTTCTTATCACAACATCACATATATCATCAAGCTCCAACGCTCTGCTAAACTCTCTATCTACTAACATTGATGGTTTGATGGACTCAAACTTTGTTATAAGTTCATACATTTCATCTACATCATCTTTATATATATTTATGCCCTTATTTTTTGCACCTACAGCAGTTTCACTCATAAGTCCATATACGATTTTTTTGAGTTTTTCATCATTCATAATGACACCAGTTTTTACTTTTAACAAGGCACAAATAGCATTTACACCATTGTTAATGATGAGTTTTTTCCATAAATCTAAATATATATTTTGAGAGATTTGTGTTGGAATTTGTGCATTGTTAAAAATAATCTTTAGCTCTTCTAAGAAGATACAATTATCTTTTGTTTTAGAGACTAAGCCTATTATCGTTTCTGCTCTACCTACTGCTTTGATTTTAGAAGGAGCGATAATATGAGCACCTATTTTTCTTGTAAGTCCACCTATGATATATCTAGGGTCTATATAGTTTGCAAAAATCTCTTCATTTTCTACACCATTTTGCAAGGAAAGAATATAGGGTATCTTTTTTTTGTCTCCTAGCCAGTCACGGAGTTGTTTTGCTATGGTTTTACTAGAGTTTGACTTGGTAGTGATGATGATAGTATCAAACAGACAAGGATCAAGAGCTTTAAGCTCCTCCATGTCAATAGCATTGACACGATCATCAAAATTAAACTCTGGATGCTCTAAATGAAGAGTATTTTTCTTTAGAGCCGATAGATGCTCACCTCTTGCTACAAAGCTTACTTCATGTTTTGCATAAAGCAATCTTGCACCAAAATAAGAACCTATGCCTCCAGCACCCAAAATCAAAAATCTCATAAATTTACTAGATCTACTCTGAGAAGAAATTATCTAAAAGGTTGATAAATCTATCTTTATGCTCTATTTGAGTCCAGTGACCACACTCGCCAAATACATGAAGTTGTGACTTTTTGATAAGTTGGTTAAATCTAATAGAGTTAGATAGAGGTATAACTTTATCTTCTCTACCATGGATAATTAGAGTATCATGAGGTATTTTTTTGATATCTTGCTCATCACTTTCCATTGCATCTACTCCGTTTTGTCTAGGAGCTGGGAACATCGCACTAAATGACTCTTGAAAACCAGGTCTTATGCTTGCTTCATATCTCATCTGAGCCAATTCATCAGTAACTAGGTCTCTGTTATAAGCAAAAATATCTAACATATCTTTCATATTTTCAAGGCTTGGAGTGTATCCCCAAACTCTATCTAGTCCATAAGTGATATCGTGAGCAACACCAACAGCACCCATAAGTACAACTTTTTTAAATCTTTTAGGGTGTTTAATCACAAGAGCAACTGCTAAAGCTCCACCAAAAGAGTTTCCTACTAGGTTTGTTTGTTTTATACCTAGAGCATCCATAAGATCTATGGTTTGTTGTACCCATGTATCCATGTTATAGACAATCCCCTCAGGTCTATCTGTGTAACCAAAACCTACCATATCAGGAGCGATAATTCTAAACTTTTTACTAAGCTCAGGCATAGATAATCTCCAATTTGCAAATGCCGTAACACCTGGACCTGAACCATGTATAAACATTATAGTTTCATCTGCTGTACCTAAATCGTGATAATTTGTATTAAAATTACCTGTTTTTATACTTTTTGCTATCTCTGGGTTTTCCATTGTTTATTCCTTAGTTGTTTTTAAATTAAACTCTTTTGCTAAGAGTTTATAAGTTTGTATTCTATCATTAAAAGAGTACGTTACGTTAACAATCATAACTTCATCAACATCATATATCTTTGCAAGTTCGATTATCTCCTCTTTACACTCTTTGGGAGTTCCTAAAATCATCGTATTCATAGTTTCATCATAATACCTTTTATCACTAGGCGATAGATTGTTTATGACATCTTCCAAATCTTTAGGACTGATCAGATCATCTCTTTCATATCTTGTAAAAGCTTGTAGTTTCCAGTAGGTATGTGTACTTGCAATATACTTAGCTTCTTCTTTAGTCTGTGCAACTATACATGCTACTGCTAAAATTGCCTTAGGTTCTTTCATGACATTTGTAACTCTAAAATTATTTTTATATTCATTTATGATAGCATTACTTCGCTCATGAGTACCTATAAATAGAGCCAATATAAAGCCACCTCCTAAAATACCTGCAAGTTTTGCACTTCCATCACTTGAGCCTAAAAAATAGACAGGAGGAGCTTTTACACCAGATGGAGTAAGAACCAAATCACTAAATTGATGATTGCTTGGTAGGTTTTCGTTTAAGTAGCCGATAAGTTCGTAAGCTTTTTCTGGATAGTCTTGGGTATTGTTTGCATGTAATGCTTGTGCAGTTTGATAGTTAGCACCACTTGCTCTACCGATACCTAGGTCGATCCTGTCTCCATGAAGTGCACATAACATGTTAAATGTTTCTGCGACTTTAAAAGTGTTGTGATTGTTAAGCATAACACCACCACTACCAACTCTGATATTTTTAGTGACATTTGCTACAGAGTTTACCATGACCTCTGGACATGAAGAAGCATAACCAGGGCTGTTGTGATGTTCTGCTAGCATATATCTATGATAGCCTAACTCATCACAAAGTTGCGCAAGTTTTAGTGTATCTTCTAGTCCATATTTGTCATCTTTACCATCGTGTACTGGGGATTGATCCAGTACACTTAGTTTGATATCTAACATAAAATTATTTGCCTAGTTTTTTTGCACTTTTACCTGCAATACCAAAATGTTGTTTTGGCATCTCATTTAAAATAACTCTTATACCTTGGTAGGGAGCATCGATTGATTGGTGTATCGCTTCTGTTACCAGTTCGATCAACTTCTCTTTCTTTTCATCACTTCTACCTTCTAGTATATTGATTGTAGCTATTGGCATAGAGTATATCCTTAAACAAATTTCATTGTAAGTGTACCCAAATCTTGGAACATTACAGTTACATTGTCGCCTTTTTTAACTGCATGTGCAGCTGTTATAGCTCCTGAAAGTATATATGAGCCAGCTTTTAAAGTTTCGCCTCTCTCACCCATCATATTTGCAAGCATCGCAATAGCAGTAGCAGGGTGACCCAGTACAGCAGCACCAGCGGCTACATCAACAGTTTCGCCGTTGATTTGCAGTACGACACCCAATGTTTTAAGATCTACATCTTTAATATCTCTACTTCTTCCACCTGTAACATATCTTGAAGAAGATGAATTATCAGCGATAACAGATTTTAAATCAAATTTAAAGTCTTTATATCTTGAGTCAATTATTTCAACAGCAGGCATTACAAAGTCAGTTGCAGCTAGAACATCGCCTATATGACAACCCGGTCCACATAGATCATCTTTTAAAACAAAAGCTATCTCTGCTTCTACTTTAGGATGGATAAGCTCATCAATTTTGATTTCAGCACCATCTCCAAATGCAAAATAATCAGCAAGGTAACCATAACAAGGGTTAGGAACTCCCATTTGCTTCATCTTCGCTTGAGAAGTAAGACCCATTTTCATACCAACTATCTTAGTACCTCTTGCTTCTTTGTTAGCTCTTGCTTGCCATTGAATATCATAAGCATCTTCATAAGTCATCTCAGGATAATCATCAGTAACTTTTGTGATCTCATAAGCTTCTACTTCTGCTTTTTCGCAATGAAGTGCAAGTTTTTCTATCGTTTGCTTGTCCAATGACATTATATCAATCCTTTTTCTTTTGCCATCTCTAGTGCAAGGTCTTCTATCATATCTTCTTGTCCGCCTACCATTTTTCTTCTTCCTAGTTCAACTAAAAGTGTTCTAGCATCTATGCCATACTTCTCTTCAGCTCTTCTAGCAAATAGTAAAAATGATGAATAAACACCAGCATAACCTAGAGTCAATGAATCTCTAGAAATTCTTGTTGGTTTGCCCATGATAGGTAGTGCAATATCTTCTGCTGCATCTTCTATCTTGTCTAAATCAACACCAGTTTCAACGCCCATTCTGTTTAGAACAGCAACTAAAACTTCTATAGGAGTATTACCAGAACCAGCACCAAAACCTGCCAATGCAGCATCTATTCTGTTTGCTCCAGATTCTATAGCAGCCAATGAGTTTGCAACTCCCATAGACATATTGTTGTGTCCGTGAAAACCGATCTCTATCTCATCGCCAAACTCTTTTTTTATAGCTGATATTCTTTGAGTTATCATATCAGGAAGCATATATCCAGCAGAGTCTGTTATGTATATACAATTAGCACCATAAGACACCATTTTTCTAGCTTCTTCAACTAGTCTTTTTGGTTCAGCCATGTGAGCCATCATTAAAAAACCAACAGTGTCAAGGTTTAGCTCTTTTGCTTTTTTAATATGTTGATAAGAACAGTCAGCTTCTGTACAATGAGTTGCTACTCTTACAGTTGAGATGCCATGTTCAACAGCACTTTCAAGTTCTTTTACTATTCCAATACCAGGAAGTAAAAGTGCAGAAACTTTTGCATTTTTCAAGTTTGGAACAACAGCATCTAGCCACTCTTCATTTGTATGAAGCCCAAAGCCATAGTTAAGTGAAGAACCACCTAAACCATCTCCATGAGTAACTTCTATAAGTGGAACACCTGCTTCATCAAGTACAGTTGACATTTTTTTAACTTGATCTAGTGTAAATTGATGTCTAATAGAGTGCATACCATCTCTTAAAGACATATCATGTAAAGTTACTTTTTTTCCTTTCAAATCCATCTTATTCTCCTGCTACTATTTTTTCTGCCATTTTTTCAGCTATCGATGTAGCTGCTGCAGTTATGATATCTAAATTTCCAGCATATACAGGTAGGTAATCACCTAGACCTGTTACTTCTAAAAATATAGAAACTTTGTTTCCATCAAAAATAGGTCCATTTTTAAGTTTATATCCTGGAGTTACTTTTTGCATAGTTGCTACCATATCATCTACAGACTTGATGATAGCATCTTTGTCAGGAGTATCTTTAGTAAGACAGTGGATAGTATCTCTCATCATCATTGGTGGTTCTGCTGGGTTAAGAATAATTATTGCTTTTCCAGTTTTAGCCCCACCAACTTTTTCTATACCAAGTTTTGTAGTTGCTGTAAACTCATCAATATTCATACGAGTACCAGGACCTGCTGATTTTGAAGATATAGTTGCTATGATCTCTGCATATTCAACTTCTTGAACAGAAGATATAGCTGCTACCATAGGGATAGTAGCTTGCCCACCACAAGTAACCATATTAACATTTTGAACATCTTTTGATAATAGTTCTACCATATTAACAGAAGGCACACAAAATGGTCCTATCGCAGCTGGTGTTAAGTCTATAACTTTAACTCCAAGTTCCGCAAGTTTTCTATTGTTTTCTCCATGCACATAAGCAGAAGTTGCATCAAAAGCTATCTTGATACCATCTTCTTTGATAAAAGGTAATAAACCATCAACACCATCAGATGTTATCTTCATACCATCTTTTTTAGCTCTCATTAAACCATCTGACTTAGGGTCAATCCCTACCATCCACAATGGGTTTAATATCTCACTTCTTTTAAGTTTATACATTAAGTCTGTACCAATATTTCCAGACCCAATTAACGCACAATTAATTTTCATTTTTTTTCCTTACACAAATCTAATAGAAGCGGAACCAATTCCGCCTACATTAATAGTCATATTATCGCCAGCTTTGATAGGTACCATAGCACATAAAGCACCCGATAAAATAACTTCGCCAGCTTTTAAGCCAACTCCAAAAGAACCTAAAGTGTTAGCAAGCCATACTACAGCATTAACTGGACTTCCAAGAGCAGCAGCTCCAGCACCAGTATGAAGTAGTTCTCCATTTGACTCAAGTGTCAATCCACAAGTTGTCAAGTCAACATCTTTAGGGTCGGCACTTTGACCACCAAATACGATATAACCACAAGAAGCATTATCTGCAACTGTATCTTGTACTTTTATTTTCCAATCTTCTATTCTTGAATCAACGATCTCAAAACAAGGCATTACAAATTTTGTTGCTTTTATAACATCAGCTGTTGTAACTCCTGGTCCTTGAAGATCTTCTTTTAAAACAAAAGCAATTTCACCTTCAGCTTTTGGCTGAATCATCTTGTTTGTTACATCTATCTCGTCGCCATCAGAACATATCATATCAGATAATAGATAACCAAAGTCTGGTTGATGTACACCTAACATATCCATAACCACTTTTGATGTTACACCAATCTTTTTACCGATAATCTTTACACCATCATCTTTAATTCTTCTTTTGATAAACACATCTTGAATTGCATAAGCATCTTCTATGGTTATATCAGCTTCTCTTGATGTAATAGGTTGAATTGTTTTGTTGCTCTTTAAAGCTTCATACAACTCGTTGCCGTATTTGTTTATTTTTTCGTTAGTCATTGCCATTAATTATTCCTATGTTACATTTTTATACATATATTTTTTAGTTCAGTATAGAATTCTAAAGAGTGGTGACCACCTTCTCTACCAATTCCTGAACCTTTCATTCCACCAAATGGAGTTCTTAAATCTCTTAAGAACCATGAATTAACCCACACAATTCCTGTATCAATCTTAGATGCAACTCTATGAGCTTTATCTAAATTTTCAGTAAAAACAGTAGATGCTAGACCATATTTAGTATCATTTGCCATTTTAATTACTTCTTCTTCTGTATCAAAAGGCTGAACATGACAACAAGGTCCAAATACTTCTTCTTTTACTACAGTTGCAGTTTCAGGGAGTCCTGTCCAGATGGTAGGTTCTACAAAAAATCCATTTTTAAGTTCGCCTTCCATCTTAAGAGCACCGCCACCCAAGATAACATTTGCACCCTCTTTTTTAGCGATTTCGTAATATTCTACTACTTTATCTCTATGAACTTCACTTACAACTGGTCCCATATCTACAGACTCATCATTGTAAACACCTATCTTTAATTTTTGAGCCGATGCTTTTAGTTTTGCTAAAAACTCATCAAAGATTGGACGCTCTACATAAACTCTCTCAGTTCCTAAGCATACTTGACCAGAGTTAGCAAATACTGATCTTGTAGTCTCTGCGATAGCTTTTTCCATATCACAATCTGCAAAAATAATTGCAGGGTTTTTACCACCTAGTTCTAGTGAGATATCTCTTACTCCATTAGAACAAGCTTTCATAATCATCTCACCAGTTTTTGTTTCTCCTGTGAAAGTTAGTGCATCAACATCTTTATGAGCAGTAAGTAAACTTCCAGTGATTGAACCTTTTCCTTGAACTACATTGTAAGCTCCCTTAGGAACTCCTACTTTAGACATAACTTCGCCTAGTAGAGATGTAGTTGTTGGAGTAACTTGAGATGGTTTTACTACAACAGTATTTCCACAAGCTAGTGCAGGGCCAACTTTCCAAGTCATAAGTAAAAGTGGTAAGTTCCAAGGGGAGATAACGCCTATAACACCTTTTGGCTGTCTCATAGAGTAGTTCATAGCTATTTTGCCATCTGGTGTATCCATTCTATATGCTTCATCAGCTACTGACTTCATAGTATCTGCAAAAACTTTAAAGTTTGCAGCACCTCTTGGAATATCAATATGTCTTGCTATCGAATATGGTTTACCCGTATCTAAGCATTCAGCCTCTAAAAAGTCATCAAATCTTCTATCCATCTCATTTGCTATATCATACATTAAAGCTATTCTATCGTTTAGCTTCAACTGTCCCCATTCGCCTGTAAGAGCTGCCTTAGCAGCTGCTACTGCAGCATCTACCTCTGGGTCTCTTCCTTGTGCTACTTTTGATATAATTTCTGCAGTTGCAGGGTTGAAGTTATTAAAAAACTCACCGCATTGCGAGTCTATAAATTGTCCATTAATATAGTGTTGTACTTTTTTCATTATTTCAATCCTAATTCTTCTAGTGCATATTTTGCACATATTATATCTTCTTCTTCTGTTCCGCCTGAGATACCTATTGCTCCAATCTTTTCATTGCCATCAAATATAGGTAGTCCGCCACCAAAGGGGATAAGTCTTTTTCTGTTTGAAAAACCTTGTTCAAGATGAGGCATATCTTTGAAAATTGTTGTCCAAGTATCAGTAGGAAATCCAAAGCTTGCACTTGTGTATGCTTTATCTTTAGCTATGTCGATAGAGTGAATAAAGGCATCATTCATTCTTAAAAATGAGATCTCAATTCCTGAAGCATCTACAATAGATACATTTATCTTAATATTTAGCTCCTGAGCCTTTTTAACAGCCAAAAGACAAGCCTCGTTAGAGGCTTGATAAGTTATGTTTTTGGAGTTTGTTGTTTTTTGCATATATTTTATTTACTAGCCATTAGAGAATAAGCACTTGTAAATGATCCAGCTTCTTCGCCCGTATGGTAGAA
>JAERRX010000007.1 GCA_016735225.1 Sulfurimonas sp. | reverse complement strand
AACGATTAACTACAGCTTATTTAAAATTATTATTTCCTCATGTAGAATCAATAGGTGATATTGATATGGATGAATTTAAATTATATTGTTTTGATGAAGCATATAAAAAAAGAGGTGTCATACGAAAACAGATACACCAAATAGATAGAGAGTTTGAAGAAGAGTTACCTGATATAAAAGTAATTAACTAGAGAAACAAGATTCTAGAAAATTCACAACAATCCTTCCACCCAACCTCAGTAGCCATAACACCAGATGGAAAGTATATAGTCTCTGGAAGTGAAGACAAAACCATAAAAAATATGGGATATAAAAAGTGGAAAAGAATTAGTTCAAATTATAAGTTTTGTAGATAAAGGGTGGATAAGCTCAACGCGAGATAACTACTACAACTGCTCTGATGGAGCATACAAATACTTTAATTTTCAAAATGACAAAGAAGTAATCACAGACCAATCCCACCCCATCTACAAACAAAGAAAAAAAGAAAATCTACTTGAGGGTACTATAAGCTAAAATAAAATATAATAAAGAACTTAAAAATACAATATAATGGACGATTAAAGATGATTGACAAAGAAAAGATACTACTTGACCTTTTTGAAAAAGAGCCTGAACTAAAAAAAAGAGATATTGAAGAAAAAACCAATATCAAAGGCTCTACTCTAAACAACAAGCTAAAAATTCTAGTAGAATCTCACAGGCTACAGAGAGTTGGAAAAGGAAAAGCTACATACTACAAAAGAGTTTATCAGCAAAACTACTCTTATAAAAATATCACAGTTTTAAAAGATGGAGTAATTGTAGGTGAACTTAGTTTTGGAGATGGACAATACTACTTTAAATACTCATCATCTTATAAGTGCAAAGAACTCATAGGTTTAAAAAATGATGGCTCAACTCATCAAAGCAGTGAGCTTTTTTATCTGTTTGAAAATCTCATCCCAGAATCTCACCGAAGAGAAAAACATATAGATATAACCAAGTACGAAGACTTAGCAGATAGCTTGACCTCGCTTTTAAACACTCATGGCTCTTATGAGTTTGTCTATACTTATGAACTTTTCAAATACAAAAAATCAAAAGACAAACGACCAAACTGGATAACTGTTAAAAACAAAATATTGGGTGAGTATAGCTATCCAAATGTACTAAATCATAAACTTGACATTACAGATGACATACTTGAAGACAGAAGCAGACATGACTACTCATCTCTTAGTGGTTACCAAAACAAGATAGATGTAGCCATAGATGATACAGCAAAAAGTATCTCTATAGACACTAAAAACGCATACTATCTTCTAAAGCCCTTTAACAAAAACATCGGTCTGTATTTTGGAGATAAAAAGTCATACTATCCTCAAGTGTTAGTAAACGAGCATCTTTTTATGAGCTTTGCTAAAAATGAACTAGGATTTGATGTGCCTTACAATGGACTTATATATCACAACAACCAATTTCACTACATCATCAAACGCTTTGATAGGCACAAAGAGTTTAGATATGAACAGTATGACTTTGGGCAGTTTTTAAATATATCAAGTATAAACAAATATAGCGTGAGCAGTGAAGCAGTGTTCAAAAAAGCCAATGAGATACTTCAAGATAAAAACTCAAAGATGAAGATGCTAAAGTTTTACTTTTACTCTTTTATCATCCAACATGGCGACCTACATGTAAAGAACCTAGCAGCACTAAACATAGGAAAAGACAACTACATCTTTGCACCACTCTATGATGTCATATCTATAGGAGTTATCAAAGGAAAAGGCGTAGATGACTTAGCCTTGCCTATCCAAAGAGTTCACAAAAACCAAAAGTCAAAGTTCACTCTTGAAGATTTTTTATACCTAGCAAACATCTTAGGTTTAAACAGGCTAGAAGTCAAAAAAGAGCTTAGAAAAATACTTTTTATCTTTATACAAAAGTTTCCAGACTATATAGAAAAAACCAAAGAGCTACTTGCTTATGATGAACTGTCCATCAGTAAAACAAGAGTAAAAAAAACAAATCTTGTAGCTAAGCTTCAAAACTTTTATGATGAGAGAGTGATAACTTTGAGAAAATCTAAGTTTTTTGAGGAGTTGGGAGTGTGTGTAGTGCTAAGAAAATGCTGATTATATTTGACAATAAGAAAAATATGTTCTATAGCCAAAGCATATTATAAGCCAAAACCAAATATAATAAAAATCTTAAAATCTTAAAAACATAAAATCTTGGACGATTGAAGATGATTGACAAAGAGAGAGTAAATTATTAAACCTATTTTATGATGCAATACCTATACTATTAAATCTATTTAATACTATTAGTGTACTTTGTGCAAAATCTGACATAGGAGCTATAAGGGAGAGTTTTATAGTTTCACAACTTCTAACAGATCACCAAGTGCATTATCATCATCAAGGAGATTTCTTAGTAGATGACAAAACAGTCTTAGCAGTTGGAGGCAAATCAAAAGATGCTAAACAGATAACAGGTCTAAAAAATGCCTACTTAGCCATAGATGATATAGAGAGTGGTTATGACAATACCATACCACTTTGGCTGTTTGGGTTTTTATATTAAATCTAAATGGTACAATAGATTCTGTATATGAGAAGATATTAGGCTTTTTGGATTGGTCTTGACAAAGGGGGACAGCATACTCCTCTGATTTGTTGTCTGTCTTATCTAAGTAAAAGTTAGCTGTTTTCTTTTTCTATTTTCTCTACTATTTCATTTTTTACATATATTAAATTTTTATAAATCTTTTGTAAATCTTCAATTTTTGTACTATCAAAATTTTGTGATACAAAGTAATTATATTTATGTTTTTCTAACTTTTCTAGGATAACAAAATGCCAAATAGCACCAACGATATATGCACCTTTTATAGTGTCCCAATTATTTAATTCTACAGCACTTATTAATTCTGATAATAGTTGTGATTCTGGATAACCTTCTGTTTGACCTTTTTCAATACCTTAGCCAAAAAAAATTAGCTAAAGCAAAGTTATAGTAATATCTTTCTACCATGAAAGCAAAATTACATAACCAAATATTAGCCAAATTAAGTAAAATAGTAGATAAAAGAACTCTACAACAATTAGAAATAATCACAATAGCAATAATGAGTATGACAGGGAGAGTCACGATGCTAGGGATTTCCAGATGGAGTGATAAATATAGCTATAAAACAATAGAAAGATTTTTTGAGAAAAAAATAAATTGGCTAGAGATAAAATGGGGATTAATAAAAGGAAAAATTGCCGATAAAGAGATTATTTTAGTAGCTGATGAAACGACAATAAGTAAAGCAGGAAAATCTACTTATGGATTAGGATATTTTTATGCTGGACTACAAGGACGGGCGATAAAGAGTATTCAGTTTTTAAGTTTTAGCATAGTGGATGTAGAGAGCAAACAAGCCTATCCATTATTTAGTAAACAGCTAATAAAATCAAAGTCCAAACAGAATAAAACAGAAGTGAAAAAGAAAGTTGGAAGACCCAAAGGAAGTGTCGCAAAAAAGAAAAGACTCAAAGGCTTATTTAGAGTTGTAAGTTGGTATTTGAGAATTATTTTAAAGGTGCTTAATGCCCATAAACTACGATACTTTGTCTATGATGGAGCATTTGGAAATAGCTCAGGAATTGAAGCAGCTAAAAGTGTAAATCTTGACCTCATTAGTAAATTAAAAAAGAATTCTACTTTATATTTCAAATTTAATGGAATACAAAAAGGACGAGGGAGAAAAAAGAAATATGGAGAGCTCATTGATTATGAAAACTTAGATGAAAAGTATTGTAAAGATACAAAAATTGAGAAAGATATAGAGATTAAAATATATCAACTTGAAGCATTAAATCGTAAAATAAAAGAGCCGTTAAACATTGTCATAATTATTGCTAAAAATTTGAAAAATGACAAAAGAACTCATACTATTTTATTTTCAACAGACCTCAAACAAAACTTTCAAAAAATTATAGATTATTACTCTTTACGATTTCAAATAGAGTTTA
>JAERRX010000051.1 GCA_016735225.1 Sulfurimonas sp. | reverse complement strand
GGATAGAGATGCAAATTTTGAAGTTTTACAAGAATTAATCACAAATAATCAAATTATCGCACCCTTAAAAGACAGATTTGATTTTGATAAAGGGTTTTTTAGAGATGATTTTATAAGCTTATTATATGCAATGGGATTTGTTACTATGGTTGGACAAAAGATTACTTATACTATTTTTGCCATTCCAAATTATGTAATAAAACACCTCTATTTTAACTATTTTCAAGTTGAATTAGAGCGAAAAAATAGTTTAAAATTCAATGATATGAGTTTAAAAGATGCCATATTTGATTTAGCTTTAAAAGGGGATGTAAAGCCTTTTGAAACAGAGCTACGAGAGGTTTTACAAGTTTTATCCAATAGAGATTTACTCAATTATCACGAGAAACATTTTCAAACTTTAGTTTTAACTCTTTTGAATATTACAGATTTCTATTTTATCCAAAGCGAGGGGGAATATAATAAGAAATATATTGATATTATGCTCCTTGAGAGGAACCCTTTTGAGGTAGATTTTCAATATCTCTTTGAGCTAAAATGGGCAAAGAAAAAAGATAATGATTATGAAGATAAAAAGAAAGAGGGGATTGTCCAAATCAAAGGATATTTGCAATTACCTGCCATAAAAAGCCTTAAAAATCTACAAAGTTATCTTATAATTTCAAATGGTGAGAAGTTGGAGATTGTGGAAGTGTTAAATTAATTTTTGGTATAGTAACAACTATACTACCACATAAAAATCAAACAACATTTTCTATTGTTATTCTAAAAAAGCTAAAATAACAATAGAAAATGAGAGGGTAATAGCATGAGCAGAAAAGAACAGTTTATACAGCAGAGTGCGGGGTGCCTCTTGAGGGTATAAAACAAGATTGGTTTTAGAAGTTTTAAAAGAAGATAAGACACTGGCAGAAACAACAAGTGCAAATAAAATAACACCACTGAATCTACAGAATTGGAAGAAGATATTTATTGCAAATGCAGAGCTAGTTATGGAGCCTAGTAAGGCTATCAAAGAGTATAAAGAGGCTAATGCAAAGTTAGTAGTTGAAGTTGGTGAATATGCAAAGAAAGTCGGACAATTAACGCTAGAAAAGGACTTATTCCCGCAAAAGCGGGAATGTGTAGAAGTTTTGTAAAGATTAACCTAGCACTGGTAAGTAGTTTTAAACTCATAAGCAGTTGGACGACCTTCGTCTGGCCATACATCACGCTCAAATCTATAACTTTGATAAGAGTCTATAAACTCTTGAGTAAATACAGGTTTTAAGAACTCGTTATCGCCTATAAGACCCTCTAGTGCTTCACGAAGAGTGTGTGGCATCTGAGGTATATTTCTTTCACGAATCTCATCAAGAGAAAGCTCAAAAAGATCTTCATCCATTGGACCAACAGGAACAGTTTCTTTTTTAATACCGTCAAGACCAGCCATCATCAACACAGCAAATGCTAAGTAGGGACAAGCAGTAGAGTCTGGAAATCTCATCTCTATACGAGTAGCCATTTCGCCAGCACCATAAGGAATACGACAAGCAGCAGAACGATTTTGAGAAGAATATGTAAGGATTGAAGGAGCTTCAAAACCTGGTAAAAGTCTTTTGTATGAGTTTGTTGTAGGGTTTGTAAATGCAGAAACAGCAGCAGCATGTTCAAAGATACCACCAGCATAGTTTTTAGCCATTTCACTTAGGTTTGCATACTCACCTGGAGCATAAAAAAGGTTTTTGCCATCTTTCCATAGAGACTGATGAACATGCATACCATTGCCGTTATCACCATAAAGTGGCTTTGGCATAAATGTAGCAGTTTTACCATTAAGGTGAGCTACCATTTTTACAACATATTTGTATTTTTGAACATTATCAGCAGCACCGATGATGTCCGAGAAAACTATACCAAGCTCATGCTGACCTTGTGCAACTTCGTGATGTCCTAAAACAACTTCAAGACCAACTTGCTCTAAGATTTGCATCATTTCAGCTCTCATATCAACAGCAGAGTCAGTTGGTGCTACTGGAAAGTAACCGCCCTTTGTTCCTGGTCTGTGTCCTGTGTTGTACATGTCAGTATATTCAGTTCCAGAGTTCCATCCACCCTCTTCAGTATCAACTTTATAGCCTGACTCATTGATATTGTCAGTAAATGTTACATTGTCAAAAAGAAAAAATTCATTTTCTGGACCAAAGTAAGCAGTATCAGCTATACCTATCTCATCAGCATATTTAAGTGTTGCTTTAGCGATAGAACGAGGACATCTTTCATAAGCTTGATCTTTATAGATATCATAAACATCACAAAATAAAATGATAGTAGGATCAGCAGTAAATGGATCTAAAAAAGCAGTATCCACATCAGGCTTTAAGAGCATATCTGATTTGTTGATTGGTTGCCATGCCTCTATAGATGAACCGTCAAACGGTAGTCCACCTTCAAGTTGACCAGCACTAACAGCACTCATTCTATAACTAATATGGTGCCATGCACCTTTGATGTCTGTAAATCTAAAATCTACAAATTGAACATCATTTTCTTCACAAAAAGTAAAAAACTCTTCTGTATTGTTAACAAATTTTCCCATTTATTTTCTCCTGAAATTTAAAATTGATGCTTAGTATAGCCCATTTATATTAATCATAAGAAAAACTTTGTTTAAATTTTCATCAAATAGTAAAAATGTTTCATAAATACTCTCAAAGCTTTAATTTATCCTAGATGAGAAAGCAATAAATTTAGCTAACAACCCTAAGTGCAGTATATGCTTCTTGTAGGAGTTGAAATTTTTGAGTGTAGTGAGTTATCATATTTGGTTGCTCATGCACTATTTTATCTGGATGATAAACTTTTGCAAGTTTCTTATAACTCTTTTTTAGTTTGTCTTGAGAAGCTCCAACGGGACACTCTAAAACAGTATAAAGGTGTATCTTTTCATCTTCATCATCTTGTTTGCAAAGATCACCAAAACTAAATGAGGCAAAATCACTATAAAGTTTTGACATAAAATGATTGTCGTATCTATATTTGATCTGATAATGTAATATATCTCTTTTATTTAAAGCCCTCTCTAGTCTTGCTTTTGCTTTGTAGTCGCTAACATCTACAACTAAAGAGGAGTCTGTTCCTCTTTCTACATAGACCTCTAGCTGTGAGCGAAAATAGTTTATAACCCATGAGTTTGGAATATCTATAAAGATTAAGACTGTGTTTTTGTTATAGGCATAAAGATTGACTTTTACGGACTGTGGTTTTTCTAGTTTTTCTAACTCTATTTTTATAGGTTGTGTTCCATATCTTAGCATAGAGCGTAGAAAAAACTGATGGTCAAAGTCATGTGTAGCAGCATGATGTCGAGAAAGTTCTTTTAAAAAATCTTCTCTTATCTGAACAAGTGTTTCGTTTCTAAATACTAAAACTGCCTTTGGTAAAAAGAGCATCCCTCTTGCATGATGGTTTAAAAACTCTTTCATCCAAACTGTATTTAAAGTGTCAAACCCTGTTCTGATAAGAATAAGATTGTTGCGAAGTACAATTTCCATAGACCTACCTTTTTGTGGATATTTTTACATCATAAGCAAAAATAGTTCCTACTTTTATCTACTCTTTGTTTATAGCTTAGTAATTTACACCATTTTAGCATCTTTGGGAAGTAAATACTCACTATTAGGTACTTTCTGCTCTACAGATGACTTGAGTTCTACAGCATCTACTTTTATTGATAAGCTTTTACTAACTTACGATATACTTTGTCTAAAAAAAGGATAGACATGAAAAATGCAACAAACAATTCAATACTAGCAACACTAACAGCAGATGCTTATACTCTTGGTTCTCACTGGGTTTATGATGAAACTGAGTTGAAAAACTTAAAGATAAACTGGGAAGGATTAAATGCTCCATCGGTTGAGTGGCATGGTAGTAAAACTAAGGGTGATTTTACTCATTATGGTGATCAAACTTTGTTCCTGCTTGAGTACATAATAAAAAATAAAAAATTTGACAAAAAAGAATATTATGCTTTTTGGTGTGACAAGATGAAAGATTATAAAGGCTATATTGACGGTGCAACAAAAAATGCTTTAGAAACTATGGACTCAAGTTCTTCTGACCTTAGCATCTGTGGTAGGATAGCACCATTACTACTCGTATCTACTAACAGAGATGAGTTTTTAAAAAATGTTGCTGATTTTGTGCAAATCACTCACAATACTGAACTAGCAAGCGAAGTAAGCCAATTTTTTGCACAACTTCTTTGGGATACTAAAGAAAATCAAGATATTCAAAAAAATATTCAAAACTTAAAATCTAAATTTCCAAATTTAGAAAAATGGATCGATGAGTCAACAGCAACTAAAAATGATGACACTATTTCAACCCTACAAAAGTTTGGGGTGAGTTGTGATATAGATGGTGGTTTTGCTTGTGTTATACATCTTTTATCACTTGATGATAGTTTTAAAAACATTATGATAAAAAATGCGAAAGCTGGAGGAGATAACTCTGCTCGTGCTATGATAGTTGCCATGATTTATGGAATAACACAAAATACCTCACTACCAAAAGAGTGGACTAGTGAGATAAAAGAGATTGACTTGATCAATTCATATTTAAAGTAAAACTAAACGAAGTTAGATTTTTAACTTAGAGGGTCAAATATCACATATATTTTTATATTTTGAGGGTTCTCTATCCCTTAAAAGACCCCAGTAATCTCTTTGTTTTTTTATCTCTTCTAGGTCAAACTTACCGTAAAGTATCTCCTCTTTGTCCCTAGATGCTTCTGCGATGATTGCCCCTGTGTAGTCTGTTATAAATGAAGAACCATAAAAAGTTATAGAGCAACTCTCACCAACTTCCTTTCCTATGCGGTTAGCTACCACTAGAGGAACTGTATTTGTAGCGGAGTGTCCCATCTGAACTCTTTGCCAATGATCTTTTGAGTCGATATTTAGCTCAGGCTCACTTCCAATAGCAGTAGGGTAAAATATGATTTGTGCACCTTTGAGAGCTAAAATCCTTGCACTTTCGCAAAACCATTGATCCCAGCAGATGCCAACACCTATCTTTGCATAGGCTGTGTCGTAAACTTTAAAGCCTGTATCTCCTGCTTTAAAGTAAAACTTCTCTTCATATCCAGCACCATCAGGTATATGAGTTTTACGATAATTATCCATAACCTTGCCACTAGCATCTACAACAACTAGGGAGTTAAAGTAGTCTTGTTTAGATTTTTCAAAATAACTTACTAATATAACCACATTAAGCTCTTTTGCTAAGTTAGAAAAGTGTTTTATTAGGGAGTTATTTTTTAGCGGTGATGCTAGGGAGAAATATTTTTTATCCATATCTTTACAAAAGTAAAGAGAGGAGAAAAGTTCTGGTAAAAGTATGATGTTAGCACCATTTTTACAAGAGGTGCGAACAAGAGCTTCTGCTTTTAAAATATTAGCCTTCTCATTCTCACACATCTGCATCTGAATAGCAGATACTTTTACCATAGCAGTAACTTATCCTCTGCTTGTAACTTCAAGTAGATGGTAACCAAACTGAGTTTGCACAGGTCCATAAAGAACTCCAACATCGCCACTAAATACTACTTTATCAAACTCAGGCACCATTTGCCCTGGACCAAATTTACCTAGATCTCCACCAGCAGAAGCAGATGGGCATTGAGAGTTTGCCTTTGCTACATCTTCAAAAGAAGCACCATTTTTTATCTCTGTTTTTAGTGTGTTGCACACCTCTTCATTATCTACTAATATATGTCTTGCTGTTGCATAGGCCATCTTTATTTCCTTTTTTGTTGATTGTGAAATTTTACTCTAAATTATTAAATATTTGCTATTGATTTTGCCCATTTTTGCATAACTTCTGTCATCTCTTCTCTTGGAGGCTCTAAAAAATCAATCAAAAAACTATTTTGTGTTTCACAAACCCCAAAACTTCTAGGTCTTGCCGCCAATATTTTACTATTTGGAATGGCTTTGCCAAAACAAAATATGAGGTTTTTTGCATCTAGAAGTTTCTCATTTATCTCGCCACCAATATTTTTTGTATGTGTGTATTGATCAAAAACAGATATAAATATTGCTATTTTATGTGCATCTATGAGAGTTTTTAAATACTCAACAATCTCATCTACATTTGTAAACTTTGTTTCATCTTTTTGTATTTCTAAGCTATAAACTGGGTATTTTTCCATTATAATTGCTTTTTTCACTGTGGTTCCTTATAATTATGATAAGCAAATCATATCATATTTTTGTTTATCTTTTTATTATAATATTCATAGCAAAGTTGATATAATCTGTTTATGTCATATAAAATTGTGGAGCAACTACTATAAAAAAATCTAGCATACCAAACATACCGATATTTAATGATAAACTACACTCTCTGACTTTAAGTGAAGATGGCTCATATACAGCTTATTCCAAAGAGTATGATGAGCATTATCACTCGACAAAAGATGGTGCTTTAAAAGAGTCACTTTTAAAACATGTGGTTCCTGCTTTTAGTCTTATGCAAGATAAAAAGGAGATAAATATCTTAGATATTTGTTATGGTTTGGGTTTTAACACCCTTGCTACTCTTTATCATCATAAAAAAAACTCTCTTACTTCAAAGCTAAATATCTACTCCCCAGAACTAGATGCAACTCTTTTGTCTTCACTAAAAAACTTCACATATCCAAAAGAGTTTGAAGAGTTTAAAAGTATCATATTAAAACTTTGTAAAGATGATGTTTATGATGATGATTTTTTTCATATTGAAATTTTTCTAGGAGATGCAAGAGAATATATTAAAAAATTTACAAATAAGTTTGATATCGTATATCAAGATGCTTTTTCTCCTGCAAATAACCCAACTCTTTGGACACTAGAGTATTTTTCAGACTTAAAAATAGCTATGAAAAAAGATAGTATTTTAACAACTTACTCTATCGCTTTATCAACCAGGCTTGCTCTTTGGCAAAATGGTTTTTATATCTACACAAACGAGTCTAAAAATATAAGAACTTCAAGTGTAGCATCCATGCAAAGACTAGAGTATTTTAAAGAGGTAGATATGCCTCACAAAATAGCCTGCAACCCAGATGCAAAACCTCTTAGAGATTAGTATCTAGCACTTATAGCATCTACTTCATCCCAACTAAGAGCATTTTTTTGATGAGAGATGATGTGTGAAACATAACGAGCAAACATATCTGTTTCTATATTTACCTTTACTCCCTTTTTGTAGTTTTTAAAGAGAGTTTCTTTCATGGTTATAGGTATGATAGTAAGCCTAAAACTATCGGTATTAACATCATTTACAGTTAGGCTAACTCCATCTATACTTATAGAACCTTTTGGAACTATATATGGTATAAACTTTTTATCTACACTTATAAAAACATCAAAAGAGTTTCCGCTGTTTCTTATCTCTTTTATAGTGCCGATAGCATCTATATGTCCTTGAACTATATGTCCTTCAAACCTATCCCCCATCATCATAGCAGGCTCTATATGAACCTCACTTTTAAAGTTTTCTAAGGCTAGATGCTTTTTGGACTCTGGGGAGAGTTCTACACTAAAGCCATCAGAAAAAAGTTTTACCACACTAAGACAAGCTCCATTTATGGCTATGGAGTCACCAAGTTTTGCCTTGTATTTTGACCTTATGCTCAACTCACTTCCAACGAAACTTTTAACAGTTGCTATCTCTCTTATTAAACCTGTAAACATATTTTCTCCTGAACTTCATGCACTTTTTATATATATTATGCAAATAATACTTAAAAATGATAAAATTCGATTTAAATAAGGAAATTATAGATGAATTATGATGTAATAGTAGTCGGTGGTGGTCATGCTGGTGTAGAGGCTGCACTAGCATCTGCAAGGATAGGTAACAAAACTTTAATGATTTCAATGCTCGCAGAAAATGTTGGTGCAACAAGCTGTAACCCTGCTGTAGGTGGTTTAGCAAAGGGGCATCTAGTTCGAGAGTTAGATGCACTTGGTGGCGAAATGGGGCTTATAACAGATGAAGCTGGCATACAGTTTCGCATCTTAAACCAGACAAAAGGTCCAGCAGTTCGTGGAAGTCGTGCACAGATAGATATGGACAAATACAGAGTTATTGCAAGAAACACTATCTTAAATACTCCAAATTTAGATTTGGCTCAAGAGATGGTTGAGAGATTAGTTATAAAAGATGCAGTGATAAAGGGTGTAAAAACCGACCTTTTAAATGAGTATATTGCAAAAAAGGTTATCATAACAAGTGGAACATTTTTAAAGGGCATCATTCATATTGGCGAAGTTCAGCAGGTTGGTGGTCGTTTTGGAGAGCAAGCAAGTGTGGGGCTTAGTGATTCGCTAAGGGATGATTGTGAGCTAAATATGGGGCGACTAAAAACTGGAACCTGTGCAAGGATAGACAGCTCTAGCATAGACTTTAGTGTGATGTCGGAGCAGGGTGGAGATGAGTTACCAAACCCATTTAGCTTTAGAACCCCTCGCAAAGAGTTTAGAGAAACAAAAAAACAACTTCCATGCTTTATAGCATATACCAATGAAAAAACTCACGAGATAATAGAGTCAAACTTTTACAGAGCGCCACTTTTTACAGGTCAGATAGAGGGAAAAAGCCCAAGATATTGTCCAAGTATAGAAGACAAGGTAAGTAAATTTCGTGAAAAAGATAGACATCATCTCTTTATAGAACCACAAACTATGGACAACACGGAGTGCTATGTAAATGGTATGAGTACCTCTTTGCCTCCTGAAGTTCAAAGAGAGATGATTTGTTCTATTGAGGGGATGAGAGATGCTAAGATAGTTCGTTATGGTTATGCGATAGAGTATGATTTTGTTGATCCAAGAGAGTTAAAGCACTCACTAGAAACTAAAAAGATCAGCGGACTATATTTAGCTGGACAGATTAATGGAACTACTGGTTATGAAGAAGCTGCTGCACAAGGCTTGATGGCAGGTATAAATGCATCACTTTCACTTCAAAACAAAGAGCCACTTATACTAAGAAGAGATGAAGCTTATATAGGTGTTTTGATAGATGACTTAGTTACAAAAGGAACAAACGAGCCTTATCGTATGTTTACATCTCGCGCTGAGTATAGACTTTTACTTCGCGAAGAGTCCGCAGATACAAGGCTTAGTCATTATGGTCACTCCTTAGGACTTTTAAGTGATGAATTTTATGAGAGTGTTAAGCTAAAAGACAAGCAGATAAAAGAGGGTGCTTTGCTATTAGAAGAGACAAAGTTTACTCCAAACAAAGAGTTCATAGCTGTTTTAGAAGAGATGCAAGAGTTACCGATAAAAGATATTTCAACAGCTCAACAGTTAGTCGCTAGAAAGTCATTTGATGTGGCAAAGATGATAAAAATAGTTCCAGAGCTAGATAAGTATAGTGAGTATATAAAAGAGGAGATATTTGTAGAGGGAAAATATGCTCGTTATGTAGAAAAACAAACACAAGAGATACAAAGAATGAAAAAATATCTAAAGATAAAGATCCCAGATGCTTTTGACTTTAAAGGTGTTAGCGGTTTATCCAATGAGATAGTGGAAAAACTGCAAACTTTTAGCCCCCCAACACTTCAAGCAGCGATGCAGATAAGCGGAATAACCCCAGCTGCCATCGAGATACTTCACATATATATTAAAATCGCACAAAAAAGAGACAAAAATGTATAAGCAAAACATATACTACTATGTTCATACAGGGCATCGTATCGGTTTAGATAGGTTTAGAAGAGCTTGTACTATTTTGAGCCTACTTAAAGATGTTGATATTACTCTTCTTTGCTCAGACTATCGCATAGCTCAAGCAGCTAGTGAGTTTGGTGTTGAAAAAAGTGTGGGCATAGATGTAGTTAGAAATATCCCACAAATAGCTTATAAAGGAGATAAACTCATCTTTGACTCTGATGAGGCAAACCCTACAATGCTTAAAGATATGAAAGAGTTTTTTTCATCTTTTTTACATATAGATAATGAGATGATAGTTATAGATGATAAATATTTTAAGATAGAAGAAAAAACTATAGAGATGTCGCTATTTTTTGGCGATGATGATTATGAAAAAGATCTACAAAAGAATTTTTCTTTTTTTGATGGACTTGATCTTTATTTGCAGTTAGGATTTTATTATTTTTTAGATTATGAAGATATGTTAAGAGAAAAATTTCCCAATCATTTTGAGTTTGAAGAGTATGATGAGATGATAAGAAGATCAAAAATTTTGATAACTCCATCCCCTCAAGCTGTTTTGCAAAACCTTGCATCTGGTGGAAAACCTATCTATATTCAAAGAGAAGACTATACTACTGCATATCAAAAAGTCTTTGAAAAGTTAAACATTCCCATCATAAAAGAGTACTCAAAAGAGGAACTTAGCACAATTTTAGAGACTATAGATAGCCGTAAATATTACAATTTGCAACAAAATAGCTCTCAAATTTACAAATTTATAAAATATAACTTAAGTTTATGATTGTTTAAAACTTATTTAGTATATAATAAGCCTTTAAAATTCACACTTAAAGTGAGCAGATATGCAAGATAGTAGCCGTAGAGGTTTTATGGGAAAAGCATTTGGTGCCGTTGCGGCAGTAGGTGCACTAGGTTCATTGGTCGCAATGAAAAGTAGTTGGGATCCACTTCCTAGCGTTAAAGAAGCAGGTTTTACAACTCTTGATATGAGCATATATGAAGAGGGTGTAATGGTTACAGAGAAATGGAGAGGAAAGCCAATCTTTGTACTGAAAAAATCCGCATCTACAATGGAAAAAGAAAAAGGTAATGCGGCTGCTGAAGCTAGAAATATTAAAGTTGGTGATTCTAACTTTATGGTAGCGATAGGACTTTGTACACACTTAGGCTGTATTCCAGCCTTTAGAGCAGACTCAAATGATTTTAAATGTGCATGTCACGGTGGAGAGTTTACAGCATCTGGACTAGTTCAAAAAGTTCCACCACCACGAGGCTTTGATATTCCTCCCTTTAAGATAGAGGGAAATAAGTTGGTTTTAGGTGAAGTTGGACCAGAGTTCAAAAAGATGAAAGACACTGGCATTACGCTATAGAAAAGGGAGAGTAAATGGCACATTTTACAAAGGCAACAAGTGTTAAAGACTGGTTAAACCAGCGTTTAGCAGTTGATAAAGTTGAAAAAGTTATGGCATCCGAGTATTGGATACCAAAAAATATAAACTTCTTGTGGGCGATGGGTATGGTTCTTCTAATCACCTTCTCTCTTCTTTTATGTTCAGGTATATTTTTATTGATGTACTATGTACCAACTGTTGAGGGTGCATTTTATAGTGTTAACTATACTATTATGAGAGAAGTTGGTTTTGGTTGGTTATGGCGACATATTCATGGTGTGGCTGCATCTGTAGTTTTTCTTATTATGTATATTCATATGTTTACAGGTATATATTACGGCTCATATAAAAAAGGTCGTGAGATGATTTGGTTGTCGGGAATGCTACTATTTATCGCATTTTCAACTGAAGCATTTTCAGGTTATATGTTACCATGGGGTCAGATGAGTTACTGGGCAGGTATGGTTATTACTAACCTTTTTGCTGGTGGTTCTTTGCATGCTGATGGGCTTGTTGAGTGGATTCGTGGGGATTATGTTCCTGCTCAAGCATTTTTGGGTCGTTTCTTTATGCTTCATGTAGTTCTTGTGCCTGTCGCTATTTTAGGTCTTATAGGTCTTCACTTTGCAGCACTTAGAATTCCTCATGTTAATAACCAAGATGGTGAAGAGATTGACTTTGAAGCAGAGTCTAAAAAGTACTTAGCTGGCGATAAAGCTGGAAGTAAAGTTATGCGTTTTGCAAATGACTTTTTATCTAAAGATATGATGGTTGTTGGTATCTACTTACTATTCTTCTTCTATCTTGTGTTTTACAACTATGGTTTTGCTATGGACCCTGTAAACTTTGACCCTGCTGATGGACTTAAGACTCCAGCACATATCTATCCTGAGTGGTATTTCTTATGGTCGTATGAAATTCTTCGTCCATTTCCTATCGATACTGGTTTAGTCTTGTTTGGTTTAGCTCAAGGTATCTTTGTTGCTTTACCATTTTTAGATAGAAGTCCAAACGCTGTTCCTGCAAGTCGCCGTGGTTTATTTAAAATCTGGTTCTGGGCAATGCTATGTAATATGATACTTCTTACATCTATGGGTAAACTACCTCCAGAGGGTATATTTAGTCAGATTGGTCTCGTTTCGGCGATATTATTTGTTGTACTGTGGGTACTGTTACCGATCATCACAACATTTGAAAAAAAGTTATAGGGAGATAAGATGAAAAATAAAGAACCATTAATATTAGCAATAGTTGTAATATTTACACTTGTAACTTACTATCTTGTTGAGCCTTATGCTCATCATGTTATGCACAAACATGTAGAGAGCCAAGACTTTAAATATACAGACCTACCTGCGATCACTAAGATAGGAAATGCTACAAATGGAAAAGAGTTAGTAGCAAATGCAGGTTGTACGGGTTGTCACTCTATAAGCAAAGAGGGTATTGCTGCTCCTATGGATGCAGTTGCATCTGCTGGTGCTTATGGTGTGAACCCACCTGATTTGAGTGAGATGGGTGCTATCTTAGATGCTAACTTTTTAGCAAGTCTTATCAAAAACCCTGCACATGCTTTAAAAGTGGAACATAAGTTCGACGCAGCAAAAGGTCAGATGCATCCTATGATATCGTTTTACGGAATGGGCGGAGATATAGACCAAGAGATAGCTGATATGGTTTCTTACCTCCAGTCTATCGCTGTTAGTCCATCTGAAGTTACACCTGCTATGGCATTTGAAAATGCTTGTGGTAGATGTCATGCCGTTGGCTATGAAAAATGGACTCAGATAGGTACAAAACCAGCATTTAAACATGAAAAGGATTCTTTAGCTTTTGATATTAAAGTACTAGAATATCAAGATTCACTTAAAGTTTATATGGGTAAATTACCGCCAGATTTAAGTATGTATATTCGTTCTCGTTCACAAGAGTATATAGAAACTTTTGTTGAAAATCCTCAAAATCATCTAGCTGGAACCGCTATGCCTAGAGTGGGTGTGACTGCTGATAGTATGGATAAAATCATCGAGTATATGCTAGACTCTGGAGATACTAAACGACATGAAAGAGAGTCTGTAGGTATGAAAGTTATGATCTACCTACTAGTTTTTGCTATCTTTGCTTTCTTGTGGAAAAAACAAGTTTGGAAAGACCTACACTAGTTAAATAGCTAAAGGGAGTCATCTCTTTGGCTATGCTAAGCCTGCATCTGCAGGCTTAGCACAACCCTCTATTTAAAATCTTCTTCCTCTTTTTTAAATCTAATCATTAAAATTCACTTCCCCATCTTAAAACATCTATCCCATACTTTTCTCTTAGTTTGTGTACAGAGTCTGTTAGTTTTTTCATCTTTTGCTCATCATAAAAACCTAAAAGAGATAGCTCTTTTTTTGAGTCTCTTGTAAAGCTTGAACAGTTGATGCTAAGCCTGATGACATGAAGTCTCTTTTGTTTATCGGCTTTGTTAAAAAGCTCTATAGATAAAGAGTCAAACTTTTTTTCTGTATAAATCTCACTAAGAGATAGGTTTATATGAGACTTTTGGTTCATCTCATAAGTTATGCTAAGATGAAAAACAGTAGGAATAACCTTTAGTTTCAATATAGCAAAGTTTAGATGCCTCGCTAGTATATGCACTCTTCTTTTTAACTCCTCTCTATCATATAGTGGGGCAAAAGTTCTTGAGATGCCTATTGATTTTCTTCTTCGTGTTGTTTGTATGGGTGCATCTGTAAGTCCGCTAACTCTTTTATACAACTCTTTTGCATAGGGACCCCAAGACTCAAGAGTACCTTTTCTCTGTTTGAGCTCACCGAGTGTATGTATTTGAGCTGACTTTAGCCTTGCATTCATACTTTTTCCAATGCCCGCAAACTTCTCTACTGCAATATCTTGTATAAAGTTATCAAGATCATTTTCATAGATAGTTTTACAGCCAAAAGGTTTAGCTGCAGATGTGGCAAGCTTTGCGATATATCGAGTTGTAGATGCTCCTATGGATACAGGAAGCTTTGTGGCTTTTTTTATCTCATGTTTAAGCTTATCTATAAACTGCTCTATCTCATCATCTTCCACCCAACCACTCAAATCACCATAAAATTCATCAATACTGGCCTGTTCAATAAGTGGTATTTTAGATGCTAAAAACTCATGTAGCTCATGAGAGAGCTTTTGATATAAAGGCATATCTGGTACTTTTATGATTAGTTGAGGACAAAGTGCTAAAGCTTCGCCAATACTCATAGCAGTTTTGACACCAAAAGCTCTAGCTTCATAAGAAGAGGTCGTAAGAATACCTCTTATCTTTCCTGTATCATCTTTAAAAGACTCCAAATCACACTTAGTCTTGTCATCGTAGGTTGCATAAAAAGTAGGAACAAATGAGCCAGAGTTTACAAAATTGACTGTCTGTTTTTTGGCACTAGCATCAAATATTTCAGTATCACTCCTTCCACCAATAGCTACAGCTTTATTTTTAAGAGAGGGATCTTTTATGCGAGCAGCACTCACAAAGAAACAGTCAATATCTATGTGAATTTTCAATTATTGACTCCTTGCATTAGTTGTTTTAAAATTATACACTTATGATCGAATAAAATATTTGTTGATTAAGTTCTTTTTTACTAGGGCATTAGATTGTTTTTGTATCGTTTCGCATCTATTTGCTCTCCTAAAATTTATAATTATCTTTTAAAAAGAATCATACCATAAATAGAAAATCTATTTTACGACCTTTTTAAGAGTTTTATTTGATATAATATACTCTATGATAAAAATATTCTTACTATTAGTGCCATTTTTTTTGTTAGCATCTACTCAAAAAGTTTCTGTTCAGCTTGAGTATAAACACCAGTTTGAGTTTGCTGGGCTTTATGCGGCTATTGAGCAGGGTTACTATAAAAGTGTTGGCTTAGAAGTAGATATAAAAGAGTTTAAAGATAGCACAAATATATGTGATGATGTTCTTAGCGGTAGGTCAGAGTTTGGATTTTCTTCCTCCTCTTTGATATTAAGTAAGCTCAAAGGAAAGCCCGTAGTTCTTTTAGCTTCTTACTTTAAGCAAAATGCTCTAGCCTTAGCTGTACAAAAAGATATAACAGATATAAAAGAGTTAAAAAATAAAAAAATAATGGCAATGGAAAATGAACTAAATCATACAAGTATAGGGATTATGCTTAGTAATAACGGCATAAAAAAAGAGGATTATATCCTAGTTAAACATGACTTCAATATTGAAAAGTTTGCAAATGGAGAGGTTGATGCTATGAGTATATTTGTAACAAATCAACCCTATTTGCTCAATGAAAGAAATATTTCTTATAACATCTTTAACCCTTCTGAGTATGGTTTTTATACTTACGATGGAGAGTTGTTTACTAGTGAAGAGTTTTCTAAAGAGAACCAAGATCTTGTAAAAAACTTCATAGATGCTACAAACAAAGGTTGGGAGTATGCTTTTTTAAACAAAGAGGAGATTTCCAAACTCATATATGACAAATATTCTAAAAGAAAGTCTAAAGAGGCTCTTCTCTTTGAGGCATATGAAACAGAGAAACTTTTTAAAACAAATATTTTCAAAATAGGCTCCCTTGTTCCCGAGCTACTTGAGCTAAATGCAAAAATCTTTGAAAATCTAGGGCTTCTAAAAAAAGATCTCGATATACGAAAAGTTTTAGATAGTTTTTTGTTTACAAAACTATATGAGAAAAAACATCTCTTTAAACCTACGAAAGAGGAAAAAGAGTATCTTAAGGAGAAAAAGAAGATAACTGTTTGTTCTGACCCTAACTGGATGCCTTTTGAGAGTTATGTAGATGGTAGGTATGTTGGCATAGCCGCTGATTATTTTAAACTCTTCAAGCAAACTACGGGCATCAACTTCCAAATGAAAGAAAGTTCTTCATGGGATGAGTCCCTCAATCTTATGAAGGCTAAAAAATGTGATATTTTTTCCTTAGTTATGAAAACTCCTTTAAGAAGTAAGTATATTGAAACCACAATACCATATCTTGAGATTCCACTTGTTTTAGCTACAAGGCTAGATGCACCCTTTATATCTGATATTTCAAGTCTATATGATAAAAAAATTGGAATTCCTAAAAATTATGCTTATGCGGAGGCACTAAGACTAAAATATCCAAACCTAAATATTGTTGATGTAGAAAATGTACGAGATGGTTTAAGAAAAGTAGGCAATTTGGAGCTTTATGCCTATATTGGTTCAAGTGCTGCTATCGCATATCTGTTTCAAAAAGAGTTTATAGGCGAGCTAAAAATAAGCGGAAAACTAGGTTTAAGCTGGGACTTTGGCATAGGAGTCAGAAAAGATGAGCCTCTACTCTTTAGTATTATGCAAAAGAGTATTCATACAATAGATGAGAGCAAAAAAAAAGAAATTTTAAACAAATGGGTAGCTATTAAGTATGAAAAGGAAAGAGACTACACTCGATTTTTCCAACTACTTTTAGTATCTACTCTTGTTTTATTAGTAACACTTTTTTGGATTAAAAAATTATCTTCTTTAAACAAACAGCTTATCATAGCAAAAGATGAAGCAGATGAAGCAAAAAAAACTAAGTCTCTGTTTTTAGCAAATATGTCACATGAGATAAGAACACCTATGAACTCTATACTTGGCATGAGCTATCTAGTCAAAGAAACAAAGCTAACTAAACTACAATATAAATATATTCAAAATATAGAAAACTCATCAAACATTCTGCTTCGATCGTTAAATGATATATTGGATTTTTCCAAAATAGAAGCAAAAAAGCTAGAGATAAAAAAAGCTAGCTTCAACCTGATCGACATACTAAATAGTGTAGAAAATACTATTTTAGCAAATACCTATGAAAAAGGTTTAGAGTTTAAAACACACTATGATAAATCAAAACCTATGCAGTTATATGGCGATAGTTTACGATTGACTCAAATACTTATAAACCTTGCTTCAAATGCTGTAAAGTTTACACAAGAGGGAAGGGTAGATATTTTTATAGAGCAGCTAAATGATAAAAGGTTTAGATTTGAAGTAAAAGATACAGGTATTGGACTAACTCAAAAACAGATAAAAAATATCTTTTTTTCTTTTACTCAAGCAGATAGTAGCACCACAAGAAAGTATGGTGGAACAGGTCTGGGTCTTAGCATATCTAAAGAACTAGTTGAGCTTATGAATGGTAGGGTTTGGGTAGAATCTTTTATAGGCAAGGGAAGTAGCTTTATTTTTGAAATAGACTTAGAGTCTTGTAAAAATAAAAGACCCGAAGAGTCAGTCACTAAGGAAAAACAGATAGATAACAATGTACAAAAAGAGATACTTGATGAGATGATGGCAGATGAGCTATTTTTACGATTGAAAAATGCAAGTATGAAAAGAAGACCTAAGCAATGTAGCCCAATTTTAGAAGAGTTTCAAAGCTACATACTAAGTGAAAAAACACAAAAGATGTTTGACGAAGTAAAAAGTTTGATAGAAAAATATAAATTTGAGGAAGTGAGGAAGTTACTAGATGAGAGATAATCAGAGTATTTTAATAGTTGAAGATGCAAAGGAAAATGTTGATGTTTTAGTTGAACTTTTAAAAGAGTATGACCTAATTACAGCACTAGATGGAAAGACAGCCATCGAAATTTTAAAAGAGGAAGAGGTTGATCTGATCTTACTAGATATTATGATGCCTGAAATGGATGGTTATGAAGTTTGTTCTACTATTAAAAAAGATAGAAGAATTTCTCATATTCCTATCATATTTTTAAGTGCCCTTAATAACCATGAGGATATACAAAAAGGTTTTGAGATAGGTGCGGTTGATTATGTAACAAAACCTTTCAATCCTAGTGAACTTCTCTCAAGAGTTCACACTCATCTAAGGCTTAGAAGCTATGAGAAAAATTTAGAAAAAAAAGTAAAACAGGAGACAACTAAAAACTCCCTAAAACAACAGATAATTCACCAGCAGTCAAAACAAGCTGCCCTAGGTGAGCTACTGATGCATATAACTCATCAATGGAAACAACCTCTTAAATTCTTAGGCACCATAAACCTTCAGCATCAAGAAAAACTAGAGAAAAATATAGAGATAACAAAAGATGAACTGCTAGCAGATTCAAAAAAATCATCAGACTTAATAAACTTTATGTCTGAAACTGTAGATACTTTTAAGGATTTTTATGCTCCTTGTAACAAAGAGAGTTCTTTCTTTTTAACAAATGCTGTCAATGATGTTATAGCTATATCTGATGCAACTTTAGAACATGAAAACATAAAGATTGTACTTCATTCACATGAAACAGAAAAAACTTTTGCAAATGAAAATGAGTTTACTCAAGTGATACTCTCTTTGTTTGCTAATGCAAAAGATATATTTAAATTAAGACAAATTCAAGATCCAACTATAACAGTAGATATTCAAAACTCTAAGCTTACTATAAGTGATAATGCCAAAGGGATTGATGTAAGCATCATAAACGATATCTTTCAACCTTTCATAAGTACTACAGATAGTAGTGGAGTTGGTCTGCATATAGCTAAAGAGATTATTGAAAAAAACGGTGGTGTTATATCTGTCTATAATTCAGACATTGGCTCTGTTTTTACCATAGAATTTTTAACTTGGACAGATTGAAATAAAGGTTCATATCTAAAGTGAAACATAAATAGTTTTACTTTAGGTTTTTTAGATATTGCAACACACACAAAAGGATTACAAATGCAAAAAAAATATTTTCTTCTTTCATCATTGGCACTATTAACCTCTTCACTCTTCTCCTCTTCACTGATTGTCTATAATAATGGCATCGGGCTTGTTCATGAACAAAGAGATATAAGCATAAAAAAGGGCGATAAGCAGATCATCTATAAAGATGTTGCTAGAACCATAAACACGGACTCAGTAAACATAGTTTTGCCAACTTCGGTTAAGCTCTACTCGCAACAATACCGCTTTGATAAGCTAACGATGAGTAAACTCCTAGATGCTCATATTGGTAAAAATGTAAGAGTTGATGCAAGGAGTGTGACCCTACTTTCTCATAACAACTTAACTTCAATTGTTAAAACCTCTAAAAATAATATTATCACAGTAAAAAGCAAAGATATTATCTTTAAAACAATACCAACTTCACTTATTACAAAGCCCTCTTTGGTCTGGAATATAGATGCAAGCAAGAATCTTAAAACGACAATGGACATAAGCTACCTTATAAGGGGCATATCGTGGGAGTCAAACTATATACTTAACCTTCATGGAAATATGGCGGACTTGAGTGGCTGGATGACAATAGACAATCGTTCAGGAAAAGCATATAAAAAGATAAAGCTCAATGTTTTAGCAGGAGATATTAACAGAGTACAAAAGAGAAGACCTCAAGCAAGATATGGTATACTAATGCAAGCAAACTCTACTGGTGTAAGTCATAAAGCACATGAAGGCTATCACTTTTACACGGTACCTTTTAAAGTAAATCTATCTAACAATGAAAAAACTCAAATCAAGTTTATATCTCAAAACTCTATTCCTATACGAAGAAAATATAGTGCCACACTTTCAAACCCTTTGCATCTAAAATCTGAGATAAAACATAGTGCAACACAATATATAGAGATAAAAAAGCTTCAAATTCCCCTACCAAAAGGTGTAGTTAGAACATACTCTAAACTAAAAAATGAAAATATTTTACTTGGTGAAAGTAAACTTGAGCATACCCCAAATAACACTAAGATCAGCCTAGATATAGGTAAAAATTTTGATATAGAGATAAAAGAATCTATACTAAGTCGCTCTGATAATAAACAATACTTTGATACAAGTGTATCTTATGTGCTTAAAAACTCTTCTGATAAGAAAAAAAGTATTGAGCTTTTAATACCTTTTAATAAAAACTCAACAAGCACCATAGAAACCTCTAAATCCTACAAATATAAACAAGGAAATAAACTATCTTTTAAAATTTTAGTAGATGCTAAAAAGTCAGAACAGTTCAGTGTAAGGTTTAGGAGTGCTAGATAGTGCCAATCTAAGTTTGAAAAACAAAATAAAAAAAAGGATAATTATTGAGCAAAAAATATGTAATTTTAGATACTGAAACAACAGGTATTGGAGATGATGATAGAGCTATTCAGCTAGGTTTTATGGTTTTGGGTGCAAAAGATATAGAGGTTCACAATGAGTTTTTCTCATCAGATATTCCCATCGGTTTTGGAGCCATGGAGGTTCACGGCATCACTCAAGAGATGATAGAGGGAAAACCTACTTGTCAAGACTCACAAAGCTACAAAAGACTTTGCGAACTAAATACAGATGAAAATTATGTGATCATTCATAATGCTCCTTTTGATCTAGGAATGCTTGAAAAGGAGGGCTTTATATCTAAAATGAAAGTGATAGATACACTTAGAGTAGCAAAACACATCTTACCAGATGAAGAGGCTCATAGACTTCAATATTTTCGCTATAAGATGGGCATATATAAAGATGAACAAAAAGAAGCAGATGCTCTTGGCATAGAGATAAAAGCTCACGATGCCATCGGTGATGTTTTAATATTGAAGCTTTTTCTATCAAAACTAAAAGACCTAGTAAGAGAAAGTTTTCCAGATGCAAACCCAGTTGAAAAGATGGTCGAACTTACTTCAACACCCATCTTGGTTAAAAACTTTAGGTTTGGAAAACATAAAGGCAAAACCCTACAAGAAGTAGCAGGTAGTGACTCTGGCTATCTTAGATGGATGCTAAGCAGTATGGAGAATTTAGATGAAGACTTAAGGTACTCTATAAACCATGTCTTGGGTGCTTAGGTGAGATAGACACACCTTATGTAGGATTAAAACAGTATGCTTAGCTATCGTTTAAGTAAATTTGACATTTCTACACAAGGCACACTTTATTTCTTCCGCTAGTTTTTGCCATATAAAGTCCATTGTCAGCTCTTTTTATGGTGCTGTCTATATCTTTATCTTTATCATACTTAAAAGAGGTTACACCTGCACTGACTGTAAAATGAAGTGTCTTTGAGTTGCCAACATCTACCGCAATATTTTCTATAGCACTCCTGATTTTCTCCGATATTATATATCCTCCCTCTGCGGAAGTGTTTAAAAGAATGACTAAAAATTCTTCTCCACCCCATCTAAAGACTATGTCGCTTTTTCGGGTAAATTCCTGAAGTATTTGGGCAAGCAAAACTATAACATCGTCGCCCACATCATGCCCATATTTATCATTAATATTTTTAAATTTATCTATATCAAGCATTACTAAGGAAAGATTTTTTGCATCTCTTTTAGAAGCAGCGATCAGATGAGGAACAGCCTCATAGAGGTGCCTTCTGTTGTGTAGTTTTGTTAAAAAGTCTGTAGAGACAAGAACCTCAAGCTCCTTTTTAGCTACACCAAGCTCCTTGTTTACTTTTGACACTTTTAAACTCCAATATAAAGAAAGCAAGACAATAATAAAGCCAAGCAACCCAATCTCAATCATGAGATCATAGTCGATTATCTTCTCTTTTATCACTTGTGGGGTCCACTTTTTACTGATCTGTGCATGCTCTCTTGTTGTTATCTGCTTAAGAGATTTGTTCAAAATATTTAACAGTATTATATTGTCATTTTCTACAGCTATGCCAAGATTGTAAACCATGTCTGTATAGCCTGCTATTTGGAGATTGTCTAACTTGTACTTTGTAATAATATTTGAAAGAACTGGCATACTTGCTAAGGTAAAATCAGCTTTTTTTTGAGAAATAAGAGAAAAAGTATCTACGGTATTTTTTGTCTCTTTTATCTTAATATGGGGGTATTTATTTTTAAGAATCTGTATCATGCCTGAGCTTTTATGTCTTGCCATTGTTTTAGTATGCATCTCATTAAAGCTAGAAACAAAACCATTATCTTTTCTGGTTACAATAGCTAAAGGCAACTTGAGATAAGGGTTTGTAAAGTTAGCATATTTTACTCGTGTGCTATTTTTAACAGCAGCTGGTAAAATATCACATTTTTTATCTTTTAAGAATTGTTGAGACTCTTTCCAACTTTTTGTAGGGACTCTGACAAACTTTACTCCAAGCTGTTTTTCGATGAGCTTAATAGTATCTATTGCTATTCCTCTTATATCTTTTGGGTTATTTTGGTAGATAAACTCTATTGGTTCATAAGATGGGTTGTTACACATCTTAATAATTTTATGGTTTTTTATATACTCTCTTTCATCTGAAGTAAGTGACAAAATAGCTTCCTTAGTATCAAAAATAAACTCATCTATATCTATGGGATTTTTCACAAACCCCATCACATTATAAATATCATAAATCTTTTTAACCTTATGTTTATCTATTTTTCCAAGCATATCTGTCTTGTAGTAAGCTAATTTTTTTAAAGTTTTTGCCTCAAAGATAAGCTCTTTCCTACTTTTAGACTGTGTGTTGTATTTTTTAAGTATAAGTTCAACAGCTTCTTCTATATGCTCAAAAGCATACCTCCAACCTCTTAAAGATGCCTTTTGAAACCTTGCTACCCTGTTTGGATGCTCAATAGTCTCTTTTGTGCTTGTAAAAAGTATATCATTGTAAAAATCAAATCCATAATTTTTTGGATCAAAAGTTATAGGTTTGATGCCCATAGAGTTGAGTTCAAATGGTTGTGTCGAAACATAAGCAGAGGTTCCATCAACTTGCCTCTTGACTAAGTCGTCCATGCTAAAAGTGTATTTTACAAAGTTTATATCTGACTTATATAAACCCACCGAAGAGAGCATCGCCATGACAGAAACCTCAGTTGAATCATCAGGAGCGATCATAACTGTTTTGTTTTTAAAGTCTTCTAGTTTTGTAATATTGGAACTAGGAAGAGTCAAAAGAACCAATGGAGAGGACTGAAATATTGCAGATAGTATGTTGATATCTCCCCCATCTGATTTGTATTTAACCAAAGAGGAACGTCCAGTGCCATAAGTAGCCTCACTACCAAGAACTTTATCTACTGGGTTGATAGCATCTGAAAACTCATTGAGAGTAACATCAAGTCCTTGTTCCTTATAAAAACCTTTTTCTTTTGCTATATAATATCCAGCAAACTGAAATTGGTTTTTCCACTGAAGTTCTAAAGTGACTTTTTCAAGATTGCTAGAACTGGCACAAAGAAGAGTGCCAATAGATAAAAATAAAAGTTTAAAGAAAAGTGTTTGTTTCATAATATAGTCCTGCCTTAGTGTATATTTTACTATTATAGTATAAAATTATTAATTTTCACATATAAAAAGCAGTAGCTACAACTTTCTCGCCAAAACTATAATATAAAAATATAGACCCTTAAAATCATCTCAACTTACAATCTCAACTCTATTGATTGTTTGTTAATTCACATAGACAATTTGTTATATCTATTATATTAAGCTTGGGTTGCTCTGATTCAAATAAACTTTTAGGCACATTAGTTTATCCAAAAATTTCATCAGCAAATTTCATATCATTTTCTAAAAAAATCGGAATCTTTTCCAGTTTCCTCCTGAAAACTTGGTACTCAATTCAACATTTATTAAATAAAGATACTGTATAATTACCTTAGATGCTGGTTTATACTAGTTAGGTCTATTAATGTAGGTATTTTCTACATTTAAAAAAGCACATTTTAAGGAGCAAAGATGAGACATGTTTTACTATTGGTAGTTTTATTCAATATGCTATTTGGAAACAATACATTTGATAAGTTTAATGAGGTTAAGTTAAAGACTATTTTAAAAGCTAGCCATAAAAGTGCGATATTGAATATTGATTTTTATAAAAATGAAAAACTTCTCACTTTATCACAAGATGGCATGATGAAGATATGGGACATAAAAGAGCAGGAGATGCTTAAAAGTGTTTACATGGGAAAGGATCTCAAAGAAGTAGTCTTTTCAAAAGATGGAACTAAAATATATGCCCTAAATACAAGTAATTTAAATATATACAATTCATCTACCTATAAGCTTCAAAATACTATTAAAGTAAGTAGTGGCTATTGTTTAGATATGGAAATAACTTCTGAAAATGAGGTGATAATTGTCTCATACTATTATTTACAAAAATACAATCTTAAAACAGGAAAATTGATTTATAGTGTAGAGAGTGACTCTAGTTCTAAAAAAAATATAACACTTTCATCAAATCAGAAATATATTGCTGTTTCAGCTAGAAAAATAGTTAAAGTTTATAGAGCAAAATCTGGTGAATTTATATCTAAATTACCCAAGTTTAGATCAATCAAAAAGATCGATTTTATTGGTAATAAAAACATT
>JAERRX010000101.1 GCA_016735225.1 Sulfurimonas sp. | reverse complement strand
TGAAATATTTCATCAAATTTTATAAAATTATTGGGTAAAATGTGTTTTATAAACAGAGGAGTCCCTAGATGCAAAACAATGATTTAAGTCCTAAACTGAACAAAAGAGAAAAATATAAGGCTAGGCTCAGACCCTATGATTATTTTAGTGAGCTTGAAAACCTTGACTTTGAAAACCTTGGAGAAGGAGATAGATTTTATCTTCAAGATTTTGGTATTTTCACAACAGACTTTTTAGAAGATGAGTTCACTATGAGAGTTCGTGTTCCAGCGGGTCGCCTTAGTGCAGAGCAGTTTTCATATATTGCTCAAGTAGTTGATGAGTATGAGCTTACTATCATCATAACAGCAAGAGCAGGCTTACAACTTCACAAGCTTGAAGCAGGCAATGTTTTAGAGATTTGGAAGAAACTAAATGCTCATAGGCTTACTACTTGGCAAAGTTTTGGAGACAACATACGAAATATCGTTTCAAATGTATATGATGGTCGTGGAAAATATAGTGAGATAGAAACTTATCCTATCATAATGCAGATGCAAGACTACATAGTTAAAAACCCTCGCTATGTTGGTATGCTACCTCGCCGTGTTTCTATCGGTGTTTCTGGCAATCGTGCTAGTATTACCTCTTTTTTTGCAAATGATTTATACTTTGCCTTAGCTCTAAAAGATGGCATCTATGGTTTCAATGTTTATATGGGTGGGAAAAATACAGAGATTGCTAAAGATGCAGATATATTTTTACTCAAAGAGGAGGTTTTAGACTTTTTTAAAGCTTTTGTAGAGGCTTTTTATCTTCATGGCTCACGCTCTTCTCGCTCAAAAACTCGTCTTTTTTATATGATAGAAAGCATTGGCTTAGATGCTCTTAAGCTACATATAGAAAAAGAGTATGGTAAAGCATTTCAAAGTGGCGGTAAAATCCAACTAGAAAAAGTTGTATTTTCTCAACATGAAAAACTCAAAGATGGTACCTTTGCCTACTGCTACCAAACAGATTTTGCTCGCTTAGATGCTAAAGAGATGAAACAAATATCAAGTTTTGCACTAGAGCATAAAGTAGATATCAGACTAGGGATTGACCAAAATATCTATCTTTTAGGTCTCAAGGACACTATTACACCTTTTGACTCACCAAAGAAAAGTGCTACTATTATAACCTGTGCGGGGAGTTTATGCCCCTACTCTTTTTGGAGCATTAAAAATGAAACTAAATACTTACCACTTGATAAAATATCACAACATAGTATAACTGTTGGTTTTTCAGGCTGTATAAAAGGCTGTGGTAGGCATAGACATACGGATATAGGTTTAGTAGGACTAAAGACAAACAACTTTGGCGATACAGAAGGTGGGGCAAGAGTGTTTGTCGGTGCAGTTCATACAGATGGGCTTAGCATAAGTAGGATGCTTTTTTCTATGGTTCCGCTTGTGCATCTACATAAAACCCTAGAACTTATCATAGAGCTATATGAACTAAGTGGGTATAAAAACTTTGAAGAGTTCTCAGATACAGTTTTAAATAGATACTCAGAAGGTTTTTTAGCTTTATGGGTTTTAGCAAACCTTCAAACGAAGCAGGCTATAAAATTAGACCCCGTAGATAGTGGGTTTGAGTATGAAAAGAGTTTATTGAAAGAAAATTTTAGTGAAGTTGACTTTATAGAGCCGATAGAAGAAAGTTTTGCTCCAGCAGTGAGTGCATTATCTAAAAAAATGTGGACAGTTGCAGGAGTAGATCCTATATATAAGCCAAAACTAAACAGAGTTAACTTTCGTTAATTCTGTTTTTAGTTTAGCATCTAGCTTAGTTTAGAAGTTATAGATGCTTCAACATCAGCAATATCCGCTGTGCCATCTACTCTTATATAAGTCAAGTAGCTATTTGCTTCTGCTTGAGCTTTATAGTAGTTGATAAGTGGTTGAGTAAGTTCATGATAAACTTTAATGCGGTCAAGAACTACAGCCTCTTTGTCATCATCTCTTTGCACCAAATCTTCACCAGTTAAATCATCTTTACCTTCAACTTTTGGTGGGTTAAATGTCACATGATAAGTTCTACCAGATGCTAAATGTGCACGACGACCTGACATACGAGTAACTATTTGTGCATCAGGAACATCTATCTCTATAACAGCATCTACTGCGATGCCTGCTAGTTTAAGTGCATCTGCTTGAGTAAGTGTACGAGGAAAACCATCTAAAAGAAATCCATTTTTACAATCATCTTCAATAATTCTATCTTTAACAAGACCGATAATAATATCATCAGTAACAAGCTGACCAGCATCCATAGCTTTTTTAGCTAGTTTCCCCATCTCTGTTCCCGCTTTAATAGCCGCTCTTAGCATATCACCAGTAGAGATTTGAGGAATATCAAACTTTTTTGTTAAAAATTGTGCCTGTGTACCTTTACCAGCACCCGGAGCTCCCAATAAAATAATTCTCATTTTACATCCTATAATTTTAATTTATGAAAGTATAGAACATATTAGCTTTAAACTCTTTTATAAAGCAGATGCAAAGCAACTATTATAGCACTTAGCTACTCTTTTGTAACTATATAAAGCTGTTCGTGATTTAAACGTTTTAGAATATCCATAACCGTTACAAAGTCTTGAAACCTTGACTCCTTGTCACTTCTAAGAACAACTGTTTGCTCTTTTGGTATTTGAGATAACCTTGCCTCTAGTTCCTTTGGACTTACCTTGTCTTTTTCATAAAAGAGTTCACCTTTGATATTTACATAGATGCTTATCTCTTTTTTTAAGTCCTCTTTTTTTGTTGCTTTTGCAGTTGGAAGCTCAACGGGTATAACACCCTGCTTTATAAATGTTGCAGTTGTTAAAACCATAACCAAAAGAACAAGCATGATATCGATAAAGGGGATAACATTTATCTGGTCAAACCTTTTTGGAGCTTTTTTACATCTTCTCATACTCTTACTTATCTTTGGAGTCTTGAGCTACATCATAAGTTGTTAAAATTTTCTCAACCTTACGAAGGGCTATGGTATAGGCTACGATAGCTGGCATAGCGACCACAAGTCCCATAGCTGTTGCTTTTAGAGCAAGTGCTAAACCTGTCATGATTTTTTTGGCATCTACCGCACCAACATCACCCAAAGTATAAAAAGTTATCATGATACCTACCACTGTTCCAAGAAGCCCAACATAGGGAGCATTTGTACCTATGGCACTAAGAACACCAAGGTTATCGGTAAGCTCTATCTCTAAAGTATCTCTGTGTTTATAGTCATCTAGTCTGATACTTCCATAAAACATCATTCTTTCTATAAATAACCAAAGTGTAGTTATACTCATAAGTATCAAGATTCCCATAACTCCATAGTCTAGTGCTTCTTCTGCATAGGCTAGCATATTTGTTTGCATTAATTGTCCTTAAATTTTAATAACACTCTTGTTCCATAATCTGGTTTAGACTTAAAGTTTAGTTCTATATCTTGTGCATCACAAAACCTTTTAACCATACTTAAGCCTATCCCAAAACCTTGCATATTTGTATCTGACTGATAGTAATTGTCAAAAATCTGCATAAGCTCAACCTCATCCATTCCGCAACCATAATCTTCAAAACAAAGAGTATTATCTTTTAACTTTATATCATATCTATTACTATTTGGTGCATATTTTACACCATTATCTATAATATTGTCAATGACTTTAGATAAACCTGTAATATCACTAAGTATTTCTGTCTTTTGAAGCTCTAAAACAAACTCCACTTGAGGGTAGATATGAGTTAAAAAATCCACTCTTTTTTTTACCAACTCATCAAGTGAAAAGTTTTCTTCTATTTTAGATGATGTCTGTTTTTTTATCATATATTCAAGTTCTTTATATCTATCTTGTAGCATCTCACAAGCACTCTCGATTCTAAAGAGTCTTTTTAACTCTTTTTCCTCTTTTATGTTTTTCTTTAGCATCCCAGTATTTGTCATAATAGTAGAGATAGGAAGGTTTAACTCATGAAGTGTTTCTTTTGATAGATGCTCTAAAGATACTATATGTTCTTGCAATGGGTCGATGGCAAGTTTAGATATCATAACTCCACCAAGTATGCTAAAACATATCATGACCAGAGCCAAAATAAAAACATTTTGTACCTCTACAACAGCTAAAAAATAATGTAAAATTGCTAAAAATGCATTGACCGTTAAGAAGTAATATATAAAGATATTTATACGAAAACTACGAAACAAGCTTGTAACCAATGGAGCGTATGTTTTCTATACTCATCTGAGGAAGCATCTGCTTTATACGGTTTATATAAACTCTTATCGCTCCATCGCTTGACATCTGCGAGGCACTCCATAGCTCATCGTTTATCAACTCTTTTGGTACTGTATTGTCAACATGTTTCATCAAAAGAACTAAAAGCTGATACTCTTTTTTTGATAGTTCAAGTTCTTTTTTATCATATAATATCCGCTTATGAACCTCATCGTGACAAAGAAGTTTTATGCACTTGACTTTAGAGTATAGAGTTCTTTTTAAAACTGCAGCTATGCGAAAAAGCAACTCATCATTATCAAAGGGTTTTTTTATATAGTCATCTGCACCACTCTTAAAACCATTTTTTAACATCTCTTTATCTTTATGCGAGGTTAAAAAAATAGCAGGGGTTTTATCATCTGCCTCTCTTAGCTCTCTTAAAAGAGTGAGACCATCTATAAGTGGAACATTTATATCCAACAAATAAAGGTCAAACTTTTGCTCAAAAGAAGCATCTAGTGCATCTTGTCCATTTTTAAGATGTAAAACCTCAAAAGCATTCTCTTCAAGCAGATCTACAAGACTCTCTCCAAAAAGAAGGTCATCTTCTAGGAGTAAAACCTTAGTCAACGGTTTGTATTGCCCAGTTGATAGCTTGACCTGCATAGATAGGAACAACAGAAGAATAGTTTTGAGGTATAACAAATGTTCTTTTTTCTAAAGTCACCTCTTTAAACTCTGGACAGATACCATAGATGCTCTGAGCATTATCGCTCACAAAGGCTTGTAAGTTATCAAGGCTTTCATATTGTTCAAATATCTCACAAAGCAATTGAAGCGCTATGGGTGCTGTAAAAACTCCAGCCGCACAACCGCAACTCTCTTTTTTGTTTTGAGGATGTGGTGCTGAGTCTGATCCAAACATAACTTTTGGGTGTGCTTTAAGTGCCACACTCAAAAGTGCATCTAAGTCCTCTGGTCGCTTTGCGATAGGCTTGCAAAAGTTGTGTGGCATCATCATTCCACCAACAACATCATCAAGAGTTAAAAGTAGATGGTGAACTGTTATGGTTGCATAAAGGTTCTCATACTTATCTAGCATCTCAACAGCTTCTTTTGTTGTAATATGTTCCATAATTATCTTTAGTTTTGGAAATGAAGATGCTAGTAACTCATAGATGCTCATAAACTCAGCCTCTCTATCCATAACAAAACCATCAGTTTCACCATGAACACAAAGAGGAATTTCTAGCTCACTCATAGCTTCTAAAGTTTCACTCATCTCTTTTATGTTAAAAGATGAAACACCACCCTCAGAGTTTGTAGTGATTCCAGCAGGGTAAAGCTTTATAGCTGTTATATCATCTGCTACACTCTCTAAAAAAGCTTTATCATAGTTTTTGTAAAACAGTGTCATATATGGCTCAAAATAATCATTTGGCACAGATGCCATAATGCGTTGTTTATACTCTTGTATATCTTTGAGCGAGGAAACAGGAGAAACAAGGTTTGGCATAACAATAGCACCACTAAAACTATAAGCACTAAGAGGTGCAACATTTTCTAGCATCACTCCATCTCGAAGGTGTAGATGCATATCTAGTGGCATTAAAAGGGTATGAGTTTGCATTTTAAGATTCCTTAATTAAATTTTTGGCTTCTATGATGAGAGAGTTAATAGCTTTTTCATAAACTACTGCCTCTTGTTTTGAGCTTGATTCAAAACGGGTCACTAAAACAGGAGTAGTATTACTAGCTCTTACTAAACCCCAACCATTTTCAAAGTTTATGCGAACACCATCTACATCTATAATGTTTTTAATTTTTGGAAATGATGAGGGAGGATTTTTAAGTAAAACCTTAACTGTATCTATGATTTTAAATTTTTCATCTTCGCTTGTTTTAACCTTTAACTCTTCTGTTGAGAAAACTTTTGGTAGTTTTTCTAGCTCTGCATCTAGGTCTATGCCATCATGAACTAACTCTAGCATTCTTAGTGTTGCATAGATAGCATCATCATAACCAAAGTAGCGATTTTTAAAAAATATATGTCCACTTACTTCACAAGCTAGGTCTGCATCTATCTCTTTCATCTTTACTTTAAGGTTTGAGTGTCCTGTTTTATACATAACAGCCTTACAACCTCGTTTTTCTAGCTCATCATACATCACTTGAGAACATTTAACTTCGCCAACAACTGTCGGCTTATCCATCTTCATAGAGTATAAAAGAGCCATCATATCGCCCTTTATATTGTTCTTGTGAGTTAGAACTGCTATACGATCAGCATCTCCATCATAAGCAAATGCAATATCACCACTAGATGCTAAAAGCTTTTTAATATCTTTTAAGTTTTTCTCATCTGATGGGTCTGGATGATGGTTTGGAAACTCTCCATCTGGTTCTATATATAAACCCTTTGTTTTTAGCTCTAGTCGTGAAAATATATCTTCTGTAACTATGCCAGCAACACCATTTCCACAATCATAAACTATGCTTGTATCCATAGCCTTTAAGTGTGCAAACTCATCTACTATAAAGTCGATATAGCGAGATACAGCATCTATCTTAGTGACCTCTCTTTGAGTCTTTGAGGGAAACTCTATCTTAGAGCATTCATCTCCTAAAGCATAGATATCATCACTAAAAAATGGTGCTTTATCTATAGTAATCTTAAAGCCATTATATTCACTTGGGTTGTGAGAGCCTGTTATCATGATGGAAGCACTTGGAGTAATACCATCCCACTTTTGATAGTTAGTAAAGTAGTTTACAGGTGTAGGAACCATCCCCATATCAAGAACTTTTTTACCACCAGCATTTAGCCCATGAACTAAATACTCAAAAAGTATAGGTGAATGACTTCTAGCATCATAACCAACAGCCACATATTCACCATCTATCTTAGATGCTAAAGCATATCCTATACGAACAACACTCTGCTCATTTAACTCTTTTTCATAAATACCACGAATGTCGTACTCTCTATAGATGCTCATTTAAATCTCCTCATATCTTTTAAATTATAATGAAAGGATACACTTAAATAGTTTAAATAAAAGAACAACACTTGCTTAAGCTCTTAAAAAAAGGTCAAAATAGACAATCAACTACTCAATATCTTCAATCCCAACACTTAAACAGATAAGTCCAGCACTCACTCCTGCTTTTTCAAGCTCATCAGGGCTTAGTTGTTGGTGTGTTGTTGATGCCCAATGATTAATGATAGATTTACTATCGCCAATATTTGCCACAATAGAAAATAGCTCCACTTTATCAAGGATTTTTTTCGCTGTCTCAAAATCTGCCACTTCAAAACTCACTAAACCACTTGCCCCTTTTGTGAGATATTTCTTTCCATTTGTGTAGTTTTTAATCTTTACATATAATTTTAAATGAGTTATAGTATACTCAAAAAAAGGATATTTATGCAAACAGTACAAGTGCAATTAGAGGATAATATTTATAAAGATATGTTACAAAGTGGTATTGATATTCAAGATGAACTGCAAAAGATGATAAAAAAAGCTATTTATCATAAAGAATACAAAATAGCAACCGACATAAATCAAGGACTTAGAGAAATTAAAAATAGCGAAACGAGACCTATAATAGATCTATCTAATGAGCTTTCAAACACTATCTAAATTTGACAAAGAAGTAAAAAAATTATCCAAGAAATATAATCTCATAAAAGAGGATTTAAAGAAATTTGTTTTAAATTTTAATACTATACATCACAGTTAAGAAAAATCCAAAATCTTTACAAAAAAAACTAACAGAATTGTGACTTCAGTTGAAAGATTCCACTTATGTTTTATGCTATCTCTGCTATAATAAT
>JAERRX010000115.1 GCA_016735225.1 Sulfurimonas sp. | reverse complement strand
ATTAAGTAAACTAGTCAAGGAAAAAGATATTTATTGGTTTAGCCGTTTTTACTCTTACTGCAATAAGAAAAAAAGAAAGTTTTTTTTAAAAGTTTAAGTATTGTTTTGATATAGTCTTTTGTTGAATATAAAGGTAAGTAAAATTTTACCAATGATTCACAAAAAAACATTGGAGAATAAGTATGAAAAAGATAATTTTTATTGCATTTTTATCTATATCGGTAGTGTCATCAAGTATTGCACAATCAAAAATAGATGAAAAGAAAAGTTTTATACCTAAAAGGGTAGCTAAGCAGGTTGAGTCTATGGTTGATAAAGATGAGGGTCGTCTTGTGAAGATATTTAAAGATATTCACAGTCATCCTGAAACAGGTTTTACCGAAGTAAGAACAGCTAAGATAGTTGCCGATCAACTAAAATCACTTGGTTTTAAAGTGAAAACTGGTATCGGAAAAACTGGTGTTGTTGCTATTTTAAAAAATGGTAATGGTCCAGTGCTTATGTATAGAGCCGATATGGATGCTCTTGCAACACAAGAAACTACAGGTCTTCCTTATGCCAACAACAAAAAGATAATAAACAGAGATGGTCTTGAAGTACCTGCTGCACATCTTTGTGGACATGATGCACATGTTACTTGGTTACTAGGAATGGCAAAAGTTATGACAAAGCTAAAGTCAAAATGGTCAGGTACATTAGTTTTAGTTATACAACCTGCAGAGGAGCTGATAGAAGGTGCTACTGCTATGTTTAATGATGGCTTATACACAACTCACAAAGTACCAAAACCAGACTACTTAATAGCGATGCACACAGGACCATTTACTACAGGAACAATGGTTAGTGGCGATGGTGTACTTGAAGCTGGAACAGAGCAACTTGATGTTACATTTCATGGGCGAAGCTCTCATGGTTCTATGCCTCAACTTTCTATAGATGCAGGGCTAATGGCAGCTTATGCTGTAGTTCAATATCAAGCTATCGTATCACGAGTTCTTGACCCAAGAGATACAGGAGTTGTTACTGTTGGTGCTATAAATGCTGGTGTTGAAAACAATACTATTCCTGGTGAAGCTGTACTAAAACTAAATTTTAGATTTTTCAAAGAAGAGGTTCGTAAACAGTTGTTTAAAGGAGTTAAGGCGATAAGTGATGGGATCGCAAGAACTTACGGAGTAGCTGAAGACAAGTTGCCAACGATTGTTAGAAAAGGGTATTCTAGTCCTTTGGTTAATGATACCGCTCTTACAGATAGAGTCGCTGCCAACATCATCAACTCTGGTCTTATCAAACCTAAGTCTATGATAAGAGATTTTAGACCTATAACTGGATCTGAAGATGCACACATGTTAGTTCATGGTATAAAAGATGTAAAAATATCTTACCTTCTCGTCGGAGTAGCATCGCCAAAACTTACTGCAAAAGCAAAAAAAGAGGGTAAAGAGTTTCCTTTTTGGAACCATGAGCCAAACTTTCAAGTTGATCTAGATGCTATACCATTGGGTGCAAAAATTGCATCTATGATAGTTTTAGATATATTGATAAAGTAGTTTAGTATTTTTAAAATATTATTGTTTGCATTACTTTTTGTAAATACACTAAAAGCTTACGATATTAAAGCGATGCCAACTGTCAGTTCCAACCCCACTAGTGGTACTGGTGGCGGTCTTATGGGTACTCTTATATATCATACAGATGAGGGTTCATCCCCATCTCAAACTATCGCAACAGCTCAATATACAAACACAGACTCCTATAGCATCCTTATGCTAAACAATATGTACTTTAACAATGACACTTGGCACTCTATGACAGGTGGCGGATATATATATAATAACACAAGCTTAACTCTTCCAGCACTACCAGACTTTACCCCAACTTATATAGCAGATGGTGTAGATGATGTAAAGATAAAGGCAAAAGTATTTATACTATTTCAGCAGATTTTTTACAATATTTATGATAAGTTTTATATTGGTGCTCAGATCTTTTACATAGACCAAGAGATAGAAGCAACAAATGATGAGGGTGCTATGTTTATAAATGAGATGGGCATTGAAGATAGCAAACGAACAGCTTTTGGTCCTTTGTTTCAGTATGACACTAGAAGTAAAAGTGAAAAATTTTACCCTCGTAACTCTTATAATGTTCAACTATCATTTAACTATTTTCCATCTGATGGAGCTTTTTACAATACTAACTTAAATGTAAGTATGTATAAGCATGGGTTTAAAAGTGATGATGTTATTGCTGCGCAATTTTATACAAAGTATTGTTCTGAAGATACTCCAGATGGTGCATTAGCAACACTTGGTGCTAGAAATGTTTTACGAGGCTTTCCTATGGGTCAGTACAAGGCAAGACAACTAACTGCACTTCAAACAGAATACCGCTATGAGATAACAAACACAAACTTTAGACTTACCACTTTTGCAGGTGCAGCAAACTTATCTAAAGGTTCTATGGGTACAGGCGATGGCAACAGAAACTCAAATAATGGTAACTATTATAGTGGGGGAATTGGTACACACTATATGCTTCAAAAAAAAGCGGGGATAGACTATAGGGTAAACCTAGTATATAACAGTGATGAAGAAATTTCAGTATATGCCACTATAAATCAAGCATTTTAGAGAAGAAGACTTAGTCTTTTGTAGGAACTAAGCATAATAAACTCTATTTCTTCCGCTCTCTTTAGCTCTATATAGGTTAGCATCTGCTTCTTGTATGATTGTCCCCATAGATAAGTTTTCACTAGATACAGACTGAGATAGTCCTATACTAATGGTTATAGTTATCTCTTCTTCTTCTTCTTCATCATCTAAAACAATAAGCATCTTTTCTACATCTTTTCTTATGACTTCAGCTATCACTTTTGCTTGGTTTATTGTGGTGTTTGGAAGCAGTATGATAAACTCTTCACCACCATAACGAGAAACTATGTCTTGAATGCGAGATTGTCTTATAAGCCTGTTTGATGTTTGTATAAGAACTTTATCTCCAATCGGATGACCATATCTATCATTGATACCTTTAAATTTATCAATATCTATCATCAAGATAGAAAAAGCCTGCTTTTTTATTTTTGATAGTTTCAGCTGTTTATCTGCTTCGTTAGAGAAATATCTCCTATTGTAAAGACCAGTTAGTGAATCCCTGTCAGCCTCTTTTTTTGTTCTGTTGTATATGCTTGCAAGTAAAACAGAAAAAGTGAGTATCTCCAAGTATGAGGCAAGCATAAAGATATATCTGTTGAAGTGGTTGTTTTGTATATATCCCATAAGAACAGAATTCATTAGTGCAAGGCTAGCAATATATGTAAGCATAATAACAAGATAATATTTAGCTAAAGAGTAGCCTTTTATTGAGGTCATTACCGCTATGACAATCAGCATAACAAATGTAAGAGGAGTGATAAAGTTCACTACCTCTATCCATGGCTCTACGGTTATAAAAACCAAAGGAGTAAGGACTATATAGATTGAAAAGTTTAGCATCAAAAGTTTATACAATTTTGGATAAAATAATTTTGTTTGTAAAAAATAACTAGAAAATAGTATTAAAAAAGCTACAAGGAGAGGAGAGACTATATGAAACACTCCATGAAGATGCTCATATCCTAAGTATAAGTCAAACCCACTAGCGACGAAAACAAACATGGTATAAAAAAATATGTAAGCTGTATAGTAAGAAAAAAGTCTATCTTTGTTAGTTATAGATAAAAATAGATTAAAAAATATAACCATAATCAAACTTCCAAAATAAAACATATACAGAGCGATTAAAAGTGGTTTACCTTTGCTTGAGTAAGTTTTATGTTCATATATAATAAATTCACCAGCAGAAGAAAACTTGGAAAATGCTTCTATATAGTAAGTTTTTGTTTCCCCTTTTTTTATCTTAAGTGAGAAAGTTGGATAGGAGTCGTAGTATTCTCTTTTATCTAGGGGGACTAAGAGTCCATTTTCGCTTTTTACAAAGCTATCGTTTTCTTCATGGTATAGGTTAAGTCCATCTGAAAATGCTTCAAGAAAAGATAAAACATACTCTTCACTATGACTTTTATTTGTTAGTGTGAGTTTATACCAAGTAGTACCATTTACATAACCAAAACTAAACTGAGAACGAGTAGTTTTAGTAAATTCTTTTTTTGAAACTTGATCAATATTGAGTAGATGGCTTGCATCGTAAAGATATGAAAGTGTGAAGTCATCTAGCATTTTTTTGTCATCGGTTAAGATAATATTGGCACTTAAAGAGTAGGTAAGTGCAAGAAGTATGAAAAGAAAATGCAATATATACAACCCTATAATTTTTTTCAATATTTTAACATTGTTTTGCATCTATTCTTATTAAAGCATAGATATAGATGATGGTGGATCATTCCCCTCCCAGTACTATTAAACTAAGTTCCATAAAAAACAAGCAAAATATTCTCAATGTTTTACTTTGTAAAACCCCTATTGTTTTCAAGTAGGATTTTGATACCCATCAGGATTATTCTCTTGCCATCTCCAGCTATCTTCACACATCTCATCTATACTTTTTTTAGCTTCCCAGTCTAGCATCTTTTTTGCATAGCTAGGGTCTGCAAAACATTTTGCTATATCTCCTGCTCTTCGTGGTACTATTTTGTAAGCTACTTTTTTTTCTGATGCCCTCTCAAAAGCTTTTAGCATATCTAAAACAGAATAGCCGTTGCCTGTTCCTAAATTTACAGTCAATGGGTTAGTTTTTGGAAATGGGACTCTAGTCTCATCAGGTGAGATTGAAGTCTCACTTGTGAAATAATCCAGTGCTTTTACATGCCCTAATGCCAAATCAACAACATGGATATAGTCTCTCACACCAGTTCCATCTTTCGTATCATAATCACCACCAAACACACTTAAACACTCTCTTTTACCAACAGCCGTTTGAGCTATAAAAGGCATTAAGTTGTTTGGTATTCCATTTGGGTCTTCCCCTATAGTTCCACTACTATGTGAGCCTACTGGATTAAAGTATCTTAAAAGTACTATTTTAAACTCATTATCGCTCACAAAAACATCTCTTAAAATCTCCTCTATGAAAAGCTTACTTCTTCCATAAGGGTTTGTAGCACTTAGTGGAAAATCTTCTTTGATAGGTGTTGTTGCGGGGTCTCCATACACTGTAGCAGAGGAGCTAAAGACTATCTGTTTACAGTTGTATTTTTTCATAACAGAAAGTAAAACTAAAGTTCCATTTACATTGTTATCAAAATACTCTATAGGCTTCTCGACCGACTCGCCAACAGCTTTTAAACCTGCAAAATGGATAACAGAATCAATATTATAAGTAGTAAATAACCTCTCAAGGCAATCAGCATCTCGTATATCACCCTCTTGAAACTTTATACTCTTTCCTATTATTTTCTCCACTCTGTTGAGAGACTCTTTTGAAGAGTTGCAAAGATTATCATACACTATAAAATCATAATTTGCCTCAGCTAAAGCTATCAAAGTATGAGAGCCTATATATCCAGCTCCCCCTGTTACAAGTACCATAGGTTTTACTGCATTCATAATATTATCCCCTTCATAGCTTCTATCTCTATTGGTCTTCGTTTACCTTTTGCTAGGACTATATCAACAGGCTTGCATAAAACATCTTCTAAGCTTGTTTTTATACTCATCTTTTTCTGAAACAGATTATCGCAAATAACAGGCACTATATAAAGATCTATATCTCCACCTTGTTTAGTATCATCTATTCTACTGCCAAAAAGTCGCACAACTGTTTCACCAAAGATGGTTTTAACTCTACCTTTTATAAGATCAATCTCTTTTACTGATAGTCTCAAAATTTTCCTTTATGTTTTGTATCAAGTAATTTATCGCTTCTATCCACCTAATTCTTATCACTTTTATGAAAGCTTTTGAGTCTCTCTTTTAAAATAAT
>JAERRX010000131.1 GCA_016735225.1 Sulfurimonas sp. | reverse complement strand
GGGGTATATAAAACTATAAATACTATCGTTGCTATAAAAATTTCAGAGATTGATAAAAGTTCTGGTTTAAAAAATGAAGTTATCAATGTAGGTATAAAAATAGTAAATTTTCTGATTTGGATCATTGGTATCTTGCTTGTTTTATACTCAGCAGGAGTAAATCTTACAGCAGTGCTTTCTGGTCTGGGTATTGGTGGTTTTGCGGTTGCTCTAGCAGCAAAAGATTCTCTAGCTAACTTCTTTGGGACATTGTCTATCTTACTTAGTGATACCTTTTCTCAAGGGGACTGGATAGTTTCTGGCAAGCAAGAGGGAACAGTTGTAGAAATTGGACTTCGTGTAACTACTCTTAGAACTTTTGATAATGCTCTTATATCTATTCCCAATGCTATCTTAGCAAATGCAGATATTAAAAACTGGAACAAAAGAAGGCTAGGACGCAGAATAAAGATGAATCTAGGCATCAAGTATGACTCAAAAACAGATGATATTAAAAATGCAGTTTCTCAAATAAGAGAGATGCTAAAAACTCATCCCGATATTGCTACAGATGAAACAACAGTTGATAAAAGTCAATATACCGAATCAAAAATATTGTCTTATGAAGATTCGCATGGTATCAAAAAAACTCTTTTAGTTTATCTCGATGAGTTTGGCAGCTCAAGTATAAATATACTCATCTATTGTTTTTCAAAAACTGTAAACTGGGAAGAGTGGCTAATAACTAAAGAAGATGTGATGCATAAAATGATGAAAATTTTAGAAGAAAACAACTTAGAATTTGCCTTTCCTTCTATGAGCATCTACCATGAAAATGAGGTTAAAGAGATAGGCTAAAAACAAAGCAATCAAAAGCTATAAATATATGAAAGAGATAAAGTCTAATGTTTGATATTACTATAGAAGACTTTTAAATATTTATTTAAAAAATATTTAAAAGCAATATGCCCTGCCAGATGAGGGAGCTAACAATCCCCGCTGCAAAACCAGCTATAATATCATCACCCATAACCCCGATGCCACCCTTTGTTTCTCTGTCAATCCTACCAATAATAGATGGTTTTTTTATGTCAAAATATCTAAATAGTGCAAAAGATAGTAGAGACTGGATCAAAAAACCATTTTCTACTGAACTTATTTCACCGATGCCAACAGTTATGGCAGGTGAAACACTAAGTGCAAACCACATTCCTGCTAGCTCATCTATAACTATGCGTTTATCATCATGAATACCAGAAAGTTCTTCATATTTATTTATAGACTTAACAGCGATAACACTAATAAGAACAGTCGCTAAAAAAAGTGTTTGCGAATTAAAATATATAAGTATAAGCATACCTAAGGGAAGCGATACTAGTGTTCCTGCAGTTCCTGGGGCTTTTGGAGATAGTCCGCTATAGCCGAGTGTTATAAAAAACCAATTCATCTATTTCTTCTTAATGATGTCATATTTTTTTCTTTTTTCCCATAAGCTTTTTCTGCTTATTCCTAGTCTTTTTGATAACTCAATATCTGGAAATTTGTATTGATAGTTTAAGACTATATACTTTACATAATCTTCAATAGGCAAGATATCTCCTTGATCAAAAATATTATTATCACTTTTAATATCTAAAACTTTGTAGTCAATATTTTCTATCTTATCTGTACTTGAAACGATCACTTTTTTGTTTTCGATAAGGGAACAAAAAATTTTTCTTTCACCTTTTTTTAGTGTTTGGTAGTCAGTTATATAAACAATAGTGTCGCTACCTAAAGATGCTAACTCATTTAGTGCTTTTTGATTACTTAGTGTGATAAAGTGGATAGGTAGATCTTTTTTATAAGCATGTTCAAAAGCAAAAGCATCTGAGTGTTTTTGAAATGATGAGGATATAAATAAAGGTAGCTCTATGCTATTATGGTCATACTTGTGATTTATAGATGAAAAAGAGTGAGTTAAGTACTTTTTATAAGCTTCATCTCTATTCTTTAGTTTCTCATAATCTTCATAATGTTGTATCTTTCTTATAAGTTCTTCAATCATAAAAGGTTTTAAAATATAATCTTTTGCACCAGCACTAAGTGGCTTTGATACAGTATCATTTGAGACATAAGAAACCATCAATATTATGATAGCTTTTTTAAATGTTTCTATAACAGGGTTAATATCCTGTCCATTAATATTTGTAGAGAGTAGTACTACATCATAATCTTTGTTTTTGATCGCATCTCTTGTTGAAGTACACATATCACAAGTATGTCCTAATTCACCTAGTTTAGTAGCTATACTTTGTGCTAAATAAACTTCGTTTTCTATTATCAGTATTTTCAAATTTTTGTCCAATCAAAATATTTTAAATTTGCATTTGCAATAACTCCAACACCTTCACTTCGACCAATAAAGCCGAGTTTTTCAGTAGTTGTAGCTTTTATGTTTACACGAGAACTATCGCACTTTAGTATCTTTGCAATAGTTTTTCTCATCTGTAGTTTATACTTAGAGATCTTTGGAGTTTGGGCTGCTATAGTTATATCAACATTAACAATTATAAAACCAAAGTCATATATCTTTTTAACAACTCTTTGAAGTAAGATCTTTGAGTCTATATCTTTAAACTCATCACTACTATCGGGAAATATATCCCCTATATCACCCATACCAGCCGCACCCAAAAGAGCATCTATGAGAGCATGTATTGCCACATCACCATCGCTATGAGCCCTAAAGCCAAAATCTACATCTATTTTGACTCCGCATAGATACATATCTGTTTTTTCATCAAAGGCATGAACATCAAAGCCTGTGCCACTAAAGGTGTCAGTCGATGGTTTAGCTAAGCATGAAAGTTGGTTCAAGTCTTTTACAAAAGTAATTTTATTTGCTTCACTATCGCCTAAAACAAACTCTCTTGAGCCACCATAAGCCACTATAGCACTACTCTCATCCGTAAACTCTTCATCTGTTTCTAGGGAAGTTTTTAGTACAGAAGTCCTAGAGAGTTGAGGTGTTTGAACTCTCTTTACTTTTTGTCTATCTATAGTTTTATCTTCATAAACTACTGTGTCACTTACCTCTAAGTAGGGAACGATGCAGTCAGCTTTTCCTATCTGAGAGATTATATTTTTTAAAAGTTTCTCACTTATGCAAGCTCTAGCGATATCACTAACTAAAACAAAGTCAGTTTCAACCTTTTTTAGAGCATTTTGCAAAGACTTTTGTCTAGTTGTTGAGCCTTGTACAAATGTGAATAAATCATAATTTTTCATAAACATTATATCTTCTTTAGCAGAAGTTATGATGATTTTACTAAAAAGTTTAGTTTCTACACACTTTTTAGCAACTTCTTGCCATAAAGGTCTGTGTCCTATGCGAAGCCATTGCTTCTTAGAACTACACTCAAAACGGCTAGAACTCCCAGCTGCCAACAAAACAAGCGTTAAATCACCCAAATATATTCCCTTTTTTAAAAAGTGTTACGAAATTATACACTTTAAAAGCTTTCTTATCTTTGAATTTTTTTGTTCATTGGCTACTTAATGCTAGTTTAACTTTATTTGATTATATTTCCATATATACAATTTTTTTATATATTTATAAATTTCAGGAGAAAAGATGAGAACTTCTTGGGTAAAAAAAAGAGAAAATGATGCTGTTAGAACTCAAATGTATTATGCAAAACAGGGCATAATCACACAAGAGATGGAGTATGTTGCAAAGGTTGAAGATTTATCAGCGGAGCTAGTAAGAAGCGAGATAGCACGAGGTAGGTTAATAATACCTGCAAATGTAAACCACACTTCATTGGAGCCTATGGCAATAGGAATAGCATCTAAATGTAAAATAAATGCAAACATAGGCTCTTCAGCCATAGCATCTGATGTTCAAGGCGAAGTTGAAAAGATGCAAGTTTCACAACACTATAAAGCAGATACTGCTATGGATCTCTCAACAGGTGGAGACTTAGATGAGATAAGAAAGGCTGTTATCAACAGTTCTAAGATCCCTATCGGAACTGTTCCTATCTACCAAATACTTCATGATGTTGGCAATAAAATAGAAGACTTAAGTATAGATGTGATGCTTGAAGTTTTAGAGCGTCAAGCACAACAGGGTGTTTCATACTTTACAATTCATGCTGGTTTTTTACTTGAAACTATGCCAAAGATTGCTAAAAGAAAGATGGGTATTGTTTCTCGTGGTGGTTCTTTGATGGCTGCATGGATGATGCACTACCATAAAGAAAACCCATTTTATACAGCTTTTGATGATATCTTAGATATCTGTGCAAAATATGATGTATCACTCTCTCTTGGGGACTCTCTTCGCCCTGGATGCTTAGCAGATGCTAGTGATGATGCACAACTAGGAGAGTTAAAAGTTTTAGGTGAGCTTACTCTAAAAGCTTGGGAAAAAAATGTTCAAGTGATGATAGAGGGCCCAGGGCATGTTCCTCTAAATCAAGTAGAGAGAAATATGAAACTTCAAAGAGAGCTTTGTCATGAAGCTCCTTTTTATATACTAGGACCATTAGTTACAGATATAGCCGCAGGATATGATCATATAAGTTCAGCTATTGGTGCTGCTGTTGGTGGTTGGCACGGAGCGAGTATGCTATGCTATGTGACACCAAAAGAGCATCTAGGGCTTCCAAATGCAGATGATGTTCGTGAAGGTATTATCGCTTATAAGATAGCAGCTCATGCAGCAGATATTGCTCGTGGTAGAAAGGGTGCTAGAGATATTGATGATGCTATGAGTGATGCGAGATATGGTTTTGACTGGGAAAAACAGTTTGAATTAGCTCTCGATGGAGATAGAGCAAGAGAGTATCATGATGAAACGCTTCCTCAAGATGTTTTTAAAGAAGCAGAGTTTTGTTCTATGTGTGGACCTAAGTTTTGCTCATACAAGATAAGTCAAGATATTATGGACAACCCAGAAGCGATAGAAAAAATAGCAAGAGAAGCTAAAAAATAAATATCTGAAAAGATAAACAAGGAGGCAATTATGGATAAAACAAGAGTAGATGATATGTTGATTGAGATGATTAGCCCAAAGATAAAAGAGATAGAAGAGAAATTTAGTGCAGGTAAAGGTTTAGATCAAGAGGATATAAATACTTTACTTTTAAAGTCACAATACAACCATATAAATCATCTTGATGACAAGTTAAATGAAGTAACTGCAAGTGTAGTTTCATTGGAAAAGAAATTTGATGGTAAGTTTAATGAACTAGAAAATAGATTTGATGGTAAATTTAACGAGCTAGAAAACAGATTTGTTGTTAAATTCAACGAGCTAGAAAACAGATTTATTGGCTTAGAAAACAGATTTGTTGGCTTAGAAAACAAGTTTGACTTACTCAATGAAAAAATAGAACATACTATCCAAAAAGCACTTAACAAAAATATGTTTATGCTTATGGGAATGATGGGATTCTTTTTA
>JAERRX010000072.1 GCA_016735225.1 Sulfurimonas sp. | reverse complement strand
AAAGCTTTAAGACCAAATGCACTTAAAGATGGAGTTTAAGCCCGGCTCGACGATGGTGCCAGGCGTGATCACGCGCACAACTTTGCGCGGCATGAGGCCCTGGATTATAACAGATATGTTTATGATATATATGCCTATAATGTTTATAGTTACCTATATAGTAGTAAGCGGAAAAGATGAACTTCAAGCATCTCAGCTTGCTCCTCTGCTTGCAACCTTAACTTATGGTCTTATATATAGTATCTTTTTAAGTAGGCTTGGACAAACTCCTGGAAAAAAGGCTTATGACTTAAAAGTAGTAGATGCTAAAACTGGTGAGTATATTGGTTTTTTTAGAGCATTTTTACGATTTGTAGTCTTTTTGTTTAGTGCTACGACTATTTTTGCTCTGTCTGTTCCACTATTTAGAAAAGATAAAAAAGCTTTATACGATTTGGTATGTGGAACTTTAGTAGTTTTTCAAAAAGAGCAGATAGCAAAAAAATGATCAAATTTTAGAACTAACTATTCATTACTATAGAGATGTTAAAAAAGATTTAAGTAAGTTCCTGATATTCTATATATTCAGATAGAAAGTGCAAAATGGTGAAACTTTGGTATATTACCGTTGATGACAATCAGAATGATAAATAATAGTAAAATAATTAGAGGAAGAAAAAATGGCAGGAAAATTTAGACTTGTAACAAGAAGTGATATGGATGGTTTAGTATGTGCGGTTATACTTAAGCAACTTAATATGATCGATGAGATTATATTTGTCCACCCTAAGGACATGCAAGATGGGACTATTGAGATAACTTCAAACGATATTATTACCAATCTACCATACTATGAAAATGCACACTTAGTGTTTGACCATCATGAGAGTGAAGCGATGAGAAATGCAAAAGCAGACAACTATTTCATAGACCCTAAAGCTCCAAGTGCGGCTAGGATAGTTTATGAATACTATGGTGGAGCCAAAAAACTACCAGCTGTTTCAACAGAGATGATGCTTGCAGTTGATAAAGCAGATGCTGCACAATTCACTATAGAGGATATTTTAAACCCACAAGGTTGGGAGCTATTAAGCTTCTTGATGGATTCAAGAACTGGACTTGGGAGATTTAGAGAGTTTACGGTGTCGAACTATCAACTTATGATGAACTTGATTGATTATTGTATTGACCATACTATTGATGAGATTATGCAACTTCCTGATATAGTAGAGAGAGTTGAGCTGTTTAACAAATATGCAGATAATTTTAAAGAACAACTCAAAAAATGTTCAACTATTTATGACAATTTAATTGTTCTTGACCTAAGAGAAGAGGAGATTATCTACCCAGGTAATCGTTTTATGATCTATGCACTCAACCCAGATACAAACATATCTATCCATGTTCTTTGGGGATTTAAAAAACAAAATACAGTTTTCGCAACAGGAAAATCCATCACAAACAGAAGCTCAAAAACAAATATTGGTGAGTTGATGTTTAAGTATAATGGTGGTGGGCATAATGCCGCTGGAACTTGTCAAGTAGATAATGAAAAAGCTGAAGATATTTTAAAAGAGCTAGTCAAGGCTATTACAGATGATGGTTAATTTGGCATAAAACAGATCTATAAAGGAGGTTTAGAGATGTCTGTTCAAGAAAATATATATGGCATAGAGTATTTTAAGCCAGAGGTTGTCTTAGTTCAAGATACGGGTATAGGCGTGGCAGAAACAGCGGCTAGAACTTGCTATGACTCTTTTTCAAGCAGTGAAAATAAATCTATAAACTATATACAAAACCATCTCCCAGATGCAAAAATGTGTGATGATATAAACTCCATAGAGGACTCTACTCTTTTAAAAGATCTCTCTTGGACATATTTTCACCACTCTATACTAGAGCATGCAAATCTCTCTTTTTTAGTAAGAGGCACTTCAAGAGCTGTTCTTCAAGAACATGCTCGCCATCGCATCCAAGCTATAAGTGTTAGAAGCACTCGCTATACTATGGGTTCTATCATAAATGCTTTTGTGGCATCACAGGGCGATAAAGAGTTTTTTATAGATAAAATTTTAAGTTTTGATATGTTTGTTACTTGCGATAAGACCTACAACACCATAGAGATAGCATCGATGTTTGAAAAGCTAGCTTATCAGCAAACCAAGGTGGAAGACTTCAACTCTATCGCAGTTGCTAAAAGTTCTCTTGTTTTTTTAGAAGAGTTTAGTGGTGATTCAGATGAGTTATTTAAGACTCTTCAAAGTGGAAAGAAAAAAAGAAATGTTGGCGATGCTTTTAAACACATTATCACAGATAATGTAAAAGTTGATATGCTTGTTACTTTTAATCTTAGAAGCTTAAAAAACTACTTTACACTTAGAGATAGTGGTGCTGCTTTTTTTCAGATTCGTTGGCTTGCTCAAGAGATGATAAGAGTTACCCCATCTAAATATTTAGACTTAATAGTAAAAAAGAGGTCATAAATATGAGAAGATATAGTTTAGTTTTAGCCCTTGTCTTAGCCTTTGTTTTAAGTGCTTGTTCGCATTTTACTTTAAATGCATCTATGTGTGATAGTATTGCATCTGAGCCAAATGCTGTTATGCCAGAAGAGTGTAGAAACTACAATGAAGAAGAAGCAGATAAGGCTTTTAACCAAACAAAACATAAACAACAAAGTGAAGAAGAAACTCTTGAATATAAAAATTCTCAATAACTATAAAAGTTATTGACACAAGGTAAGAGGGTATAATTTGATCAATCATTATTTAAGGAAATATCTATGAGTGTAGAAAAAGAGTTAATAGCAAGAAGTTCTAACAAATGTGAACTTTGTTCAAGTAGTGAAGGCTTGAGTGTTTATGAGGTTTCTCCATCAGATGCGAGTGTAGATAAAGCTATCTATATTTGTGAAAAATGTTCTAGCGAAATAGCTAAAGAAGTAGAGCTAGATGAAAAGCATTTCAACTGCTTAAACGATAGTATGTGGAGTGAAGTGCCTGCTGTTGTTGTGATGTCATATAGACTTTTAAAAGCTTTAGGGCGACAAGACCTGTTAGATATGATCTATATGGAAGATGATCTAAAACTATATGCAGATGCACAGACTATAGGTATAGATGCAGATGCTCTTGTTTATAAAGATGCAAACGGAGTCACTTTAAAAGCTGGCGATACGGTTGTAATCACAAAAGACTTAGATGTAAAGGGAACAGGCTTTACAGCAAAGAGAGGCACAGCAGTTAGAAACATAGCTCTTGTGGCAAATGACTCGGAGCATATCGAGGGTCGTGTCAATGGTGTAAAGATACATATACTTACAAAATTTCTTAAAAAGTCTTAGGTTTATGCAGGCAATTGAACGATTTCATAAGATTGACAAAGATTTTAGAAACCCTTTTGCAAGAGATAGAGATAGGATTATCCACTCGGCAAGTTTTAGAAAACTAGAGTATAAAACTCAAGTTTTTCTAAACCAAGAGGGTGACTTTTTTAGAACTAGATTGACACACTCTTTAGAGGTCTCCCAGATAGCACGTTCCATCACTTCACATCTAGGACTAAGAGAACCTTTAGCTGAGGCGATAGCTTTAGCTCATGATTTGGGTCATACTCCCTTTGGTCACATTGGTGGAGATACCTTAGATAAGTGTTTGAAAAAAGATGGTTTTAAAAATGGCTTTGAGCATAATTTTCAAAGCTTTAGAGTAGTTTCATCTTTGGAAAAAAGATATAAAAAGTTTGATGGACTAAACTTAACATTTGCTACTTTAGAGGGTATTTTAAAACACTCATATCCATACAAAAAAAGTTTTTTGCCATCTTGGATAGATGAGAAATTTCATCTTGATAAACACCCTTCAGTCGAAGCGATGATAGTAGATCGTGCAGATGAGATAGCCTATATGAGTCATGATATAGATGATGGCATAAACTCAGGACTCATTAGCTTTGAAGACCTAAAGAAGAGTGAGCTTGCACGAGAGATACTTCAAAAAGTTTATGATGAAGATATATCTTTAGATGAAGATGAGATGTTTCGTTATCGTTTTAGTTCACATTTTATAAACCATTTAGTTTATTCTCTTTTAGATTATTCAAAACAAAAAGTAGATGCTGGGGATATATTTCCCATTGGTTTTGAAGCTATACTAGAAACAAAGATCAAAAAGCTTAAAAAGATACTTTTTAACAAACTTTACCAACACAAAGAGATAGTTATACGAATGTTTGCTGGGAAACAAGCTATAAGAGGCTTATATAGTGCATTGATGCAAGAGGGAAAAATGATGCCAAGATTTTACTATGAACAGCTTGGCAAGCGAAAAGAACATCGGGTAGTGGCTGACTATATAGCATCCATGAGCGATAGACATGCTATAAGTTTTTACAATGAGATATATGGAAAACTATAGCTATATAGTCTTAGAAATAATACTTGCTTAATATGAAAAACATAATATTTATAGTGCTTTTATCTGCTTGTTCTCTTTTTGCACAAGAAAAGCCTAAATCACAAGAGTTGAAAAAAAAAGATATTAAAGAGCTTGTAGAAGTAAAAGACACTTCAGGTTTATCTGAAGAAGAGGTTAGAAAAGGTATTGCAAAAAAAGAGAAATTAGATGCTCCTATTTTTCACACTCCATGGGAAAAACTATCTCCTAAAACAAATGGATATGACTGGGTACAAACAAAAGAGGGAGAATGGTTTAAGGGCAAGATAGAGGAGATGTATAACGATATGTTAGTCTTTGATAGCGAAGAGGTTGGACTATATACTTTTGACTTCAAAGATATATCTCAAATAAAAAGTTTTCATGTTATAGAGGTAAATATTGAAGATATTGCAAGGTTTTCAGGCATAGTTCGTTTTAGTAATAATGAAATTGTTATTATTCAAGGAGATAAAAAGTTTACATTCTCAAGAGGTGAGATAATTTCTCTTGCTCCAAAGGGAACAAGGGAGTTTAACTATTGGTCTGGAAAAATATCTATCTCTATGGATATGAAAACAGGTAACACACAGGAGTATAGATATACTACTAACTTGAATATAAAACGAAGAACAAGTGTTAGCAACTTGTTTCTTGGGTACTTAGGAAATATATCTTCAAACGACAACAAAGAGTCAGAAAACAATCATCGCATAAGTCAAAAGTATGATAGATATATAACTCGTCGCTTTTTTTGGACACCAGTGTTTTCAGAATATCATAAGGATAAATTTCAAAATATAAAAAACAAATTGACAGCGGGGCTTGGTATCGGTTATACTTTTGTAGATAATGACTCGGCTGAGTGGTCTGTTTCGGGTGGTCCTGCTTACACTTACACAGAGTATTTTTCTGTTCTTAAATATGAAGAAAATTCAGCTCGCTCTCCTGCTTTAAAGATGGGTACTATACTAAAATACGATATCACAAAAGATATTGAGTTTAACTTTAAGTATGAGTCAGCACTATCAAATAAGAAAGCGGGAAAATATACACATCACATAAAATCAAGCCTAGAACATGAGCTTACTTCTTGGTTAGATCTGGAGTTTACTGTGATTTGGGACTATCTACTAGAGCCTGAAATAATGGCAGATAATATTGCTCCAGAAAAGAGTGATTTTCAATTTATGGTAGGTTTAGGTGTTGAGTTTTAAAAGAGAATATTTAAAGAGTTTGAAGTTAAACGAAAGCCCAAAGGCTTATCGCTTATAGGCGTGATTCGTAACGTCTCATCATATAAAGACGTTTAAGCATTTTCTTACGAGAAGCTATCTTGAATTTCTTACGCTTTTCAGTTTCCGTTTCATGGAAACGGCGAGCACGAGCTTCGGTAACTATTAAGTTACGGTCAGTTTGCTTCTTGAAACGGCGGTAAGATGCATCAAAGTTATCATCTGAACGAAGTACTATTCCTGGCATATCACATCACCCACTTTCTTTAAAATTTTTCGAGTTCACATTATAGCTAAAACTTACTAAAATACAAATTTTATGTTTTTTAGAGTATAATAACTCCTAAAAATACAAAAGGATTTCAGTTGACATTCAAGCAAATTAAAAAAGCAATTTATGCTACCTATATAACAAATCTCTATGGCTATAAACTCAAAAAAATCAACAATGATATTGAGAGAAAAAAGATTAGATTTGAGTATTGTTTCAAAGTTCTTACAAAACTAGACCTAGAAGTTAAAGTAATAAACCCACAAAAAATACCACAAGACGGACAGTTTCTTATAGTGTCAAATCATAAAAGTGTCATAGACGCTCTCATCATAGATGTAGCCTTACAAAATAGTAAAATTTTTGGTTATTGGGTTTCAAAAAAAGAGCTTTATAACTCTTTTTTCTTTGGGCTATTTGTAAGAAATGCTGGAACCATTTTTTTGGATAGAGAGGCATCTAACATGTCTGGATTTTTTAAAGATGTAAAATCTGTTGTAAAAAAAGGTCAAAGCATCTCTATATTTCCAGAGGGTACTAGGTTAAAAGGCGATCTAGCTCTAGGAGAGTTCAAAGAGGGTTCAAAGATCATAGCAGTAAAAAATCGTCTTGATATATTGCCTATTTATATAAAAAATAATGCAAATTATATTTTGATGGAATCATTAAAGGGCAAAAACAAAGTCAGAACTCTTGAGATAGAGTTCGGAGATATTATTGGCTATAAAGATAGGTCTAAATCTCTACAGCAACAATATAAAGAACAGTTTAACATAAAATGATCGCTCAAGACTCCATAGAATCTTTAAAGGCACGACTTGATATAGTTGATGTTGTTGGCTCCTACATAGAACTAAAAAAAGCAGGAGCCAACTACAAGGCACCTTGTCCATTTCATGATGAAAAATCCCCCTCTTTTGTAGTTAGTCCTCAAAAACAGATATATCATTGTTTTGGTTGTGGGGCTGGTGGAGATAGTGTTAAGTTTACTATGGAGTATGAAAAACTAAACTACCCAGAGGCACTAGAAAAGCTAGCAGATAGCTATAACTTTACACTTTCTTACACTGATAACAAACAAAACAAACCTCGTTCTCAACTGATGGACAAACTAAATGAATGGTACAAAAACCTACTAACAACAAAACAAACAGCACTAACATATATAAAAGAGCGGGGCATCTACGATAGCAGTGTAGAAAAATTTGGAGTAGGCTATGCACCTGACACCACCTCAACCATAAACTATATAACATCTAACCAATTCAATATACAAGAAGCACTAGAAGTGGGGGTTGTGGGCTACAATGAAGAAAACAGAACTACCTATGCAAGGTTTATAGAAAGGCTTACTTTCCCTATACATTCGGCAAATGGTGCCATCGTTGGTTTTGGTGGTAGAACTATAACAGGACATCAAGCAAAGTATGTAAACTCTCCGCAAACATCATTTTTTAACAAGTCACGACTTTTGTATGCTTATCACCATGCAAAACAAACTCTTTATAAAACAAAAGAGATCATAGTAGCAGAGGGTTATCTTGATGTTATCATGCTCCATCAAGCAGGCTTCACAAATGCAGTAGCAACCTTAGGGACAGCACTAACTCAAGAGCATCTACCACTTTTAAGAAAGGGTGAGCCGAGAGTTGTTATGGCTTACGATGGAGACAAAGCTGGAAGAGCTGCCGCACTCAAAGCATCTAGACTTTTGAGTGCTGGAGGTTTTAAGGGTGGAGTGGCAATCTTCCTAGATGGACTTGACCCTGCCGACATGGTAAGCAGTGGAAATATCGAGGAGTTGGCTCAGATGTTTAGAGAGCCTAAACCCTTCATAGAGTTTGTTTTAGAAGAGATACTCTCTCTGTATAATCTTCGTGACCCAAAAGCAAAAGAAGAGTGCATGCAAGATGGAGTTTCCTACCTAAAAACGCTAACTCCGCTCTTACAAGAAGAGTATAAAACTTTTTTAGCTTCACGGTTGGGTGCTTTAGGGGTTAGCCCATCTTTGCTTAAAACTACACAGATGTTTACAAACAATAGTCCTACTTTTGCTGAAAAAAATACTCATAAAGATATGTGGGAATTAAGCCTTGTAAAAACAGTCCTAGAGCATCCAGAGCTAATAGATCAAATACTTGATGTTATAGACCCATCTCTACTACTCTTTCATTCACAAGAGTTTTCTTTAGCTCTCGCAGGCAAGACCAATGAACCACAAATAATGGCAATTATGCTTGATGAGAGCATCAAGTCACTCCAAGATGAAACCTCCTTAAAAGCGGAGCTTATTACTTTTTTAACAAGACACTATGAAAGAGAGTTAAAAAAAATCAACTATAAACAAGATCTCTCATTTGAGGATAAAACCTTTTATATTCGCAAGTTTCGTGGAAATATAGCGAAGCTAAAACAAGGAAAATTAATAACTTTTGAACTCTAATATTACTCATCAATTTCAATCAACCCAAGCTATAAAAATAACACCACCCCATATAAAGAGAGCATTTATAATTTAAAGACTTAACTATCGAGAGTGAAGCAGATACTACCGATGATGTAAAAGTTTCATAAGATAGCAGGTTGATGGTGAATAAGGATTTTGGGAAAGTTGTCTTGATAAATTGGGGTGCTGTAGGTATGGTTTCTAAAAAACTAGACTCCCAGTCAAGCTGAGAGTGACGGTGCTTGGCATGAGAGTGACGGGGTTTTTCTTCCCTCGTTATACCTTTTTAGATGGTGCTTTAGTGTAACAAAGAGATCACATAGTCTTTTAGTACTACAGTTACAAGTAGTGCAAGGATTAGCCATTGAATTTTTTCAAATTTAATGGCTATATGTTTTATATCAGATTTTAGGTCTGCATTGTCTTGCTTTTGTTCTACTCTGAGATCTGCAATCTTTTGTTTTAGCTCTACCTCAAGGTCTGTGTTGTCTTGCTTTAGCTCTACTCTGAGATCTACAATCTCTTGCTTTATCTCTTTCTTGTTTTGTTTTAGCTCTATTTTTACTTCTGCAATCTCTTGCTTTAGCTCTTTGTTGTCTTGCTTTAGCTCTATTTTTACTTCTGCTATCTCTTGCTTTAGCTCTTTGTTGTCTTGCTTTAGCTCTGTCTTTACTTCTGCTATCTCTTGCTTTAGTTCTGTCTTTACTTCTGCTATCTCTTGCTTTAGCTCTGTTTTAAGCTCCATATTGTCTTGTTTTAAGTCTGTTTTTACATCTTGTAGTTCTTCTCTTGTTGCTACATGTTGTGTTGAGTGTAGAAGAAATTTCATG
>JAERRX010000045.1 GCA_016735225.1 Sulfurimonas sp. | reverse complement strand
AATGAAAAAATAGAACATACTATCCAAAAAGCACTTAACAAAAATATGTTTATGCTTATGGGAATGATGGGATTCTTTTTAACTGTTTCTAAGGCATTGGATATTTTTATAAAATAAACAAAAGTTACACCCCTTGTGATCGAATATCTAAATATTGAACAAAACGGCTACTGTTTATAAAGTCATATTATATGACTGTTGTTCTTAGCTTGAAAGAGTTTGAAATGCTTACATGGATCGAAATGTTTCTTACTCCGTCACTCTCAGCTTGACTGGGAGTCTAGCTAGATCCCCAGTCAAGCTGAGGATGACGGAGTTGTGAAATTCTGAGGATGACGGAGTTGTGAAATTCTGAGGATGACAGAGTTGTGAAATTCTGAGGATGACAGGGTTATGAAATGTTTACTTTGCACAGTTACACCCCTGTGAACAATAGAGACTAGATTGTAACAGGAGAGATGATTAGTATAACACCTAAGAAAAGCATAATAAAAATTGCAATATACTCTATAATAAAAAAGAAATTATGAAATTTTTCCGATGCATTTGTGTGTATATATTGTGCTAACATTGAACTGATAAATATAACACTACTCATGCCAAGAGACATAGCTATAGCACTCAAAAATCCACTAAGATAATTACCTAAAACTAAAGTCATTATAAATATCATGACAGTTCCAGGACAAGGAACAATGCCTGCGGCAACTGCTACAAGCCAACCTCTTTTTGGAGTTGGTTTGTGGGAGCAACATGAACAATTGTGTGCATGCTTTTTCTTTGCAAACATCTTTTTATAAAGCATCGATAGTGAGATAAAGATGATGATAGTAGCAGAGATATAGCTAGTATATAAAGCAGTGTCTCCTAGAGTTTTACTGATAAAAGTTTGTATTATGTACATGCTAGTTATAACCAATGCAAATGCCCCAGCAACATGAATAACACCGATACGTATCGACATACTCAATGCCTTATGCCATCCTCCTCCATTTGCAAGAAAATAACTAGCCACTAGGGTTTTGCCATGTCCTGGCCCTAGTGCATGAAAAAGACCATATAAAAAAGAGAATAAGATCAAAAGAAGCATACTAGAAAAAGAACTCTCTTTTTTTATATCTTTTAGTAGAACTTTTATCTTATCACTGTATGTTTTGAGATAGGATCTCAATATATTTATATAGGAACTGTTAGCTTTTTGTGCAATGTTTTGTGTTTTGTTTTGCTCTGTATTTTGTTTTATGCTTTGTGTTTTGCTTTGTGTTATATTTTCTTCTATGTTTTGTGTCTTATTTTGCTCTATGTTTTGCTTTATATTCTGTGTTTTGTTTTGCTCTATGTTTGAGATTTGTTTAGTGCTAGCAACTTTAGCATTCTCATCTACTATTTTAAAAAATGCTGCATTTAGGTTTGTGTTTGACTTGATGAAAAGGTTTTCACCTATCTTCTTGTCCTCAAACTTATCTATCTTAAAGTCAAAAAAACCCTCTCTATCTTCAAAGACAAGTTTTAGTGTTGAGCCATTTTTTAACTCTATAGAGAGTGGAATATCAAAATCAAAATATAACTGTTTGTTATCATAGATTAGCTTATGATTTTTTGCTACTAATAAAATATTTTTTGAAGAAGTTGGGGTATAAATAGAGAGTTCGGTTAAAAGATTTCTAGGAGTAATATATGTCATAAGTACTTCTTGCATATCTTGTACTTCTGCTTTGTCTAGTTTGTCATTTCCATTTTCATCATAGTTAGGTAATATTTGTAGGGTGAATTTTTCTCCAAAAGTCCACTTCGCATGCATATTGGTAACTACTTCATTTTTAATACTAAAGTCTATATTGGCTGTTACTTTTGGTATGCTGATAGAACACAAAGCACAGGCATTAAGAATAAAAGGTATTATCAGAAATAGAACTATTTTTTTCAAAGTTTTACTCTTTGCGATGGCACAATAGTTTTTGTAATATTAGCTTTTCTTTGTGGTGTTTGCATGTTGAACTCTTTTATACTTTTATTTATTATAACTGAAATTATAATGAAAAATTCAGGTACTAAATAAACCTATAGTAAACCAAAACTAATTTATCTCACTCTCAAGCCCCAAGCTTGAAAACGAGATAAAATGCTTTTATTAATTTTGACCCAGTGGATTTGAGCCAAATTGATTTTCACTAGGAGTGCCTTCTTTTGCTAGAAGAATAATCACAACTATACCACCTATAAAAGGAATTAGAAGAACTAACTGCCACCATCCACTTTTATCTGTATCATGCAATCTTCTTGTAGCACTAGTGATCGATGGAAGTATAGAAGCAAGAGTAAAAAGTACAGCTAAAGCCCCATCTGTACCTATTAGACCATCTATAAGACTCAACACAATTAAAGCAATAACATAAAATAGATAAAACATCCAATATTGCTGTCTTGTATCTCTACCATTAAAATTAGCATAATTTTTATATGCTCTTATGAAAAATTCCATTTTCATCCTTTGACTTATTTTATTTAACCTAAATTTAGATTAACGGGATTTTAGCTGTTCTTTTATTTTTAAAGCTTAAAAGAGATAAATATTATTATATTTATAGTGAATTTGCCTAGTGAAGATTTAAACTGCAGTTTATTTTAACAAACTTACCTAAAATATAACATATTGGAAAGAAATTATCGCTATAATTTTATTTATGAGATACTTACTTTTGATAGCTGTTCTTTTATTTAGTGCATGTAGCATAAAAAACTATGATAAAACTCAGACTAAGATCATCATTATCAAGTCACCGCAACTTAAGTTCGCAGACCTAGGTTATATCAGAAATAGTGCCAAGAGTGTAGAGTTAGAACTCTTTAGTGCAGGTGTTTCTATACAAAAGGTTAGAATAAACTACCTGATATGTGTAGATGAGGGGTGTATGAGTAGAAGTTCTTTTAACCAAAAGTACTTAAACAAAACATACCCTAGTGATATTTTACAAAATATACTGCTCTCAAAGGCTATTTATGATGGAAAGGGTATGTTGAAAAAACAGGATGGTTTTTTACAAAAAATAAAGAACAATGATGTAGATATAACTTATAAAGTAGGTTCAAAAAGTACATTTTTCAAAGACAAAAAAAATAAGATAATTTTAAAAATCAAGGATATAAAATAATGAGTAAAAAAGATTTAAAGTTTGTTGGAGCACACTGTTCTGCAAGTGGTGGAGTTTTCAATGCGGTAAAAAATGCTCAGGATATAGGGGCAAAAGCATTTGCACTATTTACTAAAAACCAAAGAAGATGGGATGCAAAAGAGCTAGATGCTAAAACCATTGATAAATTTCTTAAAGCCTTAGATGATAGCGGTATATTGTCAAAACATATTTTGCCACATGACTCATACCTAATAAACCTAGGTCACCCAGATGAGCAAAAACTTATAAAAAGTAGAATGGCTTTTATAGATGAGCTAGAACGCTGTGAACAACTCGGTCTCGATAGACTAAACTTTCACCCTGGAAGCCACTTAAAAGAGATAGGTGAAGATGAATGTTTGAGTAAAATTTCTGAGTCTATAAATATAGCTCTTGATAAAACAAAGGGTGTAAAAGCAGTTATAGAAAATACAGCAGGGCAGGGCAGTAACTTAGGTTATAAGTTCGAGCATCTAGCACAGATAATAGACAAAGTAGAAGATAAAAGTAGAGTTGGCATCTGTATAGATACTTGCCATCTGTTTGTTTCAGGATATGACATAAGAACAAGACAAGCTTATGATAAAACATGTCAAGAGTTTGAAAATATAGTGGGTTTTAACTACCTAATGGGGATGCATCTAAATGACTCAAAACCGCCTTTAGGTTCAAAAAAAGATAGACATCACTCTCTAGGCGAAGGCGAGATAGGCTTGGATGCTTTTAGGTTTTTGATGAATGATGATAGAGTGAATGATATACCGCTAATTCTCGAAACCATCGATGAGAAGATATGGAAAGATGAGATAGAGCTTCTTTACTCTTTTGTAGATTAGGCTAAAACGCAGTCAAAACATAAGAGTTATAAATATTAAGGATATTATTGAAAACATTAGTTGATTTTTTACAAAACAAAAAAATAGATGAGGTTGAAATATTTTCACAACTAAAATGTAGTGAAAATGAAGCTCTAATCTTACAAAGTTTAGCAGGTAAATATATGCAAGGTCAAGACGATGTATTGGTTTTAGAGCTATTAAACGAGCTTTATACTGATGATAGCTTTGAGCATCTAGAGCATCTTATAGATATAAAAGTACTCCTAGAATTGGGCTGGATCCATCAGCAAAGCTTTACACCTGTAAAGATTTCAGATGTGACACCCTTAGAGCTTTTAAATACAGCAGTGGGCTTAACCCCCTCTTTTTTAAAGCTACTCCAAGATGGTGAGCATGATAATGACTTGACAGATATAAAGCCATACAGTGATCATTTAGAGTATCTTCAAGAGCAGTTTTTTAGAATAGAACTTTATCAAAAGATGAGTGCTATTCGCCAAAATGTTCATGAGCATTCTCTTGGCATCGATAGAGTTCAGAAAAAGTTACAACTTTTAGAAGAGAGGATTCAAAAGAGAGTAGAGCAGACTTCTGAAAAGTTTATTTTAGACAAATTTTTTAAACAAAAAAAACTTCAAACGAAAGAGCAAGTTATCTTTTTAGCTCTCCTTCGAGAAGAGTATAGTGCAACAGATGCAGGACTAAGAGAGATGAATACTCTTATAGATCTTATCTCGCTAGATGAGTATGAGCGTATCAAAAATCGCTCACTCTTAGAAGATGGCTCAAACCTACTAAGTGCTGGAATCATAGACTATGAAGAGATGCTAAACCCATTTGGTGGCATATCGAGAGCTTTTTATATAGTTGATGATGTTTTACAGAGCATAATCCATCCGCAAAAAAACAAAAAGGTTCGTAGGTTAAAACTAAATGCACTTATAGAAGAACAAGATATATTTGAGCTGATCGAGAGTGAAACATCTTTAGATGATGTAGTTTTAGCAAAGAGTACAAAAGATACCTTGCAAAACCTTATGAGACAGGTCGATAAAGAGGTTGTAGCTAGACTTGTTGAGTGGGGCATAAAAGATAAAAAGAGTGGCATAGATGCAAGAATCATCTTTTATGGTCATGCAGGAACAGGTAAAACTATGACAGCACACTCTCTAGCAAAGTCACTAAAAAGACAAATCTTATCATTTGACTGTTCTAAAATACTCTCTATGTATGTGGGAGAAAGTGAAAAAAATGTTCGCAAAATTTTTGATACCTTTTATGACTTAAGCGAGAAAACAAAAACAGAACCCATCTTACTTTTAAATGAAGCCGACCAATTTTTAGGAGCAAGGTCTAGCGGGGTCAATAGCTCTGCCGATCAGATGCACAACCAGATGCAAAATATCTTTTTAGAACAGATAGAAAACTTCAAAGGTGTTCTTATAGCAACAACAAATTTACTAGAAAATATCGATAAAGCATTTTCAAGGCGCTTCAACTATAAGATAGAGTTTAAAAAACCTTCAGAGGCTCAAAGAGTAGAGCTTTGGGAGAAAATGCTACCCTTAAATGCTCCATACGATAATGAGTTCGATATAAAAAAGCTAGCATCTTATCCATTAACAGGTGGTCAAATCAACATAATCATAAAAAACACAGCATATAAAGTTGCGGTAACCCCAGAACCTCTTTTTACAGTATCTGAGTTTATTGCCGAGATAAAAAAAGAAAAAGATGCAAACTTTGACAATGAAAAATCGATGGGTTTTTTGCATAAATAGTGTTTCTTTTGGTGGTATTTTAAAGTATTGAGTATTTCTTATCTTTGTTTTAATACTCTTTTTGATATAGTGACATAACTATTTTTTTTAGGTATATACTAAAAAATGAAAATATTTATAAGGTAGGTTAGTATGGAGCATATAAACACTGCACATCCGTATTTTGGGGTATTTGTATTATTTGTTGTAACATTTGGTGCATTTACTGCTGTAACGATTATTTCTCGACTTGCGAGTCGTGCATTAGCAGCAAGAGATAGCGATAAAATTAGACTTTCAGCTTACGAATGTGGACCTGAAATAACAAAACAACCAAATAGAATTTCTCCTCAATTTTATCTATTTGCATTGCTTTTCCTGCTTTTTGATGTTGAGATAATTTTTATGTTCCCATGGGCAGTTGATTTTAAACTTCTCGGCTGGTTTGGATTTGCTGAGATGTTAATGTTTGTTGGTTTATTAACTATTGGTTTTGTATATGCATGGAAAAAAGGAGCACTTCAATGGCACAACATAAAGTAAATTATACACAAGATGGTGGACTACCTGTCGCACTTACGAGCATTGACAAGATAGTAAACTGGGGTCGTTCAAACTCACTTTGGGCGCTTACCTACGGTCTCGCTTGTTGTGGTATCGAGATGATGGCATCTGGTGCTTCAAGATATGACTTTGATAGATTTGGAACGATCTTTAGAGCATCTCCTAGACAAGCCGATGTTATGATAGTTGCAGGGACTCTTACAAAAAAACATGCAGAGTTTATCAAAAGACTTTATGATCAGATGACAGAGCCTAGATGGGTTATATCTATGGGTTCTTGTGCAAATACTGGCGGAATGTTTAATACCTATGCAACAGTTCAAGGTGTTGATAGAGTTATTCCTGTTGATCTATACCTACCTGGCTGTGCTCCTCGCCCTGAAACACTCCAATATGGAGTTATGTTACTTCAGCAAAAGATCCGCTCAAAACAAGCATCTAAAGCACAAAAAGCAAAAAGGCTAATGTAATGAGAGCATATAAAGCTAAAGATAATGTACAAGCAAAAGCTTACTATACAGACAGATTTTACAAATCTCCACAAGTTCCAAAATCACCACCTGAGAGTGATGAAGTTTTCAACTCTGACCTAGAAGCTATCAAGTCTAAGTTTGAAGTTTTGGACTCATTTATACAAGTTGAACAACTTGTAGTTTTTATAAACCCAAAAGATAACTATGGAGTTTTAGAGTTGATGAGAGATGAGTTAGAATACTCTCAACTCTCAGAGATGAGTGCTATTGACTGGGTCGCAGATAGAGGTGGATTTGAAGTTTTTTATCAGTTACTTAGTATGAACAAGCGAAAACGAATTCGTATAAAGATGTTTATAAAAGATGGAGATGCTCTAAACTCTGTTGAAAAACTTTTTAGAAGTGCTGACTGGAGTGAGAGAGAGATGTTTGATATGTTTGGCATCGAAGCACTCGGACATCCATTTATGAAAAGAATACTTATGCCTTATGACTGGAGTGGACACCCTCTTTTAAAAACCTACCCCCTTCAAGGCGATGAAGCTGCCTCTTGGTATGAGGTCGATAAGATATATGGAAAAGAAGCAAGAGAAGAGATCGGACCTGAAAATAGAGACAGCTCAAGAGTAGATAGATATGATTCAGATAGATTTTCTCGCTTAGGTCATGAGGTTCCAAAGGGAACAAAGATCACTGGAGATGAACCAGAAGTAGTGCAGCCTTATCAAGAAGAGGGTGGAGTATTTTTAGTTAAGAAATTTCACAAAGATTCAACAACAATTGTTGATGACCCACAAAGATAGGTTGGCAAAATATGGCACAAATAAAAAATAGACTAACACCGTTTTTTGAAAATATCACCTTTGATAGAGATGATAATGAACTGATACTAAACTTTGGTCCTCAGCATCCATCTTCTCATGGTCAGTTACGACTGATGTTGCATCTACAACAAGAACAGATCGTAAAAGCTCACCCTGATATTGGTTACCTTCATCGTGGTATGGAAAAAATGGCTGAAAATATGATATATAATGAGTTTATGCCAACAACTGATAGAATGGACTATATAGCTTCTTCTTCAAACAACTATGGCTTTGCTCTTGCTGTTGAAAAGCTTATCGGTTTAGAAGTTCCTCGCCGTGCAAAAGTTATAAGAATGATGCTTTTAGAGATAAACAGACTTATGAGTCACCTATTTTGGCTAGCAACTACTGCACTAGATATTGGAGCTATGACTATTTTTCTTTTTGCATTTCGTGAAAGAGAGTATTTGATGGATATTATCGAGGGATATTGTGGAGCTAGACTTACCCATGCAGCTATACGCATCGGTGGAGTTCCTCTTGATATTCAAGATAACTTTATATCGCAACTAAAAACTTTTTTAGATGAGTTACCTCAAAATATAAAAGATTATGAAAACCTTCTTGATACAAACCGTATCTGGCTTATGAGAATGGAAGAAGTTGGAACTATTTCTAAAGAGATGTCACACTCTTGGGGTTGCAGCGGTCCTATGCTTAGAGCATCTGGAACAGCCTGGGATATTCGTAAAGAGGAACCTTATGAGCTTTATGATGAGGTAGAGTTTAATGTTCCTTGGTCAGATAGGGGAGATAATTTTGCAAGATACCGCATCTATATGGAAGAGATGCGAGAAACTGCTAAGATACTCTACCAATGTATAGATATCTATGATAAGTGTGTAAAAGATGGACAAACAGAGCTGATGGCTCACTCGCCAAAATATATCTCAGCATCTAAGCTTGACATCATGACTCAAAACTACTCTTTGATGCAACACTTTGTTTTAGTAACTCAAGGTATGCGACCTCCAGTTGGAGAGGTCTATGTGGCAACAGAGTCACCAAAAGGAGAGCTTGGTTTTTTCATAAACTCTCAGGGTGGTCCATACCCATATAGACTAAAGCTTCGAGCCCCATCTTTTTACCATGCAGGAATTTTAACCGACCTTTTACCTGGTCACTATATTCCAGATGTTGTTTCTATTATTGGTACGACAAATATTGTTTTTGGAGAGGTTGACAGATGATTAGCTTCATAAAAACAAAAAGCTTTGTTTTTTTAAGTGAAGCTACTAAAGCCAAAGCATCTTTTGTGCGAAAGCAAGTACTTGCAAAAGGGTTAAATAATGAAAAGATATGATTTAAGAGAGTTAAAAAAAGAGTTTGAACCTCGTATGAAAGAGATATTGACAGAACATAAAGAGGGCGAGGTAGCTATCTTTTTGTTTGAAGTAGGAGACTTTACACCTGTTCAAAAGTCTGCTGATCTAGTAAAAGAGTGTGGTTATACTCTCATGAACTCTTTAAAGTTTAACGAAGTCGATTGGACTATCGTAGTGAAAAAAGGCTAGGGATTTATTTTGAGTCAAAAAAAAGAAACGACTTTGCAAAGTGCTACACTAGAGGACTTAAAGAGAAGCGACTTTGTTATAAGTGTTGGCAACTCACTTAAAAATGACAATATGCCTCTAAAGCTTGCCTTGTATTATGCTCTAACTAACAACAAGAGCTATATATCTTCAATATATCCCATTGAAGAAAAAGATAGCTCAAATCTGCTTTCACTTTTTATAAAAAATGAAGTGGGAAGTGAAGAAGCAGCATTGGCAATGATAGCCAATATTTTTGTTGATGACAAATCAGATCAAGAGGAGTTTTTTGATGCTCTTGATATAGGTTATCTTAGTGCAGAGAGTAATATTTCTGAAGAAGAGTTAGATATTATTAAAACAAACTATATCGGAAAACAAAAGCCTGTTTTAGTTGTTGGAGAAGATACACTAAACCATCCAAGAGCTAAAAATATAGTAAAAATAGCAAGATATATAGAAGAAAATACTCCTTTTAAGGTTTTAATGATACCTATGGATAGAAGAAAATTTTCTTACAAAACAGATGAAAAGATAGATGCAGTAGAGGAACTAGGCGAGTTTAATGGAAGTGTAGTTTATTCTGTAAGTGCCTTAGAAAAAGAGGAGCTTATAGGTTCAGCACAATTTGCTCTTTGCTCTAAAATAAGATCAGGAGATAATGTGAAGTTTAGTATTGATGGTGTTGAGTATATAAGGCATTTTAAAATAGATAAATATATGAAAGGCACTATTGCTTACAATCAAATCTTTTGCATGGATGTAAAATCTTCTGCTTATAGATATAATCAAGTTAAAATAGAGGTTATAAATGAGTAAAAATATTACAATTAAAATCGATAACAAAGAGGTTCAAACTAGCGAGGGAGAGTTTATACTAAATGCGGCTCGGGCAAATGATATCTATATTCCTGCTATCTGTTATCTTTCAAGATGTAGCCCAACACTTGCTTGTAGGCTTTGTTTGGTAGAGGTTGATGGCAAGCAAGCTTATGCTTGTAATGCAAAGTCCAAAGATGGTATGAGTATCACCACTTCAACACAAGCTATAGAGCAAGAGCGAAGAGCAATCATGGAGGTTTATGATGTAAACCATCCACTTGAGTGTGGAGTTTGTGACCAGTCTGGTGAGTGCGAACTACAAAACTATACTTTAAATATGGGAGTAGATGCTCAAAACTATGCTGTAAAAGATGTTGCAAGAACTACTCATGACTGGGGTCATATTAAGTACAATTCAGCTCTTTGTATTGTTTGTGAGAGATGCTCTACTGTATGTAAAGATATGATAGGCGATAACTCTTTAAAAACCATACCTCGTGGTGGAGATGCACTAGATGCAGAGTATAAAAAAGAGATGCCAAAAGATGCTTATGCTATGTGGAACAAGCTAAACAAATCATTGATTGGTTTGACTAATGGGACTGATGTTCTTGATTGCACCTCTTGTGGAGAGTGTGCTTCTGTCTGTCCTGTTGGTGCCTTAGTAGATACACATTTTGTTTATAAGTCCAATGCTTGGGAGTTAGATCAGGTTCCTGCAACCTGTGGACACTGCTCAGCAGGCTGTCAAATAACTTATGATGTTAAACATACAAGCATAGAAAATCCTCAAAATAAAATCTATCGTGTTATGAATGAGTGGAATTATGTATCGCTTTGTGGTGCTGGTAGATATGGTTTTGATTATGAAAACAGAGATGTTAGAAAAGATGAGAAGGCTTTTGCATCTGCTCTTAGTGCATTTAAAAAAGCAGACACTATAAAGTTTACTTCAAGCATAACAAATGAAGAGGCTTATATACTTCAAACTCTAAAAGAGAAATATGGCTACAAGCTTGTAAACAATGAAGCAAAATCTTTTCAAACATTTTTAAAAGATTATAGTGAAGTTAGTGGAACTAAACTTTGGGGAAGTGACCTAAAGTCAACACATAAGTCAAACTTTGTTATCTCCATAGGAACAGCACTAAAAAGTGACAACCCCAATGCAAGATATGCTCTAAATAACTCTATGACTATAAACAAAGGTGCAGGTTTATATTTTCATCCTGTAAAAGACCCTATCATAGAAGGGCTTAGTAAAAATATAATGAGTGTTACCCATGCTCCACTTCAAGAAGAAACAGCTCTTTATCTGGTTTTAGACCTATTTGGCGATAAAGAAAGATTGCCCAAAGAGGTTCTTGAGTATTTAGCATCTTTTCACTCTAAAAAAACTATAACAGTTGAAGAAACTATAAAAGAAAAAGTAGTTGAGATCGTTAAAGAGATGAAGCTTAACGAAGAAACTGGAGTTGAAGAAGAGCTTGAGGTGGAAAAAACTAAGCTTGTTCCTAGAAAAATCTCTAAAGAGATCGAAGTAGATGATAATGCTCTTTTATCTCTTTTAGGTGCGGATGATAATTTTATGGAACTACTAGAGAAAAACTTAAAGAAAAAAGATACTTTTTCTATGATAGTTGGAGCAGATCTATACAATCATCCAAACTCTAAAAATCTAGCAAGGTTAGTTGGGCTTGTTGAAAAATGTAGCGATATAGCACTAACTATCATACCTCCTTTAACTAACTCGCTAGGTGTTGCTCTTGTTTGTGAGCTTGATGATAAAGCTGGAGAGTATAGTATCGGCTATAACACAAAAGCAGATTTTACACTATCGGCTCTAGGTGATGGTGATCTTGATATGCCAGCAATAAACCAACAAGAGGGAACTCTCACTTCTATAAACAAAAGAGTAAACCCTACAAATGCTGCTCTTTCTTATGGTGGTTATGAGCTAAATGATATAGCCAATGCTCTTGGAATGAATGCTAAAAATGTTATCGACTACACAAAAGAACTTCCACTAGATGCTGGATTTAAACCTTTAAGCTTTGATAGCCTTCCTAACCATTATGAAAACAATGCAGATGAAGCAAGAGGTTATCTTTTAGAAAATATAAAAGTACAAACAGGTGAAGATATAAGTGTAGAAAATATAAATGATGAAAAACTAGAAGGAACTCTTATCTATCTTGCAAACCCTGTAAGACAATTTACAGAGTTTACAAACAAGGCCACAAACCTTGATGAGGTTTCAGGGCTTTATATGAGTGAAGAGTTCTTAAAAAGTTCAGAATTTAGCCAAGGAGATAGTGTAGAAGTTGAGAATCAAAACTCAAAACTCAAAACAACTATTATCAGCGACAATAAAATAGCTGGTAATATTGCAATACTTCCTACATTTGATTCTAAATTAAACTCAGAGGCTATGTTTAGTGGTTATCGCTTTGCAAGAGCTTCGATAAAAAAGGTGTAATATATGGAAACAGCATATTTAATTGAAACGGTTGTAAAAATCCTTGTAATTTTACTTGTCTTTTCTGCACTTGCAGGTATAGGAACTTACTTTGAGCGTAAAGTCCTTGCATTTATGCAAAGGCGACTAGGTCCTATGAATGTTGGTCCCTATGGGCTTCTTCAAGTAGCAGCAGATGGTATAAAACTCTTTACAAAAGAGGATATAGTCCCGACAAGTGCAGTTGCTCCTATATTTAAAATTGCACCAATTATTACAGCATCTACTGCTTTTATGGCAGCAGCGGCTATACCATTTTTACCATCATTTACTATCTTTGGTTATGAGGTGCATCCTATAGTTGCGGATATAAATATCGGTATCTTATATATCTTAGGAATTATGGGAGTTGGTCTTTATGGTCCACTTCTCGGAGGCATGGCATCTGCTAACAAGTTTTCACTTCTTTCCGCTGCTAGGGCTACATCTGTTTTTATCTCTTATGAGGTAGTTACAGGTTTATCGATACTAGCACCAGTTATGTTAGTTAGTTCACTCTCTCTTATAGACTTCAATGAGTATCAATCTGGGGGCATAACAGAATGGATGATATGGAGCCAGCCTGTTGCATTTGTACTATTTTGGATAGCCTCTTTTGCTGAAACTGGTCGTACTCCATTTCACCTAATCGCAAATGATCATGAGATAGTTGATGGTTTTGGTACTGAATATTCTGGTATAAGATGGGGGCTTTTCTTTATCGGTGAGTATGCAAATATGTTCTTTGTCTCTTTTGTGATTTCAATACTCTTTTTGGGTGGTTATGGAGATGGAAGTTTCTTAGGTGCCTTAGGCTTACTAGCAAAAATGTCATTTTTCTTTTTCTTTTTCTTATGGACAAGAGCCGCATGGCCAGATGTAAGACCAGATCAGTTGATGTGGTTATGTTGGAAGGTCTTAATGCCAATAGCAGTGTTAAATATTTTAGTAACTGCAATAGTATTGATATAAGGGGGTAATGATGAAAAATGAAGAGTTTAACAATAGAGAGATAAGTAATGAATACTTTCTAGTAGATATTACCGATTATCCAACAGATAGTTGGGGTAAAATCAAACGAGTAATAAAAAGAAGTTTTAGAGTTGAGCTTTTTGTAGGACTTGGTGTTGTTTTGAGAGAGCTTGTCTGGTTTAAAAAACATACAGTTAGTTATCCCGAGGAAAAGATGCCTATTGGACCTAGATATAGAGCTGTTCATGAGATGAAAAGACTTCTTGAGTCAGATATAGAAAGATGCATAGGTTGTGGACTTTGTGAAAAGATTTGTATATCAAATTGTATTAAAATTGACACAAAGATAGATGAAAATTCTCGTAAAGAGGTTACAGACTATACTATAAATCTAGGAAGATGTATCTTTTGTGGATATTGTGCAGAGGTTTGTCCAGAGTTAGCCATCACTCATGGTGGTAGATATGAAAATGCAAGTGATCAAAGAGAACACTATGTTGATTTAAATTATATGCTAACACCATTGGATGTTATGAGGTCAGGTTCTCAAAAAGAGTTTGAAGGTTTTGGTGCAATTACACCACATGAAGATGAGCGTGTTAAAAAAACACCTCTAGCATATTAAGGAGTTTGGGTATGTTTGAAGCTATTGCTTTTTATCTGTTTGCATTTTTAACAATAATAATGTTTTATATTGCCGTAACAACATCACAGGCACTATATGCTTTAACAGCATTGGCAGCAGGAATGATATTTATATCAGCATTTTTCTTTATTTTAGGTGCTGATTTTTTAGGTGCGGTACAGATTGTCGTGTATTCAGGGGCTGTAATGGCTCTATATGCTTTTGGAATGATGTTTTTTGATACTACTAGAGACCTAAAAGAGAAAAAAGGAAACAAGTATATAGTAGCAGGCTTATCAACCTTAGCTGCTATTTTAGTAGTTATAATCTTCTCTGCTCCCATAGTTGGTGACAATATCAAAGCTCTTTATCCAGTAGTAGAAGGTGCTGGAAATACTCAAGAGATAGGCTTGGTGCTTTTTACGAAGTATCTTGTTCCTTTTGAAGTTGCTGCTGTGATGTTACTTGTGGCGATGATAGCGGGTATCGTTTTAGCTGGCAAAAAAATGGATGCCTCTTTAACTTTGATGAGTGAAGAAGAGATACAAGAGTTAGAAAAAGAAAAAAATAAAGAGGTACTCTCATGATGGACATAGGACTAAATCACTACCTCGTACTCTCTACAATTCTGTTTTCTATTGGGCTAGTAGGAGTAATGAGACGAAAAAACCTCTTAATGTTGTTTTTAGCAACAGAGATACTTCTAAACTCTGTAAATATTGCTTTTGTTGCTATTTCGCACTATTACGGTGACCTGACTGGGCAGATGTTTGCATTTTTCGTTATTGCGATAGCTGCTAGTGAAGTTGCCGTAGGACTCGGTTTGTTGATCGTTTGGCATAAACGACATAACAATATCGACCTAGACACAATGTCATCGATGAGAGGATAAGAGAATGGAAATATTTTTATATACTGCACTGTTTTCACCATTGCTAGGCTCTTTGTTTGCAACTTTGTTTGCGGCTAAACCAAAGCTACTCATAGCTGGAATAGTTCCAACTCTTTTGCTTGGTGTATCTTTTATAAGTAGTTCTGTTCTTCTTGCTCATATACTTTCAACTGGACAAGTCGTTCATGTTGAGATGATGACTTGGATGGAAGCTGGAGATCTATATATTCCATTTGGATTTGTAGTGGATCAGATCAGTGTTACTATGATGATGGTTGTTACTCTAGTATCAACTGTTGTACACATATATGCTATTGGCTATATGGATCATGACAAATCTTTCAATAGATTTTTTGCTTGGCTTTCAGCATTTGTTTTTTCAATGTTAATTCTTGTTATGAGTGATAACTTCGCAGGGCTATTTATTGGTTGGGAGGGTGTTGGTCTTTGTTCATGGGGGCTTATTGGTTTTTGGTACTACAAAGAGAGTGCTACTTGGGCTGCAAATGAAGCATTTATAATGAACCGTATCGCCGACCTTGGTATGCTTGTGGGCATATTTTTAATATACTCAAACACTGGAACACTTCAATATACAGAGGCTTTTGCAGCACTACCTTCACTAGATAATGAAACTCTAACTTGGATGGGCATCTTCTTGTTTATAGGTGCTATGGGTAAGTCAGCACAGTTTCCTCTACATACTTGGCTAGCAGATGCGATGGAGGGTCCTACTCCTGTTTCTGCTCTAATTCATGCTGCGACTATGGTTACAGCAGGTGTATATTTAGTTATCCGTGCCAATCCACTTTATGACCTAATCCCACAAGTTGGACTATTTATAGCTTCACTTGGTGCATTTGTTGCTATTTTTGCAGCATCTATGGCTCTTGTCAATCGTGACATGAAAAAAATCATCGCCTACTCAACTCTTTCTCAACTGGGTTATATGTTTGCAGCGGCTGGGCTTGGTGCTTACTGGGTTGCACTTTTTCATCTTATGGCACACGCATTTTTTAAAGCACTTCTTTTTCTTGGTGCTGGTAATGTTATGCATGCAATGGATAATGAACTTGACCCTTTTAAGATGGGTGGACTTAAAAAGACGATGAGAGGTACATTTATAATGATGACTGTAGCATCTATAGCTTTAGCAGGGATCTTTCCATTGGCAGGTTTTTTCTCTAAAGATCTGATCTTAGAAGCTGCCTTTGTCAATCACCACTATATTATCTACTCTGTTTTACTATTTACCGCAGGCTTAACAGCATTTTACTCATTTAGACTAATTGCGTTGATTTTTCATGGCGAACAAAGATATAAAATATTTGGAATTCATCCACATGAAGCATATAAGTTTATGTTAGTTGGCATGAGTCCTCTTTTGCTACTTGCAATTATTGCAGGTTCTTTTAAGATGCCATATTATGAGATGGTAACAGCACTTCTTCCTGCTACTGAGTATCATGTTCATAGTGTTGCGGTGTATTGGGCTATGACCATAGGAACTCAGCTTTTAGCCGCTAGTGCGATTTTGTTTGCATATAAAAAATATGCACGAAACAACATAAAAGTTCCAGATGGCTCATCAGCTGTTGAGCAAACATTTGTCTATAAGCTTTTGATAAATCAATACTATATTCCCCTTATATATGAAGAATGTTTAATAAAACCATATAGAACATTATCAAGAGTATTTTGGAAAGAGATTGACCAAAAAATCATCGATGCATCTGTTGATGGTATAGCAAACAGGTTTTACTCTACTGGTGAAGCTACAAGAGATATGCAAAGTGGTAACCTTTCCACGATGCTCAAATGGATGGTAGCAGGTCTTGTAGTTTTGCTATCTCTAGCAGTAGTTTTTGCATTTGCAGCAAGTCATCCTGATGACATTAAATTACTTTTATCAGGTTTAGGAGTTCAATAGATGTTAGATCATATTTTATCAATTTTAATTTTCTTTCCAGCACTAGCAGGTATATTTGGTTTAGGGGTAGCAAAAGATAGTATGCGTGCCTATGGAACAGCAGTTGCCTTTATAGAGTTTGCTCTTTCTTTGTTCCTTTGGTTCTCTTTTGATCCAACTGTATCGGGTATGCAGTTTATGGAAGAGTTACCACTAGTTCCCGCTTTTGGGATCAACTATATTTTAGGTGTAGATGGCATCTCTCTTTTCATAGTTGTTTTAGCGGCATTTTTTACATTTATAGGTATCGCATCTCTTAGTGATACTAAAAATATTAAGAACCTTATCATCACACTTTTGTTTTTACAGATGACAATGGTAGGTGTGTTTCTTGCTTTAGATGCTATAGTCTTTTATCTATTTTGGGAACTATCTCTAGTACCGATGCTTTATATCATAGGTGCTTGGGGTGGTCCAAAAAGAATATATGCTTCGGTTAAGTTTTTCTTATATACTTTTACAGGTTCACTTGTGATGCTAGTAGGTATTTTATTTATGGCATACTTTTACTATCAGGCGACAGGTGTCTGGAGCTTTGCTATACTTGACTGGTATAGACTTATCTTGCCCGCCGAAGATTTACTCACAGGTGATATATGGCACATGGGCAATTATCAAATGTGGTTATTTTTAGCATTTTTTATGGGTTTTGCTATCAAGGTTCCAATGTTTCCATTCCATACTTGGTTGCCCTATGCTCATGGTCAAGCACCAACGATCGGTTCGGTAATTTTAGCAGCGATTTTACTCAAGATGGGTACATACGCACTTATCCGTTTTCTATTACCTCTGTTCCCCGATGCTTCGGTAATGTTTATGTTCCCTATAGCTATACTAGCAATTATTATGATTATATATACCGCCATGGTAGCCTATGCACAAGAGGATGTTAAGCAGGTTGTTGCCTACTCTTCGGTTAGTCATATGGGTGTTATTGTCCTTGGTACTTTTGCTTTAAATGTTGAGGGTATATCGGGTTCTATATTTTTAATGATAGGTCATGGAGTTGTATCAGGAGCATTGTTCTTGCTCGTTGGTGTCATCTATGATAGAAGAGATACTAAGATGATGAAAGATTTTGGAGGTTTAGCCCATGTTATGCCAAGGTATGCAACTATATTTGGTATCATGATGATGGCTTCTGTTGGACTTCCATTGACTATCAACTTTGTTGGTGAGTTTTTAAGTCTTTTAGGTTTTTATCAACAATCCCACATATTAACTATTTTTGCAGGAACTGCTATCATAGTTGGAGCTATCTATATGCTAAGTGCTTACAAAAAGATGTTTTTTGGTGAGCTTACAAATGAGAAAAACAAAAACTTACCTGATCTAAACAAAAGAGAACTATTTGCTTTAGTACCTTTGGTTGTTGTTGCTATTTGGTTGGGTATCTATCCTAAACCTCTTTTAACACCCATCAGTAACTCTGTTGAGTCTGTAGTTCAACTTATGCATGATAAGGCTACAACAGATGAAGCAAAAAGAAGAATACCTTCTATTGCACAAGAGATAATAATCACAAAAACTTCTACTAAGGAGATGCACTAATGTTAGAACCTATAAATATTTCACTAGAGTCATTAAACCTAACGACTCTTTCGCCGATGATTATTCCAGTTATTGGTGCCTTGCTAATTTTAATTATTGACATTATAAAAGGTGGACTAGATAAAACATTATATGTTATGATAACTATTCTTGTGCTACTGCTAAACATAGGAGCAATAGTAGAGTCAGTAGGAGTCTTTACTAGCGATGGAACTATAATGGGTGTTTTTGATCTTGTTATGGTTGATGGTATAGCGATAATTGCTCAACTTATCATAGTTGTTGTATCTTTGTTGTTTGTTCCTTTAGCCTTGTCACATAAAAGATTTCATGAGTTTTCTTATCCAGAATTTTTTGCAATATTTTTATTTATGATTAGTGGCTTTGAGTTTATGGTCACAACAGATAACTTGATCTTAATTTTTGTAAGTCTTGAGACTGCATCTCTAGCTTTATATACTCTAATAGCGATGCACAACCGTGATAAATCATTTGAAGCTGCTGTAAAGTATTTTACCTTGGGTGCATTGGCGGCAGGTTTCTTTAGCTTTGGCTCTATGGTATTTTATGCTCTCACAGGTTCCATAGAGATAAACCAAATATCTGAAGTATTAGCAGGTAATGGCTATGCGGATATTGGTTTTGTACTTGTTGGGACTGCATTTTTGTTGGCTGCTTTAGGGTTTAAACTCTCCCTTGTTCCTTTTCATGCTTGGGCTCCTGATGTCTATGAGGGTTCAAGTGCGGCGATGGCAGGATATATGTCAATAGTGCCTAGAATCGCAATGTTTGTAGTAGCTATGAGAATGTTTGAGTTTTTAATTCATAGTGGAGTTGTTTGGTTAGAAGTAGTACTTTATATAATTATAGTTCTTACTATGACTATTGCAAATATTTGGGCATTGGTTCAAACCGATGTAAAAAGAATGCTAGCTTATAGCTCTATCTCACATACTGGTTTTGTGATGTCTGCCATCTTGATAGGCACAACACAGTCAAATAGTGCCTTGTTTATATACTGGATCTTATTTAGTTTTACCAACCTTGGTGCTTTTAGTATGTTGTGGATTTCTCGCCAAAAGCATCTTCATAAAGATCAAAGCTCAGACCACAGTTTTAACAAGTTTTCAGGTATGATACAAACATCTCCAACAGCGGCAGTCATCATGGCTTTGTTTATGCTTTCGTTGGCTGGTTTACCTCCCTTTGCAGTGTTTTGGGGTAAGATCTATATGATAAGTTCTGCAGTTACAGGTGGCTATACAGTCTTAGCATTTATCATGGCTCTAAACTCTGCGATAGCTGGGTATTACTACTTAAAACTTATAGTTTATATGTTTATGAAAGAACCTGAAATAAACAAAGATGGAACAGCATTTGTATCAAATGCAACCCTACCTTTAAAAACAATCATCGGTTTTGCAGTAGTGGGAACTATATTTTCTTTTATCATAGTAAACCCAATACTAGAGTTTGTAACAGCACTTGTATATAAAAGTGGGTATTAGTAGTTTATAATTTTGTGCAAAAGGAATACGATTTGTCAAAGCTAATATTTTCTTTTTGCCTATTGTTGCAACTATCATCATCTATTTATGCCCTTGAAATAGGTCTTCAAGGTGCAAAAGAAAATTTTGAAAACTACTCAATACTCAATATCAAAGATAAAAACAAATTTTTATGTCAAGAGATAAAAAATGATTTTGGTGAAGTCTCAAAAGTCATTTGTGCTTTTTCAAAATCTCCCTCTAAAAAATTTAAACCACTTCAAAATGATTTTTTTAAGATCAAAACTCAAATAAAGAAAAAAACTTTTTTTCTCATAATAACTCCATATAAAAAGATGAAACTTTACCCTGTAGTTTTTAACCTAAGCAAAGATGATGAAGTTTATAGTGCAGATGTAAAGTTATCATCAAGCTGGATGCTTGTAGGCTATAAAAAGAAGATACCATTTATGTATAAAGATGACCCATCTCCTATGTCCATAAACTTTCCATTTTTTCTCTCAAAAGATAAGCTCCCCTATGTCGGTAGCTTAGATATGAAAGGCAATCCTGTTCATATAAAAAATGTAGGAGATGTGAGCAATTATCTAAAAATTAAGCGTTATTATAAAGAAGAAAAATATGAAAAGTGCTTGGATTTAATAGAAGATGTTATGTATGAATTTCCCTCATCTCTTTTTACTGCAGAGCTTTTATACTACAAAATAAGGGCAAGCGCAAAGCTCAACAATGATGATGATGTTATAGATTATTCAAAAATATATTTACGAGAATACTCATCTGATGAAAATATCGCAGAGGTTTTAGCTCTTTGTGCAAGGTCTTACTCTCAAAATGGTTTAAATTCTCAAGCTGATTATTTTTTTGATAGACTCTTTAGTGAGCACAAAGACTCCCCCTATTCAAAATGGGGCTATATATATAAAGGTGAGATGCTAGAAGAGAGTGGTGGGTTTAAAAAAGCAGTAATGTACTATACAAAAGCACTAAGAGAAACACAAAGCATAGAAACAGCATCAACAGCAGCATTTAAACTAGCACAATATTATATAGGCAATGGACAGAAGAAAGATGCTAGTAAATATGTTGCTAAAATCATCAAGGCAAAACCAGACTTTTTTATTGGAGAGTATGAGAGTTCCTTAAAAATGATGGATTTGTTTGCAGATATGCAAGTCTATTCTAGTGCGGCATCTATAGCTAAAGCCTTACTAGATTCTATGGATAAGAGAGATGATTATTATGAAACTTTGTTAAAAAATATAGGTATATGGCTATCACAAACTACTAAAAAACAAGAGGCACTAACAGCCTTAAATAGGTACTTTGAAAAATACCCAGACGGGCTTTTTGATGAAGAAGTACAGATCGCAAAGGACTCTTTGTTTTTTGATAATAACGATGCAAATCTAAGCATAAAAATAAAAACCTACAATGAGCTTATCGACACATATAAAGATGATAGCATAGGCGACCGTGCCATATATGAAAAAGCAAAACTTATGCGTGACAATGAGATGTACAACGATGTTTTAGAGTCTAAAGACACACTTTTAAACCTAGATGAAACTATCTATAAAGATACAAAAGAGATAGTAAATGATGCTGCCTTAGGGGCAATGAAGCAGGCACTAAAAAAGCAAAAATGTAAAAGAGTTTTAAATATTTCATCTGAGTATGCTATCTCATTGTCTGATGATTGGGATGATGGCATCTATGAGTGTGCTATGAAAGGAGCAGACTTTTTACTTGCAAAAAAAGTTATTGGCAAAAATCTAAACTCTAAAGATATACAAATGAGAAAAAAATGGCTTTATAGATATATAAAAGTTGATTTTGCAACTGGAAATTATAGTGATGTTGTTAAGGCATCTCAAGAGTTGTTAGTTCTTATAAAAGATGACAAAGATTCAAAATATAAAGATGTTTATAGAGTAGTGTTTGACACATACCAAAGACTTGAGAAAAATAAACAGATGATAGATGCTATTGTAAAGTTAGAAAAAGAGTTTGGTAAGAGTTATAAAGATATAGAGAGATATGTAGCTGTTATGAATATAGGAAGTCAGACAAAGGATGACAATCTAGTACTAAGATATGGCGAAGAAGTTATGAAGATACAAAAAAAGTCTGATTCTTATGCTCAAAGTCCATTTGTCGAGTTTACTCTCTACCAAACCTATATAAATAGAGAAGACTATTCTAAGGCTCTTGAAGTTATAGAGTCACTAGATACTTTAGAGTTAAGCAAAGATGATAGAGCCAGACAAAAGTATCTTTTAGGAACACTCAATGATAAACTATGGAGAGAAGATGAAGCTCAAGTCGCTTACAAAGAAGCTATAGATGCCGATCCAACCTCTGCTTGGGCATCATTGGCAAAAGATGCTAAAGAGTAGTATATAGCTCATCTAATGATGCAGATATAGTATTTTTAAACTGAGTACGGTTGAAAGTATCTTGTCTTTTTGCTAGTTGTGCGGTGTGAGTAGATATATTTTGAAGCATCTCCTCTTTAGAAACCTTTCCATCTACATACTCTAAAACTTCTACGATGCCTATCGCACCCATAGAGTTTGGCACTCTTGTATATTTTCTCTCTAAAAAACAAACCTCATCTATAAGACCTAGATGAAGCATCTCTCTAGTTCTTTTTGATATACGATCTCTTAAAACCTCTCTATCTACTTTAATATTGTAAATATCCAAATCTTCTATGATTTTTTTTGGTGGATTTTGCTTAAACCATTGACTAGCACAGATGCCAGAAGCTTCATATATAAGTAGAGCCTTTTCGATTCTGTAGCTATCAAAAGGGCTAATATTGGACATATATAAAGGGTCTAGTTTTACTAGCTTTTCATAAGAATTTTTAAGATCTTTTAAGTCAGATGTGACTTTTTTTCTGATCTTTGGGGTAATATTTGGAAGGGTAGAAAGACCACTTAGGAGTGACTTTAGATAAAAAGATGTGCCACCAACTATGATGAGATTTTTATTGTCCTCTTCGCATCTTTTTTTTACTTGCTTATAGATAGATATAAGAATATCGACACTAAAATGCTCATCAGGCCTTAAAACATCAATACCAAAATGTTTAACACCACCCATCTCCTCTTTAGAGGGTTTAGCCGAAACTATATCTATCTCTTTGTAGATGCTAAGAGAATCAATAGAAAGTATATAAGCATCTATCTTTTTAGCAGTTTTTATAGCTAAGGCTGTTTTGCCAGATGCAGTTGGACCTATGATAGCTAGTTTTTTCATTGTGTCAATTCCTGATGCTATTTTTAAAGTTTACTCTTGATTTGCTGCCATCTTTTCTACTTCACCTACAAACCTATCGACAAGTTCACTCTCTTGTAAGTTGGCAACAACTTCGCCCTTTACCATAACAAGACCCTTACCTTTTCCATAAGCTATAGCGACATCAGAATGAGCAGCTTCTCCTATGGCATTTACAACACAACCCATGACAGAAACATTTAGAGGTGCTTTTATATGTGCTGTTCTTTTTTCTATCTCAGCCACAGCAGAAACTAAGTTGGCTTCAATGCGTCCACAAGTTGGGCATGAGATGATATTTAAACCATCTGGCATCGCTCCACTATCTTTTAAGATGGCACGAGCTACATTTATCTCCTCTTCAAGCTCTCCTGTGATAGAAACTCTCATAGTGTCGCCTATGCCATCAAGAAGAAGTGTACCAAGCCCTATGGAACTTTTAACAGTTGCATGAAAAAGAGTTCCTGCTTCAGTAACACCTATATGAAAAGGGTAGTTGTTTTTTGGGCGTAACATTCTGTAAGCTTCTACGGTTCTTTGTACATCACTAGCCTTAAGAGATACCTTGATATCTTCAAAGCCTAAATCTTCAAGATACTTTATGTTGTACTCAGCAGATGCCACCATACCCTGTGCAGTTTGTCCATACTTGTTTAAAAACTCTTTTTCTAAAGAACCAGAATTGACACCGATGCGAATAGGAATACCTCTAGCTTGACAAGCTTTTACGACCTCTTTTACTCTTTGTTTTGAGCCAATATTCCCAGGGTTAATACGGATGCAATCAACAACTTCAGCGGCAACAAGTGCGAGCTTATAGTTAAAGTGAATATCTGCAACAAGAGGCAGTTCTATCTGCTCTTTTATGCTTTTTAAGGCAAGTGCAGCTTCCATGTCAGGAACAGCACAGCGGACAATATCACAGCCAGCAAAGTGAACTCTTTTTATCTGCTCAACTGTAGATGCAACATCGGAGGTTTTTGAGTAGGTCATCGACTGTTTTGAGATGGGGGCATCTCCACCAACACCAACATTGCCTACAAATATTTTTTTTGTTTTTACTCTATTAATCATAAAAAGAATTCTATCTTTTTTGATATAAGAGAGTGCTTTAAAATTTAAGTAGTATGATTTAAATTTTATAAATCCTCAAATCCTCAAAAAGATAAAATATTTTTTATCTTTTTGGTATAATGAGAAAGAGGGGATAACAACATGACTGACACTAAAAAAATAAAAGAACAAGCAAAAGAGATAGAAGAGTTGAAGAAATTATTGGATCTAGTTAAAGAAGATAAACCCAAAGCTTTTAGCAGTGTTGATATGAAATACTTAAGAGAACTAGAGATAATAAATAAAGAATTTAACCAAGGGTACCAATTTGATATTTGGTTCAAAAACAATATAATAGTTTCAAATGATGTTGAGATTTTTTTACAGAAGCTGTTAGATAAATATGGAGATTTGATAAATAAATTTAATGAAGATACTCTTAAAGTTGTTTTTATTGGCTCTATTCTTGAAAGGGTTAATTTTTTAGATAGAGAGTTAAAGATAGGTAACTATTATCATAAAAATCTAACATACACCAACGATAAAATTGATTTTAATGGATATTGTGATTTTTATGTAGCAAAAGGATTGGACTATCCAGAAGCCCCATATTTTTTTATACAAGAGTATAAGCCATCGCAAGGCGGAGGTGACCCTGAGCCACAACTCTTAGCAGAACTCATCTGTGCTGTTGAGCTCAACAAGTTCGAGGAAATGAAAGGTGCTTATGTTGTAGGTGCTACTTGGAACTTTGTAATATTAAAAAAATTAGCAAAAGACAAATATCAATATTTTGTAAGCCGTGATTTTCTATCTACTCGCATCGATGATTTAAAAGATATTTATAAAAACCTTCTATTTGTAAAAGATGAAATAGTAGAGATGGTGCAAAAAGAACACCAACCTGAATAAAATTTAAAATTTAAAAGTTAAGTTAGTATAGATATATCTTCCTACTTCATTGACTAACATAACATCAGTTGCTCCACCTGTTAAAAGAACAAGGTCGGAGTATGTGTTGCTTATCGCATAAGTTTCATCAAGAAGGTTATTTGCACCTATAGTAAAGTCAAAGTTTTTATTTACAGCATGTTTTACTTTTAAATTTAAAACAGCCCATGCACCAAGTTCTTGCTCTCCATTGTCCGAGTCATACTCACTCCATCTATCAGATGCTTGTAGCTCTATCATGGCTATGCTATCTTTTTTGTATTCATAACTTAGTGCGAGATTTCCTCTTAGAGGTGCTATATCTGCTAAGTTTTTGTTACTCTGTCCACTAAGAGCTTTATCTTTTTCTCCTCGTTTATATGAAGCACCTAAGTCTAAAGCTACTGTATCACTTACATAGTAGGTTGAGCTTAGCTCCGCTCCATAGACACTAGCATCTATGTTTTTAAAATTGTTTTTAGAAATATTAGTGCCGTTTGCTTGTTTTTGGTAGTAGATATAATCGTGAAGAGTTGAGTAAAAACCCTTTAGCTTAAGCTTAAAGTCATCATTGTCTGTTTCATATCCAAAGTCAATCTCTGTATTTGTTGTTTGTTCTAAGTGTGAGCTACCCTTTAGTTTACCATCTGAACCTCTAAAGTAAAGCTCTCTTGCATCTGGAACACGAGAGGCTTGACCAACTCCTAAAAATATCTTGTTATCTCTGTTTAGATTATATGTACTCATGATGTTGGTGCTTAATGCTGTATAATCATTTGAGTTTAGTGTTGCATTTGTTATCTCTGTGGAGTCGTATCTTGCACCCAAACTAAGAGAAAAAGAGTTAAAGCTTTTATCTAGTTTTGCAAAAACAGACTTGTTTGTTGTAAGTGCATCATCTATACTTTTTCTACCACCCATAAGAGGCTTAGAGTTTCTATAGTATGAACCATCCCAAGTTCTCTCACTTGCATCTAGACCTAGTAAAAGTTTATAACTATCTATATCAAAGTTATTTTTTAGTTTTAAGCCTTCCATAGTAGTTTTTAGATGATTTGTCATTACTCCAACGGGGGAAAGTGATGACATTCTGTTTGAAGTATCCATAGGATGATCAACATCAGAATAGTAGTACTGCAAGTTAATGTTTTTATAAAAATCATTGATATTTTTTATATCATACTCAACACTATAAATATTGGATATATCATAATCAGCATCCATCTTTGAGTTTGGATACAAAACATCTTCGGAATTATTTTTTGTATATCCTAGTCGAAGCTCTTGCTCATCAGTAACATTAACAAACACCTTAGTCATAAGAGACTCTTTTTGATATGCTTTCATATCTTGCTTATCAGGCTTTAGTCTAGGGTCAAACTTTCCTCCTATAAGGTTTGGGTTTTTTGCTACATAGTTATCTATTTGGTCTGAAAGTCTATCTCCATTTCCATCTTTATACTGCTCACTTGACTCACTAGAACCGCTAATCAAAACACGGACAATATCATTTCCACCATTTAAACTTACTCCAGCTTTTTTATAGTTAAAAGTTCCATAACCTAAGTTTGCCTCTCCGTGAAAGCCTTTTTTTGGTTGCTTTGTTTTTATGATAACCCCACCACTAAGTGTTCCAAAGTTTGTAACATCATAGGGACCCTCTATAACCTCTATACTTTCTATCTGGTTTGACAATATATGAGAGATGGGAGGATCCATTCTGTTTGGACAAGCTCCCTGAACTTTTGTTCCATCAACTTCAACTGAGATGTTGTCTCGTTTTTGTCCACGGATATATATATCATTTGCTATGCCACTACGGCGACTCATATCTATACTGGGAACACTTGTGCTTAGTGCTTGAGCTAAGTCTGCAGAAACTTGAGCATTTTGACTAACTTGAGTTATAAGTGTTGATTCTATATTTATGGGAGCTAGTTGAATATCATCAGCTCCAAGAAAAGCAGTAGCCATTAGTGATAGAGGTATAATTTTATTCATTTGCTAAACCTTAAAATTTAAATTTACCAATGATATTAAAGTAGCGTTACGAAAGTGTTAATTTATTTTTTATACCATACCGCCATGAATAAAATTCAAAAAATAAAAAAAATCATCTTAATAGCCATAGGTTTCGCTCTAGCAACCTATCTTATCATGAGTGGAACAGCGATACTAAACCAAGATGTCAATGCCACTAGCGAAGTTCATAGTAACACAGTGAAGTGAGCCATGCTGTTTTATAAGAGTTGAGCAGTTTATAGGTATGATAGTTTTGTGTTTAAAGGTTTTTTTGAAAATCTTTAAAGCTTCTATGTCTTGCTTTACTCCATAAACAGGAACCAAAATAGCCTCATTTATAAAAAGAAAGTTTAGATAAGTTGCTGGTAGTCTTTCTTCTTTAAAACAGACAGCATCTGCCATAGGAAGAGATATAAGAGTTAGATCTAGTCTAGTTGCAAACCTTTGTAGCTCTTCTTGCATCTTGTTTAACTCCACAAAATGCTCATCATTTTTATCATCGCATCTAAGATAGATGATGGTTTTAGCATCTATAAACCTTGCTAGGGTATCTATATGTGAGTCTGTATCATCCCCTTTTAGATAGCCATGATCTAGGTACAACACCTCACTTGCTCCAAACTCATATTTTAACTTTTTACTTATCTCTTTTTTATCTAAGTTTGGGTTTCTCTTTAGCATACAACTAGATGTAGTCAGTATGAGTCCATCTCCATTGCTCTCAACTGCCCCACCCTCTAAGATAAACTCTACATCTTGCATCTGAGCCTTATAATGTTTTGAGATGCAAGAGCTTAAAAGATTGTCCTTAGAACAGTTAAACTTCCCTCCCCAAGCATCAAATATAAAGTTTAGTAGCTTAAGCTCACCTGCATCTACGATAGAAAATGCTGAGCAGTCCCTCGCCCAAGTATCATCACTCTCATACTCAACAAAAAAAAGATTTGTGTTTTTTTTAAACCTCCTCTTTGTATCTTTTATATCTGCACAAACAACTAAGCATTTTTGATATTTTACTATCTCATTTATGATCTTTACAAATGTAGTGATAGTCTCATCTAAATACTCTAACCAGTCGGTATTTTTATGAGGAAATATCATTTGAGTAAAACTTTGCTCTTCAAACTCTGCGATTAGGCGTTTCATAGTGTATAATTCCTTTATGGCTTATATAACTTTAAATAAAAACAATTTTTTTAACAACCTAGATATTATCACAAATCACACAAAAAGCAAAGATAAAATAGCAATAGTCTTAAAAGACAATGCTTATGGACACGGACTTATAGAGATAGCTTCACTATCTAAAATATATGGCATAAAAAAAGCGGTCGTTCGTTTCGAGTCAGAAGCAAAAAGGATAGAAAAGTTTTTTGAGTATATCTTAGTCCTAGCAGACTATCCAACTAGTGCAAATGCTAAGATGCGATACGCTATTAACGACATAAACTCCATACAAAAGTTTGCAAAAGGTACAAAAGTAGAACTCAAAGTCGATACAGGAATGCACAGAAATGGCATAGACAAAAGCGATCTAAGACTAGCCTTTATAAAGATAAAAAAAGCAGGTCTAAAACTAGAAGCAGTTTTTTCACACCATAGAAGTGCAGATGAGCTAACAAGTGAGTGGTTTTGGCAAAACAGTAATTTTAAAAAGATAAAAGATGAAGCAAAAGAGTTAGCAAAAGAGTTTGGTTTTAAAACACTAAGGTTTCACTCGGCAAACTCCGCATCTCTTTTTAGAACTTCAAACTTTGATGAAGATATGGCGAGGGTTGGTATCGCTGTTTATGGTTGCCTAGATGCAGATAAAAAACTAGCTCCTGTTTTATCTCTATATGCACAAAAAATATCCACTAGAAGTGTCAAGAGGGGTCAAAAAGTTGGCTATGGAGGAACTAAGACTATCTTAAATGATTGTCTTGTATCAAACTATGACTTTGGTTATGGAGATGGTTTTTTTAGAACACTCTCAAACAACTTTAAAACACCGCATAACAAAGAGCTAATAGGAAAAATATCTATGGACAACAGTTCATTTATAGGTGAGGATGAACAACTTTTAATTTTTAAAGATGCAAGAGTTCTTGCTAATTTAGCTAGAACTATACCTTATGAGATATTAACATCTTTAAAGGCAGACTTAAAAAGGGAGATACTCTAGCCATTTGAATATTTTTTGTTTCTTTCAGGAATAAATAAACAGTAAAACAGTAAAATAAATATATGAAAATAATATATATAATGCTACTTGTTACTCTCTTTAGTGTTGATCTGCTTTCTCAAACAGTTGAGGTTGTGTCTGAGGACTATACTCTTTATGGTGCTAAAAAAAGTGCATTGGAGTCTCTCTCTAGTATGATAAAGTCAGAAGTAAAAGCAGAGTTTTACCAGTCGATAACTGAAAAAAATGGCGATATCGACAAGCAGATAAGAACTTCTTTAAATATTATCTCTGATCTTCCAATGATTGGGGTGAAATATGAAGTTATAAAACAAGAACCTCAAGAAGATGCACCTCCTTTAAAAACTCTAAAAGTGAGAGCTTCCATAAACTCTACCGTCTCTCTTCCTCTCTATCTTAACTCAATAACAAAAGATACAAAAAGTGTAAATGCTCTTTATAAAAAAGATATATCGCTCTATACTTTAGAAGAAAAAAGAGCACACTACAAAAAAAGTTTAACACTCTTAGCTAAAATAGAAAAGTATAAGGTTGTCGCTTTTTTTCTTGGGAGTAGAGAGTTTGCACCTCTTTTGACAAATAGAGACGAGATAGACTTTGAACTTTCCGAGCTAAATACAAAAGCAAATAATCTACATGAAGCAGTAGAACTCTTTGTTGAAGCCTTTGAAATTAAAAACAAGAGTACATATATTGATTTTGCTAGATATAAAAACTCTTTAACTGCTACAGTGTTTGCAAAAGAACTACAGAGTAATATGCAAGAGTTTTCAAGCTCCAACAGTAGCACTTATAAGCAGTACAAACTCAAAGGTAAGTACAAAATTCTTCAAAGCGGTCATATATATATTAGATATAAGCTTTACAACAAAAACAATAAGTTTATTAAAGAAAAAAGTGTTCAGATGAAAAATACAAAATATTCTCAAAACGATTTGATTCCAAAACTATACTGCTTAGAGCTTAAGCATAGCCCTGAGTGTTTTGGAGCAGAGGGCTGGAAAAATAAGCTTGAAAGAACTTTAAAAAGTCTAAATATAAACTACTCCCCCTCTTGTGAAAATGCAAATAAGTTTTCAATATATCTAAAGCATAAAAAGTTTTACTCAGAACAACTTGGTAATAATGTACACTACTTTAGTTTTGATATGAAGCTTAAAAACAAAAAAAATAGAGTCATGGCACATGAAAAAAGAGACTACACTTATGCAGACCAAGAGCAAGAGGATTTTAACTATGAGCTTTCAGAAGTAGAGAGCATAGATACAAACTTACAAAACAAACTTATCAATATGATAAATAGGACAAACTAAATGACTAAACTTTTACTGACTACACTTCTAGTGATACCTTTGCTTGCAGAGTCCATCTCTACAACTACGGTAGATAAATTTCTTGAGTATAAAAAAACAAAATATATTCAAAGCTATGAGGCTTCAACTATAAAGAGACCACAAAAAGAGTCCTACCCTGTAGAAAAAACTCTAAGTAAAGGCTCTTTTGAAAAGACACCTGCCTTTAACAAAAGAGTAGATAAAGAGAGACTCAGAGTACAAAAGAAGATAGTGCAGATAGATAAGGTATATGATAAAAGTGTTCAAAAATATGAAAACGATTTAGTTAAACAAGCTTCAAAAATGAAAAAAGCGAAGGCTGACTTACCAAAAGTATTGGCAAGATCACTCAATGGAATTTTAAATAGTTATTTGGGAAAACCAACAATAAAAGCATTTGTAAACAATGATGTATCTAGCTACAATGCAGATAATGAAGCGTTTGTAACGACTATAAGCTCAAAAGGTTTGAGTATTGATGTAGAGGTTCAAGTGCCAGTGGCACAAGCTCAAAAACTCTACAATTCAAAAAAACTCAAGCAACTTAAACCAGAGATAAAACTAGAGTATATGCAAGGCGATCTCTATATACATGAGATAGTTGTTAAGTATAAGAAACAGAAATTTAATGTAGCTATATCTGGCTTGAAAAATTACAACACTAGCTTTAAACTAAATCATACAGTCGCAGACACTATAATAGTTTGGAAAGAGGACTCACCAAAAGACAAAGATGTAGTAGCATTCAACAAAACCTTGGTGAAAAAACCAGCTAAAAAGATAGCTCTAAAAGAACCTTTTCAAAACAAAGCACAAAAGAGATATTCAGCAGTAAGCACTTCTAGCTGTTTTGGTTGCCATGGTGCTAATTTTGAAAAAAAAGCTTTAGGAAAGTCTAAAGTAGTCTCCAATATGAGATCTCATGAAATAAAAGAAGCACTACTAGGCTACAAAAATGGAACTTATGGTGGTCCAATGAAAGGTCTAATGAAAGCACAAGTAGCTAGATACTCTGAGAGTGAAATATCCTCAATTGCTCAGAGTATAGGTAGAGAAGCTATGGTTAAATCTACTAAAAGGTTACCATATCGTAGAAAATCTAGTTTAGGCAGTGTTAGGATGGGACATAAACTTTATGCAAAAAAAGTGAAACGCAGTTGTTCTTTAAGTGCTAATACAATTGCATCAAGACATACACAAGATGGATGGAAAAAAAGTTATAAAAATGGTGATTTTAAATCCGAAATGGTAGAAATGTGTCCAAATACTTCTATCCGTTCTTGGAGGGATAAATATTTACCTCATTATGCTGCATTTTTTCATGAGTATGCAAGTGACAGCGGGAATGTATTAAGTGAATAAAATTCCCTATATAAAAGTAGCAGACCTTACAAAGGTTTATGATATAAGTGATAAAAAAGAGGATGGAAGTAGTTATAAAAAGTCTCATACTATCTTCGAGAACATAAACTTTAGAGCCTACTCAAAAGAGACAACACTGCTTACGGGCAAGAGTGGTTGTGGCAAATCTACACTTTTGAACTATTTAGCCACTATTGACAATGAGTTTAAGAGTGGTGAACTACTTGTTGGCGAGAAGAAAATCTCTGTAGATAACAATCCTATAAAAGATTTTTTTGGTGAGTATAAAAGAGCATCGTTTAGAAGATACAATGTTGGTTTTATCTTTCAATCCCACATGCTTTTACCTGACTTTACTATACTAGAGAACTGTTTAACTCCTTTTATATCACGAGGATATATCAACACAAAGAGTGAGAAGTTATCAAAAGTGGCATTTAAAGAGACTGCAATAGTTGAGATAAAGAAGTGGTTTGACATAGTTGAGCTAGACTACTCCAATCTCTACAAGTATCCAAATGAACTCTCTGGTGGACAGCAACAACGAGTTGCAATAGTTAGAGGTGTAGTGCATAAGCCAAAACTCCTTATATCTGATGAGCCTACGGCGAGCTTAGATGATATGATGGCTCTTAAAATCATCAAAAGTATTCATAGATTTGTAGAAGAACATCATATTTGCCATGTGATTGTGACACATCAAACCTCTCTTTATGAGACTGTTAAAAATGCTCACTACCATTTTGAAAAAGAGCTTGATGCTCCTGCTACACTCTTAGAAGTATTTAGGAAGTAGGTTGTTAAGTGTTTATCTTAAGAGTTTCTTTTTTAACAAATTTTTTATCTCTTCGTCCCATCTAGTCTCTATAACTACTTTTTTTCTTACAGTTTTGAGTTTTTTAAGTATTACCCTTGTCTCTTTTGGAATCAATTATTACAAAGATATACTTAGTAAATCACTAGGAGCAAAACAACCACACATCATTTTACAATCATATAGTGATGAGATATATTTAGACAAAATGCAGAGACAAAAAGTTGTTTTAAAAATAGTAGAAACTTTAGGTAAAGAAAATATTAAGAGCATTACACCCTATGTAAAAGCAAAACTTGATCTCTCTTTAGAAGTTTATGCAAGTATAAATTCTCCCAAGATTGAGGGTAGTTTTGAGATTGTTGGTCAATACCCATCATACCCTCTAGCATTTAGTTTTAGAGATGCTACATACTTTGACAAAGAGTATGAGCCTACAACATATAAAGAGTTTTTGCATGATTATGACAGTTTAGAAAACATGATAGTGGTCAATAGCATCGTAAACAAGGGATTTGCTCCTCAAGTAAGTGCAAATAGAAATGAGGGCATAGTAACACTCTACAGCTCAAACAGTAAAATAAATCAGATGAAGTTTGTCATAGGGGCTTATCTGAGAGACTACAAAAAAGAAGCCACTATCTACACAAGTGCTAATTTTTTAAACAGTTTACAAAACAGCTCTTCAAGCAGAGTAAATGGTTTTGCAATCAATCTTCATAGTAACGATATAGCATACTTAAACCTTGCAAAAGAGAGGTTAAATATCTTGTTTGAAAAGGATTATCAGACACTAACATGGCTGGACAAAAATAAAAAACAGTATGACTTGATAAATCTCTATGAGATGTTGAGCAATATGATACAGGCTCTGATTTTGATCGCTACTTCTAGTGCTATTTTACTACTTATCTTTAGAACACTACTGTCCATCCAACCTCAGATCAGGTCTCTATATTTGATGGGTTACAATGTAGGTGTGAGTACTATTGTCATGGGAAGTTTTTATCTACTGCTCTTTAGTGGTATTGGAGTGGCTTTGGGGCTATTGCTCTTGAGTTATCGATACACTTTTAGTATCTCTTTTCTTTTAGAGAGTGGTTTTGCACAGAGACTACTTTTGGTTGAGAGCATCTTTATAACTGTTTTTGTTATCGGTGTAGCTTTGATATTTAACATTAAAAAAGTGGAAATAAAGTAGATGAAACTACAGCAACTAAGCTTAGTAGCTAGTATTATGTACAAGAGTAAAAGCCCAAAAATATTTTTATCTATTTTTATAGTTATTAGCTTGATTTTAAGTCTCTCGATCGGGGCATATTTTTTTACAGGAAACTTACTAAACTCCTATAGTTCTATGCTACAAAAGAGTTACTTAGGGTTTGAGCCAAGGTTTACACTTCAGAGTAATGATGTAGAGTTTTTAAAGGAAGTGGAGAGTGTTTTAACACAAAATAGTCTAAAATCTTCCATCCGAAAAATAGAAAAAAATAGCTACACACTAAGCCTCAAAGAGAAAAAACTAAGAAAAAAGATAACATTTTATATCTACAAAGATGGCTATATAGATCAGAGGTTTCATTCTGAAGGTGGAGTTTACATAAACAAAATATTGGAAAATATTTTAAGAGGCACTCAAGAGATATCTCTTGAAAAAAGTAGAGACCAAAAACTTTTACTTCCCGATTTTAATGTTATAGATACTGGTTTCTTAACGAGTGAAGCAATTATTTTTATAGATGAGAGAAAAATAAAAGCTTTCATAAACAGCAGTGAGCTACAAGCTGTTTTAGAGATAGATGATGAGTTGAGCGAGGAGACACAGCACTACATATCCACAGTCGCAAAAAAATTACAAATACTGAGCTATCACTATGTGGATAGACTCCAGAGTGAAGAGGATGTATATGAAAACTTTGTACTTTTTGGTTTGGCAAAAAATATCTTCTTAACTATTTTGATTGGAACGATTATAGTGATCATACTTATTACTCAAAATATTATTTTAGAATTAAAAGAGAAATCTCTACGCATAATTTTAAAAATGGGGATGGGCTTAAATGAGATTATAGTAATTTTTCTTTTGCTTTCATCATCTATTTTTATTATTTCAACCTTGGCAGGTCGCTATGTTTTATCTCTTTTTAGATCGTACTATCTACATATTACAAATTTTAGAAGTGACTTTTTTATAGACTTAGTGATAAGTGACTACTACATACTCTTTTACTTAATGTTTATTTTATTGTTTTTTACTATAATAATAAACATAATAATTTTACGTAGGAACCTCAAATGAAACTCTTTTTTATACTATTTGCTAGCCTCTTATCTGTCGTGTCTATATACTCAAGTGAGAGTAAATACTCAACATACCCATCTAAAAAGAGTTTAACTCTCATACTTAACACTCCTATTTTACTCAATCCAAATGCCGATAAGTACCATAAAACTTTTTTTACCAATATGATAAAAGCACAGCTTTTTCTGCAAAGAAATAAAAATATTGCATTTACAAAAGATGAGAGGAGTGCCTTAAGTGCTTACAACACAAAGTTTAAAAGCATCTCTATCGCTAAAAGTCTTTTGACTGGAAGTGACAAAGATACTGCTGCACAAAACTTTAAGTTTGATGCTCAAAAGCTAAGTGATGCTCTAGCTTTAACTCAGACAAATACACTAGATATCTCTCTTACGATCAGAGATGTACTGGAAAAATCCATAGTCATAGAGGGTTATCGTACTATTAATGAAGAAGGGAAGTTCTCATTTAGTGAGTTCTACACTATTACTCTTGATGATTTTGATATAAGCTCATATAGCAATTGTGTAAATTTGATGAGATTTATCATCTTAAATCCCATGAAACCCTACACAAACAAAGAGATAACACCAGAGGCTAAAGAGACAGTAGTTCAGGAGTATTCAAAAGACACAATTAAACAGATATCATATAACAATAAAAAGCAGTTTATCAAGGTCTATGCAAAAAACATAACAGTTGATCAGTACTTTTTATCTTCATACTTTAAGCTTACTCCAAATAGTTTGATTGGCTACAATTCAAAAAATGAAGTTGAGATACCAGCACTACAAGCCAAAGAGTACTGTAAGATTTTTGATATGAAAGCTCAGTTGTCTTCATCTGCTGATAAGCTTACTTTCAAATGCATAGGAGCACAGCAAAAGCGTATCAACTATATTCCTAGATATGCACTCAAAGATACTCCCAGTCTTGTAAAGTTTAAAGAACTGCTTGCCAACAAAAAAGAGACAATAGTCTATAATAAAAAGAAAAATATCAATGAAATCTGGGACATAGAGCTTGGTGTAAAGGTTTTTTCCTTTAAGTATGTGTTTGAGCTAATGAGCTATGACCTTCCAAAAGATGCACGGTATATGCTACTTGACACTCACTACCATAAGATGGATAAACTCTCTTCGCATACTAAGCAGATACTCATTTATGAAACAGCTAAAAAACATAGAGTGTTAAATCCTAAAACTCAAAATTTCTATACAGATCTAAAGTATGAAGCGACCCTGCATAGGTCTATGAAAATTAGTGACAATAGTATCGACTTTAAAATAGACAGAAGTGTTTATAAGCTTTACAAAGAGAATGGGTTTGAGTACCAAAACTTCATAGCTAAGTATGTCATAGATACCTATATAGATCCAAAATCTAAACTGATGTGGCAAAATAACGATGGACTGAAAAAACTCACCTATGATAGTGCAAGGTCTTACTGCTCAAGCTTAAAAGTAGGTTTTGTGTCTGGATGGAGAGTTCCTACTGAGAAAGAGATTTTAACCATTAAAGAGAAAAAATCTTACAGGCATAAGCAGAGTTTATCTAACAGTAGCTTCATAAAAAAAGAGCTATCCAACAGCTCTAAGATCTCATGGCAAAACTTCTGGACATCAACAAAAAATGATTTAAATACAAATAGTATGATAGGAGTAAGTTTTAATTTTCCAAGTAGCGGAACATGGTACTCATTAAATAAAGAACTATACATAAGATGTGTTAGAGATTTTAGGTAAAAAATGAATATTAAAATTTGAAAATAACTAACTTTAAACTATTTGAAAAACAAGAATTTTCATTTAATCCTCAAATGAATATCATCATTGGGAATAATGCAACTGGAAAAACAACTGTTTTAGAAGCATTGTCATATTCATTAGGTACATTTTTTCTAGGTATTAGTAGTATGGATTCAAAGCCACTTTACAATCATCAAAAAAGAAGAAAAATTTTATCAACAGAAAATATTGAAATCCAATTACCTTTCAGGATAGATATAACTAACTCCCTTGACAATAATGAATACACTTGGTATAGAGATACAAATATGCCAAAGGGTGGAGCAACAAGCTATAAACATGCAAAAGACTTAATAAATAAAGCAAAAGAACTTGAACAAAAAGTAAGAGCAGGAGAGGATGTGCAACTACCTTTAATCGCTTATTATGGTACAGATAGAGTAAATGATAAAGAGACAAGAATACATAAAGATGAAGGTTCTAGATTTGATGGTTATCATGCTTGTTTAGAACCAGAAGTTGTAAGAAAACAATTTCTTACTTGGTTTAGAGATTATGAGGATTCTGTTTTAAAATTTGGTAAAAACAAAGCCTTATATAATGCTTTTACCAAATCAATCACTACAATGGTAATGAGTTGGCAAAAAATACATTTTAGCTGGAAAGCTCAAGATATGCTAGGTCAATTAGAAGATGGAAGCTGGACATCTTTTGCAATGCTAAGTGCTGGATACAAAAATATTGTAAGATTAACAGCTGATATCGCATATCGTGCTATTATCTTAAATCCTCATCTAGGAGAGGATGCAGTTAAAAAAGCACAAGGTGTTGTGCTAATAGATGAAATAGATATGCATTTGCATCCGAAATGGCAAAAAACTGTTATAGATGATTTGAAAAATACATTTCCAAAAATACAATTTATAATAACAACTCACTCCCCTTTTATTATCCAATCATTAAAAGCTAATGAACTTATTAGTTTAGATGGAGAAGTTAGAGATGATCCATTTAGAAAAAGTATTCCTGATATTGTTGAAGACGAAATGAATTTGGAAGAGGTTCAAAGATTGTAAGCAAGTTAAAGTAGAGTTGATAAAACATTTTAATGGAACTAGAGTAGGGGACTATTGAGTTTTGGTGCGAAAGTTCAGTTATAGTTATTTTATCTAAAATCTTTAGCTTTAATCAATATTTTACTTATATTTAGCTAAACTCAAAAATAAAAACAAACTAAGGTGATACCATCAAAAAACTACTAATATTCTTACTTTTCTCACTACCACTTATTGCAGGTACGATCTCTTCTACAGAGATAAATAAACTTATAAATGCTAAGAAAAAGCAACTGCTTTCACAACATAGCCTAGACTCAGTTAAAAAGCCAATAGAGATAAGTGTAAGCAGGTCTGACTACAGGTCAAAAGAGTTAAAAAAAGGGAAGTATGAACCTACTAAAGATTTTAAAAAACGAGTAGAAGATGAGAAAGCAAGAGTAGAAAAGCTTTATGCTAAAGATGTGAAAAGTAAAGATGCTAAAAATAGCAAAAATACTTTAGACTATGAGCAAAAGATAGCAACTATCAAAACTAAACAAAAAAAAGCACAAAGAGAGCTTCCCAAAAAACTACAAAGCACCCTAAAAGATGCTTTAAATATCTACCTTGGAAAACCCAAAATAGATAATTTTGATAATTATAATGCTGATGATAGAGTCTTTATAAGTAAAATCATCTCAGATAAGTTCACCATCCCTATCCAGATCCAAGTAGCACCCAAAGAAGCACAGAGACTAGATGAAAGCTCAAAGCTAAAAAGCTTAAAACCAGTAGTGGTCTTCGAGTATAGTGATGGAGGTCTATATATAAACAGCCTAAGTGTAAAGCTCAACAAAAAAACATACCAAACAAATATGGGTGATATGTCAGGGTATGATACTGACTTTAAGCTAGAGAGTAAGATAAAAGATACACTGATAGTCTGGACTGGAAATGTTAAAAATAAACAACTTGTTGAAGATATAAAAAAAAAGAAAAGAAAACCATATAGAAAACTAGGAATGCTTAAAGCCACAGATGGTCTCATCTGGCAAGATAATGAAAAGGCAAAGAGTACAAAGCTTAACTGGGAAGATGCTAAGGGGTACTGTAGAGATCTATCTCTTGGAGGAAAAAGTGACTGGAGACTTCCCAACTATTACGAACTCTTAAGTTTACTTGACTACAATAAGCATAGTCCAGCAGTAATAGATGGAATTAAAAATATAGCCTCTAGCTACTACTGGTCAAGTTCTGCGGATGTATCCGATAGCTCGAGTGCTTGGATCGTGAACTTCAACAGTGGCTATACCAGCAACTACAGTAAGTCGGGTAAGTACTATGTTCGTTGTGTTAGAGGTAGCAGACAATAACTTTGATACTTTGGTTTAAAAATGAGATATGAAAACTTACCGATATACAGGAGTAGTATGGAGTTTTGTGTATATATTGAGACTATTGTTAAGAGTTTTGAAAAGTACAATAAATATACTATAGGAGGTGATTTAAGAGAGTACTCAAAGGAGATCCTCTTTATGATACATCGAGTGAACATGCATGAAGACAAAAGAGAGGGTTTAGTACTTTTAAGAGATAAGTGTGAAGAGACAAAGATCCTGATTCAGTTGTCTTACGAGCTAAAGGCTTTTAAAAGTTTCAAACAGTTTGAAGAGAGTTCTAAGCTAATTGTTGCTATATGCAAACAGTCCCAAGCTTGGCTAAACCACTATGCCAGAGTTGTAAAATGATAAATTTTGCAAGAGTGCAACAAAATATTGTGCGGTTTTCTTACCTGAAAATGGTATATAGCTTTATGCAAGCTTCTTTTGACATTTTCATCAGAAGCTTTAAAATAGAGAACCAAATAGCCTCTAGCAACTACTGGTCAAGTTCTGCAAATGTATCCGATAGCTCGAATGCTTGGATCGTGAACTTCAACAGTGGCAATACCAACAACAACAATAAGTCAAATAAGTACTATGTTCGTTGTGTTAGAGGTAGCAGATAATGTTTACATTTAAGGAGATTCATAGTGCTTATTTAAGATGCAAGAGGGGTAAAGGTAAAACCCATAATGCAATTAAATTTGAGATGAATCTTGTTGAGAATATTTGTAACTTAGAGGAAAAGTTAAACAAGAGAACATATATGCCTGCAAGGTGTGTATGTTTTTTAACAACTTCTCCAAAACTTAGAGAGGTTTTTGCGGCTGATTTTTCAGATAGAGTTGTGCATCATCTAGTAACTCCTGTTTTAGAAAAAATATATGAGCCTAAGTTCATCCACGACAGTTACAGTTGTAGAGTAGGTAAGGGCATACACAATGCTCAAAAAAGAGCCTTGAAATTTTCAAAAGCGACCAACTATTATCTGCAATTGGATATAAGAAATTTCTTCTACTCCATAGATAAAAATATACTTTTTAATATGCTAAACTCTACAATAGTTCAAAATTATCACAAGGTAGATAAATCTGCAATAGAGTTAAATGAAATGTTATGGTTGGTTCATAAAATTATTTTTTACGATATTACTAAAAATGTCTATATAAAAGGCTCAAAAGAGGGTTTTGAACTCATCCCTTCGCATAAAACACTTTTTAAAGTTCCTAAAAACAAGGGCTTACCTATTGGAAACCTTACAAGTCAGTTTTTTGCAAATGTATATATGAATGATTTTGACAATTTTTGCAAGAGAGTTTTAAAGTGCAAGAGATATATAAGATATGTAGATGATTTTGTAATTTTTGATAACTCTAAAGATAGACTTGTTGAGATCAAGAGTGAAATAGAACTCTATTTAGAGCAATACCTAAAGCTAAAGCTCAGAGATAAAACAATACTTAGGTCGGTTCATGATGGTTTGGATTTTTTGGGATATATCATAAGACCACACTATGTGTTAGTTAGAAGAAGAGTTATAAAAAACTATAAGCATAAAAAAGCTCGCTATTTAGATAGCTATGAAAAGCAAAAAGGAGAAATGAGTCTTGTAGAGATAAAGCAGTTTTTATCTGTTCAAGCTTCATTTGTAGGGCATATTAGCCATGCAAATAGCTACAATTTGTGTAAAAAAGTAGGAGTGATAAATGAGAATAATCCTTTTGATGATGATAGGGCTTAGTAGCCTTTGGAGTTTAGAGATATTTGTAGATACTAAGACAGGTCTTGTTTGGCAAGACGATGTGGATGCTAAAACTGTAAAAAAGGAGTGGAGTGGTGCAAAGAGTTACTGTAAAAAACTAACACTAGATGCTAAAAGTGACTGGAGAGTTCCAAATATAAAAGAGCTACAGTCCATAGTCGATATAAGTAGGTATAAGCCAGCTATTAAAAAAGGTTTTCAAAATATAGCCTCTAGCTTCTACTGGTCAAGTTCGGCAATTGTATCCGGTAGCTCGAGTGCTTGGATCGTGTACTTCTACAGTGGCCATACCAACGGCTACGATAAGTCCGATAAGTACTATGTTCGTTGTGTTAGAGGTAGCAGACAATAACTTTGATACTTTGCTCTTCTCTCATTTGCATGCCTTAATGGGTCTCTAAGAAGATTAAGATTGAAAATATGATAAAATATGAAAAATGAAAAAAAGGGTGATCTATGAAAAAAATGTTTTTAGTTTCTGTAGTATTTGTGATGAGTGTTTTGAGTTTAAATGCCAGCTACTTTTCTCTCAGAGAAGCAGGATTTAGTGAGGACAACAAGTATGAGTTTACTACAAAAGATAAGAAAAAAGTTCTTATGGAGTTTGATGATGAGGAGTTTGTATTTTCACAAGATGGTAAGAAGTTGAAACTTTTTGGTGATCTAAAACACCATAGCCTAAGATCGATCTTTAGTTTTGAGACACTTCTTGCATATAGTCTTTTAGGTAAGTTAAACGATGGAACATCTCTACAGGTTTTTGAAGATGGAAACTACTATTTTTGTGAAGTTACAAAGAAAATGAAAAAGTATAACTCTAAAATATTTTCTGGAAAAACAGATGTAGCAAGCTATGAAGTAAGAGTAAAAGAGTCTATTGGTAGCAATAAAGATGGACTTAAGATGAAGACCTTTGGTACATTTTACTTCAAAGAGAGAGTGCTTGTTGGGTTTGAGCTAGGTACTGGGTCTAAAAAAGAGATGGAGTTTATGCTAAGTAGGGTTACTTCTGATAAACTAGAAGAGTTTATAGCACTATCAGCAGAGTTGAAAACAGTTGCAACCTTTGATGACATAGCAGACGAAACACTAAGCTTAGTATATAAAAGTTCTAAAGACAACAAAGAGCAGAGACTCAAAGTCTCCATAAATACTAATGCTAAAAATGACAAGTTTACAGAGGTAAATATAGATGGAATGAGTGAGGTTTTAGCACATGGCTCCAAAATCAACCAAAAGCAAAACATCTATGCTGGTCTGCACACTAGGTCACTTTTTCAGACTGTTGGAAAGTTTAAAGATGCTAACTCAAACATCAAGTTTAGTGCTAGTCCTAAAAAGTCTATGATAAAAGTCAAGTATGGCAATGGACAGAAAAAAGAGTACACAAGAAACAAAAAGACTCCCTACTATAACTTAGCAGGAGTTTGGATGATGGTCACAAACCCTAAAAAAGATGCACTAATGTTCTTTGACAATACTGACACACCAAAAGACTTTAGAGTAAGCAGGAGTGAGGGGAGAGTGGTTTTAGAGAAAAAGTCTCATGCTTTTTACAGTTTCAAAGTAGAGCAAAAGCTAGTTCAAGAGTTTGATATCGCTCTAGGTGAGTTTCACTTCACACTTGAAGATGCAACAACAAAGAGCATACTCAAAAATAGAAAAAAACTAGCCGACTTTCAAGCTAAATACAATATAGTTGAAGTCAAGTAATGTCTCTAGTCAAAAATCTATCTCTACTACTTGTAGCTACATTTATAGTTGGTTGCGGAGGTGGAGAAGTTGAAGTGCCATCTCATCTTAAAAATGACTTTCATGACTCACTCTCTGTAAACTTTGATGCAGATCCAAAGCTAAATTTTTATGAACAAAATGATATAAGATATAGTAAGTATGTGGACCATAACTTAAAACTTTCAGAGGGTCTCTTAACTCCATACTTTACTAAACTTATGGATAGAGTTTTACAAAACGAAGAGTTAAGAAACAGAAAAAACAGACTCTTAGTAGCAGTGGACTTCAAAGGTTACTCAGCAAAGCAGGGCGATCTACTTAAAGAGATCAAACTCTTCATACATGATACAAAGCATCTTAAATATAAGCACTCAAATGAAGAGATATCAAGTTTGGTAAAAGATCAAAAAGAGCATAGAGAAAATGGTTTTACTGGTCAAATATCAAACATTACACCTCAAGAAGCGGACTTGATCTTAAAGGTAAACTTTAAAGGAAATGAGAAGTTTGAAATAAAGCTTATACCTGTTCGTGGTGCTATCATCTACTTTGATGAGACTGTTGATCTTAGAAGTGTTGCAAATGAGTTGCAGTCAAACTGGGCTGAAGTGAAAGTGCCAGACAACATGGGCAATATAGATACTTATATGATCATGAAAGGCTCTGTAACACAGGCTATGTATAAGAGTGAAGGGAGTGAAAATAAGGCTATGACAAATATTGGCTATGCTAAGGCAAAGAACTATTGTCAGAGTATCAATGATGGGGCTTCACTGAGTTCTGTCTATGTTTTTGAGTATGCTAGAAGAGATGGTGTGATATCTAAACCCTTTAGTCCCGGACATGAAGAGATGATAGAGGGTTACTCTAGTGAGTTTGATGACAAGTACTGCAGTGAAGCGGATACTCTAAGTCTAAGACAGAAGAAGTACAGTAAAAACTGTAGAACTGCAGTAGAGATTGATGATATGGCAGAGGATGATGATAGTGTTGAGATCTCTGGAAATGAGATCATTTTATTTGACTGGGCAAACTATCAGTACTGGGGTGCTTCTAAAAGTCATACAGGTGCAAATGTCACTTTTAGATGTATGAAGCAGAAGTAAACAGTGAGTATATTTAAAAAACTAATAGTAGCACTGTTTTTACTAGGCTATGGCACATCTGAGCTCAATGCATCTGAACTCTCAGCATACTTTAGTAGTGTAAACAACTCAGAGTACAACCTCGTGATCGCACCTGTTTTAGTCACAAACAAGAGAGCAAAAAAGTCTAGAATAGCCATAAAAAGAGGCTATCGTGACCAGATAAAGAAACTTACCAGAGTGATCGTTGCAAAAGAGTTACAAGCAAATATAGTAACTCCTAAAAAATATGCTAGAAAAAATCACTATGAAAAACTAGTTACTCTTGAACTAGATAAACTTAACGAAACTCTTCTCTTTGAGTATAACAAAATCAACAAAGAGGAGAAAACTGTAGAGAGTGAAGAAGATGATGACTTTGCTGACTTCTCTGAGAGTGATTTTGAAGATGTAAACAGTGAAAAAGAGGAAAAAAATGAGTTAGAGCTATTGGCTGAAAACACTCTGTTTAAAGTATCAAATATCTACCTTGAGAAAGAGGTTCAGATGGTTACAGATATAAAAGTAACACTAAGAGATGCAAATGGTAAAATTGTTAAAATGGTAAACCCAGATAGTGTTTTTCTTGAGTCGTTTACTCCCTATGACAAAAAGAGAGTTTACTTTGTAGATGTGAGAATATTTTTAGTGATCTTAAACTCTACTGCAAATACTATAACTATCATGACAAAAGAGATAGTAAATGCCGAGTTTGATAACAATGCAGCACTTATCACTGGTAAGACTGGACAGGTTTTAAGAGAGCTACTTAGTGAAGCTTTAAATGTGCAGATATAAAAAACTCTCTTTTATATATCTTTTTTTTCCTTTAGTGACCCTTGCATTTGAGAATGCAAAGGTCGAGATAGTCCCCCAAAATCTTGCGATACCACAGCTTAAGTCAAAACTAGCATTTGAGACATCTCACAAATCCTTTCAAACCCAAAAACCCTTTTATATACAGAAGTATGAAGTAAGTAAAAGGAACTTTTTTGAATTTGCAAAAGAGTATAGTAAGCATCATAAGAAGATAGAGAACATGAAAACAGCTCTTTGGTTAGAGAAGTATGACTACTACGATGAGGATGATGCACTGCTTCCTGTAACAAAAGTGAGTTTTGATATAGCTGGTAAATATTGTAAGAGTATAGATGCTCGGTTGCCTACACAACAAGAGTGGATATTGGCTGCGATAACACCAACAAAAATCGGAAAGTACCAAAATAAAGAGAGTGTTTTTATCGCTTATCCTACTATTGGCTATGAGTCTGCTCAAGAGAAAATGGACAACTACTTAACAACGGTAGATCTAAGTATTGAGTCGGCAAATGGACTCTTTGGCATGATGGGCAATGTGTGGGAGATGACTACAACTCTTTATGAGGGAGAAGATGACAAGATTGTAATCAAGGGTGGTAGCTATAAAAACCGTGAAGATAGAGAGTTTTTTGATGTACGATTTGTAAACTTCATATATAGGTCGTCTAAAAGCTATGAGTATGAACATATTGGTTTTAGATGTGCCTACGACAAACAATAAACATAATCAAAATAGTTATAGACTCAACCCAAATCAAAAACTAATGCTCACCTATCATCATTTTCAAAATCTCCACCTAGAGGCTATAGCCATCACTTCAGATATCTTCGTAAGACTCCTATCTTTTGATCTCCACTATTTCACTACTGACATTGCATCCACTCATCATATCAAATACTTTTCCATAAACTTTAGCATATTTTTCTTTATATACTGAAATATTGTCAAAATAACTAAAGTCTTTTTTCTCTTTACAAATAAGTGCGATTGTTAAATCTTTTGCTTTAGTCTGACTTTCATTGAGATATGCCTCTAGTCCATCATATTCATTTCTGTTTGGATATTCTAGTCTTATATTATTATTTGCTTTTTTATTGCTAAACAAAAGTGCAGTTTCTCCATTTTCATATATTTGAATTAAAGTTAAATATCCATCTTTTTTTGACTCTATACCTATAAAATAAAACTCTTGGTGTCTAAGTTGTTTTGGAATGTTGAGTATTAGAGAACTATCTATATTTGAAGAAAATAGTTTTTTTAATATGCTTTTATTTATAT